>NZ_SRTP01000167.1:0-350 GCF_004791945.1 Mesorhizobium sp. M3A.F.Ca.ET.175.01.1.1 | reverse complement strand
CCTCGGACGACCTTATGCTCGTCGCCGCCTTAACTACCGCGCCAGACGGCTCGGGCACCCCGATCGTTGCCATCGTTTCCTGTCATATCGGCTCACCCGAAGATGCGGAGATCGTTGGACGCAAGATCCGGAGCTTTGGCACCGTAGCGGTGGATGCGTTAGGGCCGATACCCTATGTGGACCTCAATGGAATGCTGGACGCGGGCTTCCCTTCCGGCGCATTCAACTACTGGAAGTCCACGTTCCTTCCGCGCCTTGACGACGATGCTGTTGAGGCCCTCGTCATCGCCTATGAGCGCTGCCAGGTTCCCACAAGGTTGAGTTTGATGGAAGGGTTCCCATGCTCGCCT
>NZ_SRTP01000166.1:0-351 GCF_004791945.1 Mesorhizobium sp. M3A.F.Ca.ET.175.01.1.1 | reverse complement strand
GTCAACTTTTTGTGCATGCTGGCGCGTATCGGCGACCCGATATGTCCCACACGCTTTGGGCGAGCGTTTCGCATGCGCAAGTCCTAGATAGATGCGGGTGCAAACAGGAAACGGCCTTTCCATGTCACAGTCAGCTCCGGCCCTCACGCCGGTTCGATTCGACGCCGACGCGCAGGCGAAGCTCTCGGCATTGCGGCGGACCAAATTCATCGCCGCCGTCGCGCTCGGCCTTTGCAGTCTCGTGTTTGGGTTGGCGACATCCTTCCAGGCTACCTATCCGTGGCTTGGCTTTGTCGCGGCCTTCGCCGAGGCCGCGACCGTCGGTGGCATAGCCGCCTGGTCTGCTACGGT
>NZ_SRTP01000165.1:0-352 GCF_004791945.1 Mesorhizobium sp. M3A.F.Ca.ET.175.01.1.1 | reverse complement strand
TGATCGTCGAGACGGCGCAGATGCCCGGGCATGTGAAGGCGTTTCCTTGCGACGTCACCGACGAGACGGGGATGGCAAGGACGGCCGCCGCGATCGAGAAGGACATGGGGCCGATCGTGCTCGCGGTCTTCAACGCCGGCAACTACATCGCCACGCCGGGCGAGCATCTCGTGGTGCGCGATTTCCGCCGCTCCTTCGACGTCAACTATTTCGGCATCGTCAACGGCCTGGTGCCTGTCGTCGAGCATATGCGCGTGCGCGGGCGCGGCCATGTCGTTCTCGTCGGTTCGGTCACCGCCTATTCCGGCTGGCCGACCACCGCCGCCTATGGCGGCACCAAGGCGGCGATCAA
>NZ_SRTP01000164.1:0-352 GCF_004791945.1 Mesorhizobium sp. M3A.F.Ca.ET.175.01.1.1 | reverse complement strand
GATGGAATCGTCATTGACCTCTCGGCCATGAGGGGCGTGCGAGTCGACCCCACCAACCGCAGGGCCTGGGTGCAGGGTGGCGCGCTGTGGGGCGACGTCGATCATGAGACGCAGGCTTACGGTCTGGCCACCACCGGCGGTATCGTGAGCCACACCGGAGTGGCCGGACTCACCCTGGGCGGTGGCGTCGGCTGGCTGATGCGCAAGCACGGCCTCACGGCCGACAACCTCCTTGCTGTCGACATCGTGACGGCCGACGGCGAGCTGCTGCGGGCATCCGAGCAAGAGCACCCCGAGCTGATCTGGGCACTGCGAGGCGGCGGCGGCAACTTCGGCGTGGTCACCTCGTTCG
>NZ_SRTP01000163.1:0-354 GCF_004791945.1 Mesorhizobium sp. M3A.F.Ca.ET.175.01.1.1 | reverse complement strand
TTGCAACGGATCGTTCAAATAACTTTACAGATTCTTTTGCAACCGCGGACCGCTGACGATGCTAGGTTCACCGCAAGGTCTGAAGGCAGGCGTGAATATGAGCCAATGCCGATTTTACGTTCGGACCGCCGCACAGCACGCAACGGAGATCATCGCCAATGGCAAGAAGAGCGCTCATCCTGGTTGAAGGCACAAGGAGCAATGGTGTGCTATACGTGAAAGCTGCCCAGCGTCTTGGTCTTCATCCAATTACCCTGTCGGTTGATCCAGCTCAGTACGACTATCTTGCGGCGGAAGGAAGTGAGGCAATCCGTGTCGATACAGGCAATCTCGATGCGCTGATCGGCGAATGTT
>NZ_SRTP01000162.1:0-355 GCF_004791945.1 Mesorhizobium sp. M3A.F.Ca.ET.175.01.1.1 | reverse complement strand
AGCGCGATGATGATCAACATGCCGACCAGCGCCAGCCGGTTGGCGGAGAAGCGACGCCAGGCGACATAGGCGCGGCCTATTCGCCCGGTCACCGTCGCCCGCGAACGACCAGATGCGGTTGGCCAGCATGCCGACCGTCCACCCGTTGGATTGCTTGAGCACGACGCCGGTCGGTCCCGCGCCCCACTTTCCGGAGCCGAGCATTGAATCGGTCGCCGTCGGAACCAGAAAGACAGGTCCCACCCCCCATATAATACCACCAGCCGTGGGCTGCTTGGGAGAAAAGAACAGGCTTTGCGTGATATCGCCTAGGCCAAACAGGCTGCCGGAATCAGCTGCTATGTCGCTCTGCCAT
>NZ_SRTP01000161.1:0-355 GCF_004791945.1 Mesorhizobium sp. M3A.F.Ca.ET.175.01.1.1 | reverse complement strand
GGCAGGTAGAGGCTGCCCGTCGACGACCGGCGAAAAGCTGCGTCGGTAGGCGCACCGTGGCGCAGATTGCGCCGCGATGCCTCGGGTTCAGTTGGACGCGTCCTGGATTGCGGACAGCAGCCACTGTCCGCCGGCCTCGCGGGTAAAGGTCCATAATTGGGTGGCTTCGACCGGATTTTTCGGATCGCCCTTTTCGACAGCGCCGGTCTGGCGATTGCGCATGACATCGATGGCCGACCAGCGCATTGCCGCCGTGGCGTAATCGCGCGAGCCTTCCCGCCACGCCTCCGCAATATCGGCTTCCAGCAGCTCAAGATCGGTAACGTCGTTCTTGAGGCCGTGGGTCGCGTTATCC
>NZ_SRTP01000160.1:0-355 GCF_004791945.1 Mesorhizobium sp. M3A.F.Ca.ET.175.01.1.1 | reverse complement strand
GCCATACAGCCGCGCCGCGGCCGAGGAGATGCTTTGCCAGCCCGAGGGACGGCCGCTCATCTCGGCGGTCCAGAATGCCGCGGCTACGCTCGCCATCCCGGACATCGAATTCGTCGAGGAACAGGAAAAAAACTCCGAGCGGCCTTCCGGTGGCGATTGAGCCATCAGGACGGCCTTTCCGGCTTCAAGCAGAAACTCGCCGACGAAAACCCTGAAGACGGGATAGAACTCGACGAGCGCCCTGACGAGGCAGAGCCTCAACCCTGGCAAGAGTTCTATTTCGAGGCATGGGACGCGCTTCGATACGATCGGCTCTACGTCATGGGCGGCGAGATGCCGATCCCGTACACCGCGA
>NZ_SRTP01000159.1:0-355 GCF_004791945.1 Mesorhizobium sp. M3A.F.Ca.ET.175.01.1.1 | reverse complement strand
CAGATGCGCCTGGTCGGCATAGCCGGCCTCGATCGCCAGCAGCGCGGTCGAGGCGTCGCTCTGCTGTCGTTGCAGGCGGCGGAAGCGGTGGAAGCGCAGGATGCGGTCGAGCGTCTTCGGACCATAGCCGAACGTGTCGTCGAAGCGCCGGCGCAGCGTCCGCTCGCTCATATGCAGGTGGCGCTGCAGGAACGGAACCAGCGGTGTTTCCGGCGGCAGTCCATCGCGGATGACGTCGAAGGCCCGACCCATCTGCCGGTCGAGGGCAGCGCGTCCTTCCGGATGCATGGCAACGGTCTTCTCGAGTTGCCGCAGCAGCTCGGCAAGGTCGGGCTTCGCCTTGATGCTGTCGGTG
>NZ_SRTP01000158.1:0-355 GCF_004791945.1 Mesorhizobium sp. M3A.F.Ca.ET.175.01.1.1 | reverse complement strand
TGCCGGCCGACGAGATCGCGCTCGCGGATGTCGAGATAGGCGGCGACGCGGGGATCCTGCGGGTCGTCGATGGGAATGAGGTTCATGCAAATCTCGCCGGCAAAAATTGCCAGCGAGGTAAGGCGCTTTGGAGAGCGCGGGTCAAGTGCCGGCGCGGCGCATCCTGTAGGCCATCTGGGACAGGTCGCCGTCGCCGAAAATGCCTTCCAGCATGCGCAGCAGCTCGCGCACCGCGTCGGACTTGCAGGAATAGTAGATCATCTGGCGATCGCGGCGCGTCTCGACGAGATCGAGCGCTCTCAGCTTGGCCAGATGCTGCGACAGGGCGGACTGGCTCAACCGGACTTTCTCGGCG
>NZ_SRTP01000015.1:0-143294 GCF_004791945.1 Mesorhizobium sp. M3A.F.Ca.ET.175.01.1.1 | reverse complement strand
GCCGAGGAATGGAAACGACCGCCGCGCGAGTGGTTCGAGGCCAAGACCCAGTTCGCCGTCGTCTTCGGCGAAAGGTTCGTCGGCCAGTGACGAAACCGGCCTCGCGCACAGAATTCCTGACAGTCCCACTGGAGCGACTGGTGCGACCGGAGCAATCGGATCGACCGGAGCAACTGGGTCGACCGGAGCGACAGGTGCCACCGGCTCGACTGGCGCCACGGGTTCCACCGGCGCGACCGGAGATACCGGGGCCACCGGCTCTACCGGTGCGACAGGCGGAACCGGGGCAACCGGCGCGACTGGCGCGCCTGGTCCGACGGGTGCGACCGGACCGACCGGCGGCGGCGGCGGGACAGGTCATAGTGAGGATCATCCCAACAACGGTGGCGGCAACGATCCGGACGGCAGCGACAGCAGCAACCCGGGCAAGGGTCACGGCAATGACGGCTCCGACAACGACGGCGCGCCTGGCAATAGTGGCAACGCCAATGTCACTGCCAGCACGCTGGGGCTGACGGACACCAAGCAGTTCCTGCAGTCCGATGCGGACGGCGGCGACAGCAGCGGTTCCGCCTCGTTCGGGAACCTCGTCAGCCAGGCTGTCGGCTCGGTGACGACCGATCTCTTGAACGTCCTCAATACGATCAAGGGCTTTGGCCAGAACCAGAACAAGTCGTCCGGCGCGACATCCGACCTGACTTCGGACAAGGGCAAGCAGGGTGCTGGATATGGCCAGACCGACGACACGCTAAAGAAGGCTCTGAAGGATATTCTGAAGCCGAATGAGTGAGTGTTGGTCTAAAACAATGCGCGCGGGCCTTGCGGAAACGCAGGGCCCGCGTGCTCACGTTTTGTTTGCAGGCAAAGGGGTCGTATCTCGCGCCTGTTCGGACTATGATGGCTCTTGCCGGGAGCCCCGGCTGAGGCGGTGTGACCGGAGCATCCTCGAACCCTCGCTTGTAGGTTGCAGGGGGAGTGCACGGTGAGCGTACATCTGAGCCCACAGGCGGACCCGGCCCGCAACAAGCCAGAAGCGCAGGCGGATACGGCCGGCCAGCTTGGAAGCGAGACCGGCGCCGGGCGGATTCCTGGCGGGCCAGCCGAGTTCGACCGCATGGGGCCGCGCCTCAAGGCGATGCTTCAGGTCGCCCGCTATCACGGTGTCGAACTCGATCCGAACGAATTCAGGGCGGCGAGCGGGGGCACAGTTCCAAGCGCCGCCGATCTTTCGCAATGGGCTCAGAATGCCGGCATGTGGTCGCGCGCGCTCCGCGTCCGCTGGTCGCATCTCCAGCGCTTCGAGCATGCCGGGCCGGTCGTCCTGCTGTTCAATGATGGCGGCGCTGCCCTGCTGACCGGCGCCAGCGCCGAACGCAACGTCGTTTTCCTCAAGAGCGTCGATACGCCCGACGATGCGGAGGCGGTCCCCATCGACGAGCTCCGGCTTTTGCAGGTGTGGTCGGGCGAGGCGGTCCTGTTGCGGGCGGCGCGGTCCTATATAGCCGCCGACGCACCCTTCACCTTCCGCTGGCTGGTCGATCTGGTGCGGCTCGAGGGCCGGCCGCTCCGCGACATCGGCATCGCCTCGTTCACGCTCAGCATCCTGACCATCCTGCCCCCGCTGATCGTCATGACTGTCGTCAACAAGGTGCTGCAGTTCAGCAGTGTCTCGACCCTGGTGCTGCTCTCCGCCGTCATCGCTGCCGTCTTCATCTACGAGACGCTGCTCGGCCACGCCCGACGGCTGATCATCAACGTCGTCGGCGCGCGCCTCGACACCAAGCTGAACCTGCATGTTTTCAGCAGGCTGCTGCGCCTGCCGCTCGACTATTTCGAGCGACATCCGGCCGGCGAGACCATGTACCACCTGGCGCAGGTCTATCGCATCCGCGAGTTCCTCACCGGCAAGCTCCTCAGCACGTTCCTGGACCTGATCACGCTCGCCGTGCTGATCCCGGTCATATTCTACATCAACGCCACGCTCGCCTGGATGGTGCTTGCCTGCGCGGTCGTGATCATGCTGATCATCTTTGCCTTTCTTCCGCCGCTGCGCCGGGGCTACCAGGACGTGGTCGACGCCGAGACCTGGAAGGCGGCTGCGCTCGGCGAGACCGTCGTCGGCATCAAGACCGTGAAGGCGCTCGGCCTCGAACCGCAACGCAAGGCGCTTTGGGACGAACGGGTGGCCGACGCAGGCAAGGCGCGTCTCGCCTTCGGGCAACTGTCCAATTGGCCGCAAACCCTCGTCACGCCGATAGAGCGTGTCATGGTTCTCGGCACCATGCTGATCGGCGCCTATCTCGCGATGAGCGACCGGTCGGGCTATATGGTCGGCAGCCTGTTCGCCTTCATGATGATCGCGCAACGTGTCGCGCAGCCGCTGGTCGGCCTGGCTCGGCTGGTCGAGGATTACGAGGAGGTCGGCGCCGCGATCGGCGAGGCAGCGTCGGTTCTGAACCGCCCACTGGAAAGCAGTTCCAATTCTGCCGGCCTGCGGCCAAAGCTCGTCGGCGAAATCAAGTTCAGCGATCTGACTTTCAGCTACATCGGCACCAAGACGCCGGCGCTCGACCGCGTCAGCTTCGAGGTTCCGGCTGGCACGATGTTCGGCATCGTCGGGCGCAGCGGATCCGGAAAGTCGACGATTGCGCGCCTCCTGCAGGGCATCAATCGCGACTACAGCGGTTTCCTCAAGCTTGACGGGGTCGATCTCAAGGAAATCAACCTTCGCCACCTTCGCCAAGGTCTGGGTGTTGTCCTTCAGGACAATTTTCTGTTCCGCGGCTCGATCAGGGACAACATCATCGCCGGACGTCCCGGCCTGACGCTTTCGGACGCCATGCGTGCCGCTCACCTTGCCGGCGCGGCCGAGTTCATCGAACGCATGCCGAACGGCTATGACACCTATATCGAGGAAGGATCGCCCAACCTCTCGGGCGGCCAGAAGCAGCGGCTGGCCATCGCCCGCGCGCTGATCCACGATCCGACCATCCTCATCCTCGACGAGGCGACGAGCGCGCTCGACCCGGAGAGCGAAGCGGTGGTCAGCGCCAATCTCATGCGCATCGCCAGCGGCCGCACGATGATCATCGTTTCGCACCGGCTCGCCTCGCTGACCGAGTGCGACCAGATCCTGGTCATGGAACAGGGCAAGGTGCTCGATGTCGCGCCGCATCCCGTCCTGCTTGAGCGGTGCGGGCTCTACCGGCAGCTGTGGATGCAGCAGAACCGGCATCTTGACGGGCGCCATGGCCGCCTGGCGGCCGTGCCGCCCCGGCTCGTTTGAGGTCGGCCGGCCATGAGCAGCGCGACCTATCCCACCCTTCCTGCCCGCCGCCGGCGGTCGCAGGCCAGCGATCCGACCGCGCCGGCCATCCTCGAATTCCAGTGGCCGTCGACGGCGGTGGCCAATGCGCCCATTCCGCTGGTGGCACGCAGCATCGTCTGGATCATCACCAGCCTGGTCGTGGCATTGATCGCGCTCGCGGCGCTGATACCGGTAGACCAGGTTGTCACGACCCGGGGCATGGTCGTGTCGCAATCGCCCAACATCATCGTCCAGCCATTGGAGACAGCGATCGTCCGTTCGATCGAGGTGCGCGAAGGCCAGCGCGTCAAGGCCGGCCAGGTGCTGGCTCGCCTCGACGCCACCTTCGCCTCGGCCGACCTCGCGTCGCTGGCGACCCAGGTGGCGACGCTCGAAGCCGAGGTGGCGCGCCTGAAGGCGGAGGCCGACGGCAAGCCCTTCAGCTATGACGGACTGGATCCGAGCTGGACGTTGCAGGCTTCGATCTTCGAGCGTCGCAAGGCAGTGTTCGATGCCAAGCTGGAAAGCTTCGACCGGCAGCGTGACGAGTTGAGCTCAGTCATCTCGCGCTCTCAGTCGGACGCCGAGGGTTATCGGCAAAGGCTGGCTGTGGCGGCGTCGATCGAGAAGATGCGGCAGCAACTCGAGGAAAGACAGGTCGGAAGCCGTCTCAACACGCTTCTCGCCGAGGACAATTCGGCTGAGATGGCGCGCGCGCTCAGCAACGCCGAGCAGACGACGGAGGCCGCCAAGCGTCAGCGGGCGTCGGCTGAAGCGGAGCGTGACGCCTACATTCAGAGCTGGCGTGCCGAGGTGTCGCAGAGCCTTTCGGATGCCAATTCACGCGTGTCCGACGCCCGCGAGCTTCTCAACAAGGCGAAGCTGCGCAAACAGCTGGTGGAGCTGAAGAGCGAGGCCGATGCCACCGTTCAGTCGGTCGCCAAGGTCTCGGTCGGCTCGGTCCTGCAATCCGGGGAGCGCCTGATCACCCTTGTTCCGGCCGACGCGGTGCTCGAGGTCGAGACGAACATTGTCGGCCGCAGCAGCGGCTTCGTTCATGTCGGCGATCCCGTGGCCATCAAGTTCGACACCTTCGCCTATTCGCAATACGGCCTGGCGCACGGCACTGTCCGCATGGTCAGCCCGGACTCCTTCTCCGCTCGGGAGCAGGCGCGCGATCCAAACAGCTCGTTGGCCATGCTGCCCGCGGATGCAGACCTGTTCTATCGCACGCAGATTTCCATCGACGATGTCGCCCTGCATGGCGTACCCCCCGGCTTTGCGATCAGCCCCGGTATGCCGGTCACCGCAGATGTGAAGGTCGGCCGCCGGACTGTGCTCAAATACATTCTCGGCGCCATGCTTCCGATAGGCCAGGAAGCGATGCGGGAGCCATAGCATGGCGATGCTGGACCGACTGACCGGCTATGCTCGTCCAACGCTTGCATTGCGCCGGGCGATCCAGCTCTCCGGCGACGGCAAACCCGCCGAGGCCTTCCCGCTCATGGCAATTGCAGCGCGTGCCGGAATCGCGGAGGCGGAGTATCGGGTCGCTCGATGCTATCTCGAAGGTTTGGGCGTTCCGTCCAGCCGGTCAGAAGGTGCGCGCTGGCTGCGGCGAGCGGCCGATCGCGGCAACTCCGACGCGCAATCGCTCCTCGCCGCCCTTTACGCGGCCGGACTGGCAAGCCGGGAGGGCGACGGGAACGGCGCCGCTTCGGCGACCCTGTTCGAACGGGATGTTTCTCGAGAGCCGGACTGGACAGCGGCGCTCGACCTGGCAACCAAGGCCGCGGAAGCCGGCTCCGCTGCAGGACAGGCGGTACTTGGTTATATCCTGAGCAGGGGCCCCAAAGCGATGCGCGATCTCGATGCCGCGCATGGCTGGTATGAGAAGTCCGCGGCCGCTGGTTGTCCGGAAGGATGCCTTGGTCTTGCCCTTTCCCTGGTCCGGCTGCGGCAGCCGGAGCAGAGGAGCAGGATTGCCGCCGAGGTGCGGCGCGCCGCCGATGCCGGGCTGCCGACGGCGATTTACCTTCTTGCGGTCCTTACCGAGCACGGTATGGGTGTGGCCGTTGATCTCAAGGCAGCCGCGCAATTCTACCAACTGGCCGCGGAGAAGGGCCTTGCATCCGCTCAACTGCGGCTGGGGCACGCGCTGATCGACGGCAGCCTGACGGACAAGGATCCCGTTGCCGGCGATGCCTGGATGCGCCGCGCCGCCCTGGCGGGAAATCTCGATGCGGCTTATCGGATCGGCGAGCGGCATGTGAAGAGCCCGCGTCCGGACTACGCCGAGGCCGCGACGTGGTACCGGCGGGCGGCCGAGGGAGGTCACCAGCGGGCCGCGCGTGCCTTGGCCTCCCTTTACTTCTCCGGGAACGGGGTCGCTCAGGATGCCGATGAGGGGGCACGCTGGCTGCGCGTGTCCGCGAACGGCGGAAATCAACAGGCGCAGGTCGATCTTGCCAACCTGGTGCTATTGGGGGCAGGCGAGCCCACCGACCGCAGCAGCGTCGCCGGATGGTTCGAGGCTACCGCCTCGTCGGGCGACCTGATTGCAGCGTTCAATCTTGGGCTCTGCTTCGCCGAGGGGATCGGTGTCCAAAAAGACGAGGAGCAGGCGGCACGATGGATGGGGCGCGCTGCCGAAGGCGTGGCCGAGGCGCAATATATGTATGCGCGCATGCTTCAAGATGGACGCGGCATGACCGCCGACCAGAAGCAGGCCCGGCTCTGGTTCGAGCGAGCGGCCAATGGCGGCATGGTCGACGCGCAGCTGGCGCTCGCCGAAATGCTTCTCAACGGGCGCGGCGGCGAATCCATGCCCGTGGCTGCGGCGCAACTTTTCAAGCGGGCCGCCGCGGCCGGCCACGCCGGGGCGATGTTTGCGATCGGCGCGCTGTATGAGAGCGGCAAGGGTGTTTCACGTGACCCTGCAACTGCCCAGAAATGGTTTACCGCCGCGGCCGAGCGGGGGCATGGCCATGCGCAGCTGATGCTAGGACGCTACTTGTCCGAGGGCCTCGCCGGAGAGCGCGACCCTGCGGCAGGCCGCGTCTGGCTTGAACGGGCGGCGGCGCAGGGTGTTCAAGAGGCCTTGGACGAGCTTCGGGAACCTGCCACAGTTTGAGCGCCGTCATTTCGGCAAAAAAGGTCGCCGGCGGATTGCCTGCCCGGCACTCATGCCGTGCCGTTTACGCCGCTTCGAGGGGCGGTTAGTGTTACTGCATGTGGCGCAAAACCGTGCAGCGGTTTGCGCGACATGCAGAAAACAAGACTTAAAGCGCGTCGCCTGGATCCGTTTCAGCGCGAGGCGCTTTAGGCAGAGACGCGCCTGGCAGCCTGCTTGTCCGCTTCTGAAGCTGGCCGCGGGAAGGGCTCGACCTGTCCTCCGGTCTTGTCCAGATACTGCATGAGCGCGGTCACCAGGTGGTAGAAGATGCTGGCAGGAACTTCGCTCGCCACCGACCGTCCGCGCTCGTCGATCCTGTCGATCCACAGGCCAAGCGGCGCCGGATCGATGTGCCATCTGAAGAGGCGGGCGACGCGGGCTTCGATCTCCGGCTTCAGATCCGGTCCGCCGATACCGTCCAGGGCGGCGGCTGCCTTCACGGCCTCGCATTGCGGCCAGCTTCGAGAGACCCGGTCGAGGGGGATTCCGGTCCGCGACACGGCCGCGTAGGCCAGGCCCGTGGCGCGGTTCAACCCGCTGGCGACCGCCGAGGAATAGAGCTTCCTTGCATAGGCCGCCAGGTCCTTCTGTCCGCTCGCCTTGGCGAAGTCGACGAGCAGGGAGGCCCATTCGAAATGGTGCCCCGGCTCGGTCCACTGGCCATCGTCTCCCGGCAATGGCTGCCAATCGCCGTCGAAGCGTTCGCCGAGCGTCCAGCTTTCCGGATCGAAGAAATGGCACCGGAAGAGATCGATGACGCGCGCGGCGCGGCGCAGATAGGCGCGGTCGCCGGTGACCTCATGCCAGGCAAGAAAGGACTCCAGCATATGCATATGCGGGTTCGAGAAACGCGCCCCTTTCCAGCCGGGGGACTCGAGGAAGCCGTTCAGGCTGTTGTCCTCCAGATGGTTGTCGATGAAATGGAATGTCTCCTGCGCCAGCCGCAAGGCATCCTGGTGGCCGCATCGATGCGCATGGGCAAGCGCCAGCAGCACGCAGGAATGGTCATAGGCGTCCTCCGCCGGGTCAGCCACGCTGCCATTGGGTTGAAGGGTGCGCACCCACCCGCCGGGCTCGGTGCGGCCATGTTTGGCGATGAAGCTGATGCCGTGGTCGATGAGCCTGTCGGCCGGTCCGGTCCAGCCGCGTTCCTTGGCCACGGCAAAGGCGTAGATCTGCCGCGCCATCGTGCGCATCCGCTTGGGTTTGCCCAAGGGTCTTGCATCGAAGCCGAGAGCTTCGTGGAAGCCGCCATGGACATCGTCGACACCCGCGGTGGACCATAGTGGCAGGGTTTCGTCGAAGAGCCAGTGCTCGACGCGCTTGCGCCAGGATCCGCTGACGATCACGCGGTCTTCCGACGGCGTGAACTTGGTCTCCAACCGCCCGCTCTTCTCCAACTGCTCGACGACTTTCTTGACGTTCTGGCTGTGGCTGACGGGAGCGACGAAGACGGCATCGGCTGTCGCCACCACCGCCACATCCTTCATGCCGATGACGGTCAATAGCCTTCCCTGGCTTCTGAGGTAGGAACCGGTGCAATCCATGGCGACGACGTCGCCCATGACGACATTGCCGTCGCCGTCGGCCGGACTGGCCTCGAGCAGCGATTGCCAAGATCCAAGGTCGTTCCAGCGGAATGAAGCGGTCGCCATCGCGATGCCGCGCGCCTGCTCCATGACCGCATAGTCGATCGATATCGAGGGGATGGCCGAATAGAAGCTCAGCGGCAGATAGATGCCCGAGACCTCGACACGCGCGGCCTTGTAGGCCCGCTCGGCCGTCTGCCAGATCTGCGGCTGGAACTCCAGAAATGCTTGCCTCATCGTCTCGGCGCGGAACAGGAAGATGCCGGCGTTCCAGTAGAACCGTCCCGAAGAGACATATTTCTGAGCCGTCTCGGCGTCGGGCTTTTCGACGAAACGCGACACTGCGGCCACGCCGTCGCCCTCCGCCGCGACCTCGATGTAGCCGTATCCGGTCTCGGGATGGGTCGGCTGGATGCCGAACACGACGATGCTTCCGGATTGGGCGGCGGGACTGCCTGCTTCGACGGTCTGCCAGAATTGCGCCTCGGTCGATATCTCGTGATCGGACGGGACCACCAGCACAAGGGCGTCGCCGCCATGTTCGGCGATGGTCTGCAGCGTGGCTATCGCAACCGCCGCGGCGGTGTTGCGCCCGACCGGCTCGAAGATCGGCCTGCCGCCGTTCAGGCCGAGCGGGGATATGTCGGAGATGACGCGTTCGGCATGCCGCTCGGATGCGATCAGGTAGACGGGCGTCTCGCCGGCCGGCCGGGCCTTGAGCCGCCGCACCGTCTTGGTCAGCATCGAGCCGTCGCCCGAGAGGTCGTGGAACTGTTTGGGATTGTCCTCGCGCGAGAGGGGCCACAGCCGCGAGCCGACGCCTCCGCTCATGACGAAACTTACGATCCGGTCCGGCATGGTCCAGTCCCCTCAGAACGTCTGGTTATAGGCTCCGACCCCTGGATTGCGGCGCAGGACCGCATCGAGAGCCTCGAACATCTCCCGACGACGCTCAGCCGAGACCGGGCTCTCCACCACGACGACGATTTCGGGCTTGTTCGACGAGGCCCTGACGAGGCCCCAGGTGCCGTCCTGGGCAACGACGCGCACCCCGTTGACAGTGACGAGATCAGCCAGCGGCTGCCCGGCGAAGTCGATCCCGTTCTCCCTCATTTGCGTGAACTCTCCCACGACCTTCGCGACCACCCCGTATTTCTCCTCGTCGGCGCAGTGGGGCGACATGGTCGGGGTGCCGAAGGTCAACGGCAGGTCGCGATAAAGCTGCGCAAGCGTCTTGCCTGGATTGCGGTCGAGCATCTCGCAGACTGCGATCGCCGTGACGAGCCCGTCGTCATAGCCGCGCCCGATCGGCGGATTGAAGAAGAAATGTCCCGATTTCTCGAAGCCGGCCATGGCGCCGAGTTCGGCAACACGCCTCTTGATGTAGGAATGGCCGGTCTTCCAGTAATCCGTCGTCGCACCGTTTTGCGCGAGAACGGGATCCGTCATGAAAAGCCCGGTCGACTTCACGTCCACCACGAAGACGGAGTTCGGATGCAGACCGGAAATGTCGCGCGCCAGCATGACGCCGACCTTGTCGGCAAAAATCTCGCTGCCCTCGTTGTCGACCACGCCGCAACGGTCGCCGTCGCCATCGAAACCGAGCCCGAGATCGGCGCCCGCCTCGAGAACCTTGTCCCGGATCGCATGCAGCATCTGCATGTCCTCGGGATTGGGATTGTAGCGCGGAAACGTGTGGTCGAGTTCGACATCCAGGGGGATGACCTCGCAGCCGATTCGCTCCAGCACCTGCGGCGCAAAGGCCCCCGCGGTGCCGTTGCCGCAGGCAGCCACCACCCTCAGCTTCCTCCTGATCTTCTTCCCAGCGGTCAGGTCTTCGATGTACCTGTCGCGGAATCCGGCGATGTACTCGTAGCTTCCGCCGCCCACCAGATCGAAATCACTATCCAGCACGAGCTTTTTCAGGGCTGTCATTTCCTCCGGGCCGAAGGTCAGGGGCCTTTGGGCTCCCATCTTCACACCGGTCCAGCCATTTTCGTTGTGGGAGGCCGTGACCATGGCCACCGAGGGAGCGTCGAGCGCGAACTGCGCGAAATAGGCCATGGGGGAAAGCGCCAGGCCGATGTCCTTGACCCGCGCTCCGGCCGCCATCAGGCCGCAGACCAGCGCCATCTTGATGGCCATGGAATAGCCGCGAAAGTCGTGACCGGTGACGATCTCCGGACCTACGCCCATTCGGCGGATCAGCGTGCCCAGTCCCATGCCGAGCGCCTGCACGCCCATCAGGTTGAGTTCGGGCTCTTTCTCGGAACCCGCATGGCCGAACCACCAGCGCGCGTCATATTCGCGAAAGCCAGTGGCTTTTATGAGAGCGCTGGTCTCGAAGGTGAATGAGTTCGGCTTGGCCTGGCCGACAATGTTCAGGGTCACGGCTTCTGCTCCGCAATTGCCGCCCAGTCATTACCCCAAAGTCCTATCATGCTGGCGGTCGCGCGCCGCTTCATGAATTCGGATAGCCCGGCACCGCCTCATCCGATAGGTGCATGCCCGCCGATGACCGAAAGGATATCTCGTCCGGGCTCCAACGGTTCGTATCCTGAACGGTGCGCGTCCCGTTCAGGCTCTCACGAAAGCTGGCCTGCAAATGCCGCTGATCGCATTCCATGAGACAGTCGATGAAAGACGTTTCCGACGCCTGGCTCGCCTTCTCGAGGGCATTCGGTCTGAAATCGAACGCGAATCCGCGGAACTCCAGTCGTCCGGTGAGAGAATGGAGCAATGCGCAGCGTTCTCCTTGGAGGCGATGGACAACGGCGAGGATTCCAAGCGCCTGTCCGCCAAGGTCGATGCACTCGCGCGGACTCTGGCGATGAACCGGGTAAGACAGGCATCTCTGGAAGAACAGATCGCGCTTGTAGACGGTGCTCGGGCAGGGCTGTCGCGCATTCTCGATTCCCATAGGGCGTAGGTCCTACGCCAATTGGCGGCATTTACCTTCCTTCAGCCGGGGATAGTCTCTTTCGGCAGTCTGGGATCGCGGGGCCTCAGCCTTCAATGAAAATATCAGCCGGAGACCAGGGATCGTCTGCATCTCGACGGCAGGCGCGCAGGATTGCGACCTGCGCCGGCAGGAGACATTGAATGGACCGCATGTTCCCCCAGAGATGGCCCTCGGCGACGGACCAGCTGGCTTCCGCCAGTCACGAGTTCATCGGTCTTTCCGACATAACCGGATTTTTGAAATGCTATGTCGGAACGATCGTTGCCTCGCTGGTCGCGGCATTCCTGGTAGCCTTGTTCTACAATTCAACCACCGACCCGGCTTTCACGGCGAGCACGCAGATCCTGATCGAGCCGAGGCTGCCGCAGCATCTCCAGGACGGCGGCGAGGTGACCCTGTCCTTGGACACCGCCCAGGTTGAAAGCCAGATCGCGGTGATGCAGTCGGAAAAGATCGCGGCGATGGTTCTCAACCAGCTGAAACTCGTCGACGACCAGAAGTTCAACCGGCCTCAGACTCCGCCGCTCCTGGACAGGTTCAGGAAGGTAGAAGCGATGCTGGTCGAGGCTGTCGGCCTGCGGGATAGCGCGCGCTTCGGCTGGCTTCGGGAGCATTTCGGTCTGAGCATTCGCGAAACGCCGGCGACCCTCACCGAATATGAAAAGGGCCGGCGCGCGATGTCGATCTTTCGAGACGGCCTCGACGTCCGCCGGGTCGGCGTTTCCTACGCCATAGACATATCCTTCACCGCCCTCGACCCCGAAGCCGCGGCCAACATCGCCAACGCGACGGCCGATGCCTTCGTGCGTGAGCAGATCGAAACCAAGGCGGAAGCGGCAAAGGAAGGCGGCGCGTGGCTGGAGACGCGTCTCGAGCAGCTTCGCACCCAGATGAACAAGGCGATGGCGAAGGCTCAGGAGTTCCGTTCACGGCACGACTACAGCGTCAATGGCGAGGGAGCGGCGGAAGACGAGGCGAACGCTGTCCCGACGCTTGAAGAGCTCGAGACGACCGCCGAGACCTATCAGAAGATGTATGAAAGCTTTTTGCAGGCCTATACCAATTCGGTGAATCAGCAATCCTACCCGGTTGCCGACGCGCGGGTGATCACCGCCGCCACCGCGCCGCTCTATCCGAGCGCCCCAAGGCCGAAGCTGATCCTGGTGTTCGCGGCCGTCGCCGGGCTCATTCTCGGAATCGCGCTCTCCTTTGTGCGGCATACGTTCGACTGGACGATAAAATCGCCGCGGCACATCCGTGACAACCTGGGCATCGAATGTGTCGGGGAACTGCCGCACATCGGCAGGGGCAGGGAGACCGGTCGGGTCGATGAGGTGCTCAGGCATCCGCATTCCCGATACAGCCACAGCCTCAGGAAAGCGCGGACCGAAATCAGCCTTTCCGAGACCGATCATCCGATCAAGTTCCTTGGTTTGACTGCCGTGTCCAACGACGGCTCGAAGAGCTCGGTCGCCAGCAATCTTGCCACGCTCTATTCGATGTCCGGCCTGAAGACCCTGGTGATCGATGCCGACGTCCGGCAACCGACCATGACGACGCGACTGCTCGGTCCGTCGAGCGGGCTCGACAGACCCTGCCAGGATCTCGTCCGGCTCAACATCATCTGCACTCCGGGCCGTCCGTTCGACTTGCTTCCAAGTTCGGTGGTGGATGCCAAGAACCTGCTGGCGGCGAAGAACATGGAGGCGTTTTTCTCGGACCTGGCCGCCTGCGATCTCGCCGCCTACGCCTATGATGTCGTCATCCTCGACCTGCCCACGCTTGCTTCGGGGCCCGACATGCTGAAGGTCGGCTCAATCCTGGACGGCGTCGTTATGGTCGCCGACTGGGGCAAGACGCACCTCGAGACGCTCAAGGATCTTACCAGGATGCTGCAGACCAGCAGGACGCCCATTCTTGGTGTGCTCCTGGCGCGAGCCCGGACGATGACGTTCTCGCACCGCAAGGCATGAAACGGGGTGCTCTATGTTTTTCTTTTTCGAGGTCGCCAAAGCGTCGAGGGGATCATTCCTTGGGATTAGGGGGATAGCCCCGGAGCATTTGCGCTACCACCTTTGCCGTCCTTGCCCGCTGGCCCTGGGCTTGGAACATTAACGCGAACAAGTTCGAACTGGCGACCGGCCCATGACAACCAACGCCTTCGAGAAGCAGTCGCATAGGGGACCTGGCATCTGGGTCCCGCCATTTCTGCCGGTGACGGCCGACAGCCGGCCGGCGGTCGCGCATGCTGTTTCGGCGTCCGAACCCAACAACGCCGGGGCGGTTTTGACGGACCTGTCGCCGTCTTTCAGGACAGGAGCGACAAACCCTCCTTTGGGTGGGCTCTCGAAGCGGATCATGGATCTGGTCATAGCCACGACAGCGCTGGTCCTGGCCACGCCCGTGATGATCGTCGTTGCACTGCTTATCAAGATAACGGCAGGAGGTCCGGCAGTGTTCTCGCACAGCCGGGCGGGCTTCGGCGGCAAGCCGTTCAACTGCTACAAGTTCCGCTCGATGGTCATGAATTCGGAAGAAGTGCTCAAAGCATATCTCGAGGCCAATCCGGATGCCGGCATGGAGTGGGAGGAGACCCACAAGATCAGGGACGATCCTCGCGTCACGCGGCTCGGTTGGATGCTTCGCAAGTCGAGCCTGGACGAGCTTCCCCAGCTATTCAATATCATCAGGGGCGACATGAGCTGCGTGGGCCCAAGACCTATCGTGCACGACGAGCTGAAGCGCTACGGCGATCACGCGGGGGAGTATCTCCGCACCAGACCGGGGCTCACCGGCCTATGGCAGGTCAGCGGCAGAAGCAGCGTGGACTATCAGAGCCGCGTGGCATTGGACAGCCAGTATGTGCGCAACTGGTCAGTCTGGCTCGACCTCACGATCCTCGTCAGGACCGTGTTCGCGGTGATGCGCTTCGACAGGGCGTCCTGAGACCGCACCGGCAACGTTTAGCAACGATGGAGCGTGACGCTTTCCGGCGCCCGCGATTCAGTCACCGCTCGTTCCGCCTCCACCGCGCGGCGAGAGAAAGCCCGACGATATAGGCGCAGGCCAGCGCGAACGCCAGGACGAGGAATCTGGTTACGGTGACGTAGCCGGGCAGTCCAAGGCCGTTCCAGGCAAAGCTGCCGATCACGAGCAGCGCAGTCGCCGCGATCAGGGCGGGAGCTTTGAAGCGCAGCCCCATCAGAACGCCTGCCGCCGATACAGCGACTACACTCATGAGCACCGACATCTCCAGTTAAGGTACCACATGGGACCGTTGGCTTGCTGCGGCGGGGGTACCCGGCTATTGCAATTTGCCGTCGGGCGAATCCCGTGCGCTGATGCGGAAAGCGATCGAATGCACTGATATGCGGCCTCAAAATGCATGGCAAGTGCCGGGTTGAATGATCCCCTGCCTATCGCCAACCTGCCTGCACTTTTTTGGTGAGTGTGGCCGAGGGCAGTTCAATTGTGGAGAGGAAGTCTCCCGCTCGCGATCGCAAGCGCGGTGATATTTGCGTCGATAATCGACGACAGGCCGGCGGACGACGATCGGCCGCCCTCGCGATCATCCACTCCGGTCAGTTGGTTCCCTGAATCGGAAGCGTCTCTGCCTGCACGCCTCCGGCTGCCGGCAGGGCGGCCAAGCCGGACTTCGGCCTGGGAATCTCGATCTTCACGGTATCGCCTGGCTCTATCGGGGTCGTTTCCTCAACCGCGAGTTCTTCCGACCCGCCTGCCGTCGTCCTGACGATCTTGAAGACGGGCTTGGCACTTTGCGCACGCTCCCGCAAGGCAAGCAGGGCAGGGGCCGTGACCTCGGTGTCATGCAGCAGTTGCACCGCGGTGTCGGCTTTGCTGGTGATTTCATTGAGCTGCTGCTGCGTTTCACGCAAGGCGCCTGCGATCTCGTTGGCGTGCTGATTGCCGAGGTTGAGGATCTCGATGTCGGTCTTACTTATCTCCTGCCGCACCCGCAACAGCGAGGTCTCGGCTACCAGTTTGTCGCTCTGCATCTGGGCCAGCGTACCCTCCAGGGACAGCTCCCGCGGCGCAACCGCCAGCCCTTTCTGCACCAGCGTCGAGACCCCGGCGAGTTCCTTCTGGATGAGGTCGATCTGTTTGTCTCGGAAGGTCAGCTGCTGGCCGAGCGAATCCAGTTCCTTTTCCAGAAACTCCTTCAGTTCGCGCAGGGAGCGCAGTTGCGTCGTCATGGCATCCCTGCGGACGGCGAAGATCTTGCGCTCCTGCTCCATCGCCACCGCGACCGTCGGATTGGAAGCCCGCTCCTTCAGCTCTGGGGGGAAGGAGATCTCGTCGCTGCCGGCCTGTTCGGACTCCAGCCGCGCCTTGCGGGCGAGCAGGCTGACGCTGGACTGCGCCAGCAGATCTACGTCGCCCTGACCCGCGATAACTTCACGCTCGAGCCTCGGCAGATCTTCGTCGCGTGTCCGCAAGCCGCCGGCGACACCCATTGCCTGCAACACCGTCAGTCCGGGTCTGTACGGAAACTCGCCCGGCTGCGCGACGTTGCCGACTACGTAGAACGGTCTGTACTGGGCGATTTCGACGGCGACATCCGGCGGCCGTCCAAGACCCATCTGCTGCATCAGGCGGCTGCCGATCGCGCGGGCAAGATCGCCGGGGGCGGTTCCCTGCGCGCGTATCTGGCCGACAAATGGAAGGAAGAGCGTGCCGTCGGCGCCGACGGTGAAATCGTCGTTGAGCGCCGTCCATTCGAAGAACACGTCGCGCGATGCGCGCCATTCGTAGACTTTGAGCCGGACCTTGTCCTGCGGGCCGAGGAGATACTCGGCAGCCATCGCAGGCATCGTGCAAGCATTCGCGGCCGCCGCGAGTGAAGCCACTGCCGTTATCATCCATTTCCGCATTGTCGTGTCCACCGTCAGATCTTCAGGATGTATTCGGGTTCGATCCGTCCCATGGCGACATGGCGGATCGCCAGCATGTTGCCTCTCAACCTGCCCCTGCGGTCGACATAGGGCTCCGGCCGCAGGCTCTTTGCGAGGTTGGCCGCAATGTTCCTGAACATCAGCGGAAGCGCGAAAGAAGCTGGAACGGAGCCTTTCCTGATCAGATAGATGGGATTGGCGACCTGGGAGTAGCCGAACCGCTCTCCGCTTACGCGTCCTGTCTTGATCCCGAGATGGACGCCTCTGATCGAGCTCACACAGACCACTCGGCCCCTGGCTCTCAGTTGGCTGGTGAAATCAATGTCTTCCTGCCAGCCGTAAAGGACGAGGCGCTCGTCAAAGCGCAGATCGCCAACGAGCGAGCAGCGAACGGACATGTTGCACCCGTAAGCGCCGACATGGTCGACCACCGATGGTTCGTCAGGTCTTTTGACCGCGGCCTCGCGCAGCGCCGCTTCGGCATCTTGCCAGGTCAGGCCTGCATTGCCGGCTCCGTCCCTGACGACGTGCCCCATCACCACGGCCCATCCGCCGTTTTCCGCGAACGCCTTCTCGACCTGCTCCAGATAATCCGCGGAGGGAACGAAGTCGTCATCGAAGAATGTGATGACGTCAAACCGTCCCAGGCAGGATGCCAGAGCGGTGTTGCGCTGTGCGCACAATCCCACCGGCCCGAACACCAGCGACAAGGCGAAAGGGCAGCTTTCCGGCAGCTCGACATGCGCGGAGCCGGGCGCCGACAATATGACCTCGTCAGGAAGCCTCGTCTGGCCGCCCAGATAGGCAAGCAAGCGCGCGAGCTGTTCCTTGCGGCCGAGGGTCGGGATGATCACTGCAAGTTTCATGCTCGATCCACGCGTCGGTTTGCACGAGGCTAGACCGATAAGCGGAGCGAAACAGCATGAATAAAAGGTGGCGACACCAGCCGGGCCTACCTCCGGGCCTAGGCTTTCGGAGTATTCCCGCCGGTGAACGTCCCAGCCATAAGGATGAGGCACGCATGCGCGCGAAGCAGTCGATACCCGATCGGACAACTTGCCCGAAGCGTTCCGTGGAACGGAGATTGCGGGGTCTATTGGTGCGAGATGATCCATGCTCCACGAACGCTCTTCCGATTTGGCGGTCGCCGCCAAGATCGAGATGCCCATCGAGGAACTCCCCGACGCGCCGGAGCTTCGCGTCGACAGACAAGCAAGGATAGCCGTCGTTCACGACTGGTGCCCGAACTTCCGCGGAGGCGAACGGGTCCTGGCGCAAATCTGCAAGCAGTTCCCCAATGCTGAAATCTTCACGCTTTTCGATTTCCTGACTGCGGAGGTGAAGGAACAGTATTTCCGCGACGTGGAATTCCACACCTCCGCGGCCAATCGGCTCCCGATGGTGCAGAAATTCTACCGCTCGCTGTTCTTTCTCTGCCCCTTTCTGATCGAGCAGTTCGACGTGACTGGGTACGACGCGGTGATCTCCTCTTCAGCCGCATTCTCGCGTGGCGTGATCACGCGGCCGGACCAACCTCATCTTTGCTATGTGCATAGCCCCGCCCGCTACGCCTGGGATGAGCAGTTTTCCTATCTCCAGCAGGGGCGGCTTGGCTTCGGGCCCAAGGGTATGCTCTACCGGTACATGCTCCATCGTCTGAGGACGTGGGACACGAGGACCGCGCACGGTCCGGACCTGATGCTGGCGAACTCGACCTATGTTCGCTCCCGGATCCAGCACATCTACGGACGCGGCGCACGCGTCGTCTTTCCGCCGGTTGCGCTCGCCGAACTGCCCTGCGTGGAGGATAAGGACGACTACTACGTTTCGGCATCCTTTCTGGCTCCATATAAGCGCACGGACCTGGTCATCCGCGCCTTCAACGAAATGCCGCAGCGGCGCCTGGTGATCGTTGGCGAAGGGCAGCAATCGGCCAGCCTGCGCGCGCTTGCCGGCCCCAACATCAGTTTTTCCGGTTACCTGCCCCGGCAGGACTACGTGGATACCGTGGCACGCGCGAAGGCGATGGTCTTTGCGGGCTGCGAGGACTTTGGCATAGCCTTGGCCGAGGCGCAGGCCTGCGGAACGCCGCTGATCGCTTTCGGCCGCGGCGGGGCAGTCGACATAGTGCGCCGTCTCGGCTCATCGCCGGAGCCGACCGGCGTGCTGTTCAAGGCCCAGACGGTCGATCACCTCAAGGACGCGGTCGAACGGTTCGAGGAGAACAGCCTCGCGATCGCGCCCGGCGCCTGCTCCAGGAATGCGGAACGCTTTTCTGAAGAGAACTTCGACCGCGCCATCCTGGAATCGCTTGCGACCGTCCAGGCATTGCACGAGATCACGTGAGTTCGCGAACCCTGACGATCCTGGTCTGCGTATCGATGCCGTCGGCGGCGGCCATCGCTTCGAGATAGCGCAGGGCCGTCGCCCTCCAGCTGTATGCCGAGGCTCTCGCCCGCCCCTTGCTGATCATCTGCAGGCGCAGGGAATGGGAATTGTGGAGCTGCATGAAGCAGTCGAACCAGGCGTCGGGTTCGTCCGGAGGCGCAAACAGCGCCGAGCTGCCGCAGACTTCAGGAAGGCTCGCTCGGTCGGAAACCACCACCGGGCAGCCGAGAGCCATCGCCTCGAGGGCGGGCAAGCCGAAGCCCTCCGTGAGCGAGGGAAAGGCCAGGCACAGCGACTCTCCCAGCAATGCCGCCAACTGGCCGTCGGAGATACGGCCCAGCCAATGGACGTTTTGGGCATCGATCCTGGCCTGTCCCGACTTGAAGACGTGCGGCTGAGACATGCCGACAATGGCGATCTCGAGCCCGGCTTCGGCCAGGCGCCCAGCCATGTTGAGGACAAGCCCCACATTCTTGTGAGGAGTCGTGCTGCCGACCATGACGATGGTGTTGCGCGAGGCTGCCTTTCGTGTCGCCGCCGAATGTTCAGGGTTCCATCGCAGGGCATGCTCATGGCCGTTCGGAGCCACGAAAGCCCGTTGCGCGGGGATGACGCCGCGGCGGACCAACTCGCCCATTGAGTAGTGGGAAACGGTTGAGAGGCCGCATGCGGACTTGCCGAGGCACGGCAGCAAAGCCCTGTAGGCGCTCCTGAAGGCCAGCGAGTAGCTCTGCGGGGCATTCCAGACATTCGCATCATGAATGCAGACGATATGTTTTCGCGAAAGCAAGGGTCCCGTGTTGCAAAGGCTGAGCAGGCCGCTGCCGGCAAGCGATGCGGGCAATTGCGTCTGCTCCCATACATGGCCGCTCGCGCGGCCGACCTCGCGGCGACCGATGCAAGCCAGCGGCATCTCCTCCGATTCCGGCGGACAGTGCAATGCGACTTCCAGGCCTCGCGCCAGAGGCACCTGTTCTGCGATCAGCGTGTCGAGGCAATGGACGACCTCGCGCGCATAGCGCTGCACGCCTGTCGTCGACTGAGACAGGAAACGTCCATTGATTGCCCAGCGCCGTGCCATGGCACCCCCTTCGAAACTTCAGTCTGGAGCGGCGAGGACGCCGGGTCACCATGGCCATCGGGTCATCCGGCTAAGCGGAAATCATTCGGATGGGCGAGATGGGATGCGCCTTCTACCTCAAACGTCTGAGGACCTCGCTGTCGCCGGGAATGCTAGTCTTTTGCTCGGGCGCCGAAAGTACCGGGGGAGGGGCATGGCAAAACTCGAATTCGACACGACGGAGTCGCTGCCATCGAACCCCAGACAGTGGAACGGGCATCGCGCCGGCATACCATTGACGAGGTCGCTTGCCGAGAACGCCGAAAACCTGATCGGGCATCCCGGCTGGCGGTGGGCCGAACAGAAAACCTCAAGACGGCGCTGGACCGTCAACGGAGATTTCACGACGCTTCGGCCGAACGGAGTGGCCCGTTATGCCCGCGAGGTGACCATGGCGCTCGATGCGCTCATCTCGGAGCGGCATCCGCTCGCTCATGACCTCGAGATCGATCTTGTGGCGCCGCGCCCGCTGTCCGAACCGCTCCAACTCGACGCCATCCCGGTGCGGGTCGTTCCCGAGTTCAGCAAGCCGCGGCTCCCGCAATTCTGGGTGCAGGCGCAGTTGCCCAGGCATGTGCCCGGTGGATTGCTGAGCTTCTGCAATCTCGCTCCCGTCTTGGTGAGGCGCCAGATCGCGTGCATTCATGACATGCACACCAGGCTGATGCCGGCGAGCTATGGACGGGGTTTCCGATGGGCGCACCGCCTTATCCTGCCCGCGCTCGGCAGGCGGGCGGCCCGCATCACAACCGTCTCGCAGCTGTCGCGAAGCCATCTGGTGGGATTCGGCATTGCCCCGGATGAAAACATCGTCGTCACCTACAATGGCAGCGACCACGCAAAGAGATGGGATGCAGCAAGATCCTCGTTGAGCGTCGATCGCGGCAGGCCCTATGTCCTTTGCCTTGGCCGGCGGGATCAGGAATACAAGAACATGGGTCTTCTCGCCAGGGTGGCCCAACTTCTCGACGATATGGGTCTCGACCTCTGGATGCCGGGCGATGTCGACGAAACCACGATCCTTCGTTACGTCCCGAACATGCCGACCAACATCGTCCTCCTCGGGCGTATCGGGGATGATGACTTCAAGAAGGCGCTCGAAGGCGCTCTGTGCTTCCTGTTTCCGTCACGCATCGAGGGCTTTGGGCTTCCTGCGGTCGAAGCGATGGCGTCGGGTTGTCCCGTCATTGCCTCGACCTCGCCCTGCCTCCCGGAGGTCTGCGGCGACTCGGCCCTGTATGCCGACCCCGAGGATGTCCATTCCTGGGCCGAGAAGATCCGTCAGCTCATGAACAACTCATCGCTGCGAGAGTGGTTGATAGCCAAGGGACATGCCAGGGCAAGCAGCTATTCGTGGCGGTGGATCGCCTGGAAATACCTCGAGCTGATGGTGCAGGTGGACGCCGATTTCGAGGACCCGCGGGCTCAGTCATGAGGAGCCAGTGCTGATGCCTCGCATCGATGTAGTCATACCTTGCTATAATGCTGGAAGGTACCTGGCGCAATGCATACGCAGCGTGCTTTCGCAGAACATTGACGACCTCCGGATTATCGTCATCGACAACGCATCAACCGATGACAGCGTGGGAGTGGCGCGCCGGTTTGCTGCCGAGGACAGTCGGATTGAGATCGTCTGTCACGCCAGAAATCTTGGACCGGTAGCGTCCTTCAACGAGGGCATCGACCTTGCAAGCGGCGACTACTTTATCGTTCTGTGCGCCGACGATCTCCTCGCGGACGGTTCACTGCAGCGCGCTACTAACGTTCTCGAAAGCAATCCGACCGCTGTTTTCGCGATAGGGTCTGAACTCAGCATGATTGACGGAAAGGATTTCGTCGAACCAAGTCAATCGGGTCGATGGCGGGTCACAGAAGGAGCTCGGTTCGTTGAGGACTGCTGCCGACATCTGGGGTTATCCCTGGCCTTGGGAGCGGTATTGGTCAGGACAACCGCGCAGAAGGCGGTGGGACACTATCGCGCGTCGCTTCCCCACGCGGACGACCTGGAGATCGCGCTTCGCCTTGCCCGATTGGGTTGTGTCGTCGAATTCGAAGGTGCACTCGGCATCCGCCGTCTGCATCCCGAGCAAATGACGGTTGTGCATTTTTCAGACAAGCTGGTCCAGTTGAAGGAGCGAGAGGCGGTATTCAACAGCTTCTTCACGCAGGAAGGAGCAGCCATGCACGAAGCAACCCGATTGCATCGCATCGCCATGCATAGAATTGGCGACGCCGCTTATTGGTCAGCAGTCTCGCATCTGTTCCGGGGAAAGACAGCTCGCGGTCTCGAACTGCTCAGATATTGCTTTTCACTAACGCCCGTATCGAGGCTATTTCCGCCGCTGGGACATTTCTATCGAAAGAAGGGAACCTTCAAACGAGCGCTGTCGGTGATTTCAAGCCGGGTGAGCTGGGTTGCCGACCACGCGGAGGATCGGGTGTGACGAAAGAGCGTATCGGCGTCGTTTACTTGACAGACGGCAGGCGGGACGATCTGACCTATGCCAGTGCTGTCGCGCTGGGCTTGAACCACTCGCGCGGGATAGACATTCACATCGTTCAGGCTGGCTTCAGTGCGGACCCGCCTCCAACCGTCCTCGAGCTCCTCCAGGCGAAGGGGCATCGGCTGGCGACCCACACCTTGCTGACGGTCGATCGAGGCCTGCCAGGTCGCGGCCACATAACGCCGACTGCATACGCAAAAAGCGACGCGATCGCGCTGGTTTCAAACGAACACGATGTCGTCTGTTACCTCGACAATGACACGCTGGCGGTACAGCCTCTTGATCTGGAAGTTGCCGCCCCTAAAGCGCAACCCCTAGCCGCAGCGCCCGACCTATCCATATCCACGGGCAGCGACAATCCCACCTTCTTTGCCAATTGCGACAAGCACGGCCTTCAGAGACGCTACTTCAACTCTGGCCTGCTGATCATCAATGCCTCTCGTTGGAGAGCTTCGGGAATTCCCGAGCGATACGAAGCCGCGGTCAGGGCGCATGCCGAGTTTTGTCCCTATTGGGATGGATCATGCACCGATCTCGACCAATGCGCCTTCAACATTGCCGCCGGCGGATCATGGGAGACACTTCCGGTGGAATTCAACGTGCAGAAGTCCGCTTTTCAAACACCCTATTGGGACCGTGCCTTGATCCGTCACTATACCGGATCCAAGAAATTCCTCCCTGCGAGAGCTCATCGCGCCGATGGCAAGGAGCGGTCCGTCCTTCGGCGCATAGCGCATGAATGCCAGGATCTCGGCCTGGAAATTCCGGCTGGCTATCTTGGGCTGGCATACTGGGCCAACAGATTGCGAAGGAAGGCCGAACGTGCCAGGATTTCCCGGCTGATCGGCCAGTTTCTTGTGGTCTAATCGCGACGATCTCGTAGACTCGCGGACGCGGAATGTGGGGCTCAGCCGGCCGAAGCGCGAGCCCGACGGAAATCCGGGATGATGGCCACGATCTCACCCAACAGCGGATGCCTGGTAAGCATCAGCGCCATTGCCCATCCGATCAGCGCCAGCAATCCGGCGCCGAATGCTTGCCCGAATGAAAGACCGACGCCGGGACCGTAGCCCCAGGTGACGAGGAGCGGGGGGATCACGCTCGCTATGGCCACGACAGCGCTTCTCCATATCGCCGCAGCGATGTCCCTGTGTCTCAGTCCGAGCCTGCGACGGACGAAGCTCAAAGCGACAATCGCCTGGAAAGGAACAGTCACCAGCATGCTCCAAATGGCTGCGTGCAGTCCGCCCAGGATCACCGCTATCGACAGGATGATGCCGGAAAGCGGGAACGCGATCAATGCTCGAAGGAGCAAGTCGCGGATACCACCCACCGCAACAGTCACTGGATAATTGAGCTGGAAACTAAACGAGAAAAGAAGCGCGATGGCGACGACCTGGACGAGCGGCGCGATCTCGATCCATTGGTGACCGAGCACGACTTCTATGACCGGGCGCGCAAGGACCGAAAGCACCAGGAGCGCGGGCCAGTGGAGGCCGGTAATGAGGGAAAGGGCGGCGAGATATGGGCGCTTCAAATCTCTGCCTTGCCTGACTTCGGCCGAAAAGGCAGGCAGCACAACGCTCATCGCCCCACCGAGGATGAGCTTGTCGGGAATCTGACCGATCAACAGGGTGCGGCTAAACAAACCTGCGGCATTCGGTGACACGAAGCGGCCCAACAGCAGCATAGGCAGTGCGTCGAAGATATAGAAGATGATGGCGATGGCGCCATTGTATCCGCCGAACGAGATCATCCCACGCCAGTTGGCGAGGGACGGCTTGAACATCCAGAAATGGGGACGCAGTGCCAAGGCGAGGGACGCGGCAAGTCCGCTGCCGATCAGCCAGCCCCAAGCGAAGCTCATGTAGCTAAAACCTGCAAACGCAAGCGCTATTGTAGCCACGGAAGACGTTGCCGCCCCCGTGATGTTGATGGCAGCCACCTTGCCAAAGGACATTTCCCGCCGCAGGAGAGCGTTGATCAGGATGAAACAAGCATCGAGGAAGAGGCAGATCGAGACGATGTGGAAGTAGGGGACAAGGTTCGGTTGTCGATAGAACAAGGCCATCGCAGGGGAAACGGCGACGAGAACAGCGGCGATGATCCCAGTGAGGATAAACATCACCGTAAATGCCGCCCCGATGTCCTCGCGGCTCAGCTCGTTGCGCTGGATCAGGTAGCTGGAACTTGAGAATTCCCTGACGGACATGATTATCGCCAGGATAGCGGTGCCGATTGCCGATACCCCGATTTCTTCGGGCGTCAATATCCGGGAGACCACGGCAGCGGTGGTAAAATTCGTGGCCAACAAGACGTAGCGTTCACCCGTGCTTATCAGGAGTGCGCGTTTTACGGCGAGCATGGGTGCTCTTCTTTCCCACTAAGGCGGGGCTCGTCCGCCTGGATCGGTCACCGATAGTCCGACAAACCGGTTGGAAGATCATGCCGCCAAAAAGGCTAAGGGGATGCACCCGCCCAAAGGGGTAGCGCGAACGCAAAGGTTCTGCCGCGTGGCCATCCCGCACAAACCTGCACCTGACAGCCGGATGGGGTGCTTCGCCCCGCCGCTGTCATCGCCCGTTATCGACGGGAACCCCTAAGACATCCATTGGGCGTAAGCACGCACCCGCCGGAGGGATACGTTGTGTAGCCGCAGGATAGACCTAGGATCGACAACCTTGTTCTGACATGGCGGGGGATGTGATGAGCAGGCAACATCGCGAGCTGTATGGGCTTCAAATACTCCGCGCGATTGCGGCTCTTGCTGTGGTAGTTCGCCATACCCTTGACATGTCGGAGGGGTCGGAAGCCGGGCGCTTGGGCCCGTATTGGATCGCGACGTCCGGCGGCGCCGGAGTCGATCTGTTCTTCGTGATTAGCGGCTTTATCATGGTCTATGTGAGCTTCCCTTTTGGGCGGCTCCCGGACTCGCCGAAGGACTTCATCATCAAGCGAGCAACGCGCATTTACCCAATATACTGGATATGCAGTGCGGCAATTGCCGCAATATCGGCAGTTGGATTTTTGCACAGCAAGCATATAGATTCTTATACTATATTAAATTCGGTGCTGCTGCTTCCAGGAGACAAGTTGGTGTTTGTCGCGTGGACGCTTTCATATGAAGTGTATTTCTACGCCATTTTTTCGATTTGTCTGGCGTTGGGCAGGTTGGGTCCAACGTCGTTGGCGGCCATGCTCCTGATGGTCGTTGGGATTGCGTTCGGGGGCCAAATTCCAAATCCGACATTCGCCAAGTTCGTCTCCAGTCCTCTCGTTCTGGAGTTCTGTTTCGGTATCGTTTTGGCATTGTTGTTTTGCGCTGGCGGAAAATGGAGAGTCCCGCAAGCTCTTAGTATTCCTGGGTTCCTGGCCATAATCGTGGCTTCGATCTTTACGATGCAGCACGATGCTGCACCAGATGCCACGCGGGTCATCATGTGGGGTATTCCGGCCGCTCTGATCGTGGCGGCTTTTCTCAACGTCGATCGGCCGCAGTCTAGGCTGGGCCGAGCGGCTGTACTGCTCGGCGACGCGTCTTACGCGCTGTATCTCACTCACATCTTCGTCATGCTGGGCTATGGCTGGCTAATCAAGGCGACGTTTGTCGGAGGCGTTTCGCAGGTTCCCTTCGTTCCCGCGATCATATCCATATGCATCATCGTCGGCGTGCTGACGCATCTGCTGATGGAAAAACCAATTCTGGAATTCATCAGGAAGACCCTGAAGCGCCAGCGGAGCCGGGAGCCGCTCGAGGTTGGCAGCTTGCCAAGCTAATCCAACCGACGACTGCCATAACCATGCAGCCCCTGGTCAGGGTTACGTCCGAAGCGGTAGTGCGGGTACTTCATTCACCCGTATGGGCAAATTGCTTCCCATGAACGCAATCCCGACTATCCAGCCTGATTTGAAATCGGGCAGGGAGGGCCCTTGCCATGTCCTTTCGTTTCGCAGCAGCCGCAGCCTGTCTGCTGGCCACCGTCGCGCCTGCTTCCGCTGATCTCATCTGGGGGGTCAACGGACATCCGATAACCGCCTATCCCGGCATATCGGTGGAAAGGCAACTCGACTACCTCAAGGATCTCGGCCTGAAATCCTACAGGGTGAACGTCACCGGCGAGGATAATGTCGATAAGCTTGCCGCACTTGTCGATGCCGGAAAGACGAGAGGTATCGAGATCCTGCCCGTCATCACGCCTGCGGGCATCGATCTGGACAAGGATAGCCCGCAGGAGCTCTACGGGAAGAGCCGGAAAATGGCGATCGCCCTCGGCAGCAGGTTCAAGGACGACATTCGCGCTTGGGAACTCGGCAACGAGATGGAGACCTACGCCATCATCAAGCCCTGCGAGAAGCGCGACGACGGAACCCAATACCCCTGTGCATGGGGGCCTGCCGGCGGAACCGAGGCTCTCGACTACTACGGGCCGCGCTGGGTGAAGGTAAGCGCCGTCCTCAAAGGGCTGTCGGAAGGCATGACGGAGGTCGATCCGGGCATCAGGAAGGCGATGGGCACTGCCGGATGGGGCCACACCGGCGCCTTCGCGCGGATGAAACAGGACGGAATCGCCTGGGACATCTCGGTCTGGCACATGTATGGCGATGATCCGGAATGGGCCTTCCGCGACATTGCCGGCTACGGCAAGCCGATCTGGGTCACAGAATTCAACAATCCTTATGGGAGTCAGCGCGGCGATCGGCAGCAGGCCGACGGTGTCAAGCAGACAATGACGCGCCTGCGCGAGCTCAGCGAGAAATACAAGGTCGAGGCCGCGCATATCTATGAACTGTTGGACGAGACCTACTGGGCGCCGAGCTTCGAAGCAAAGATGGGATTGGTAAGGCTCACCGCTGCATCCGATGGCAGCTGGAGGGCTGGCGAACCGAAGCCAGCCTACAAGACGGTGCGCGACCTGACCCGGGGCCCGCAGCCGCCGCTCAAGCCGCGTCGGGAATGCGATCCCCGAACCGCGGCCGCCGACAAGCCCGTCCATGTGAGGCAGGCGAGCTTCGTCTACTGCCTCATACTGGGCCGCGAAGGCGACTCGGCCAGCGTGGAGCGGTGGTCCGCAGCCCTGGAAAGCGGAAACAGCAAGCTTGCGGACATGATCGTGGAAATGATGCGCACGGATGATTTCGAATCCAGATACGCGACGTTCGGCCTGACCGACAGCGCCTATGTCAGTTTCCTTTTTCAGTTGCTTCTCGGTCGCGGCGCGGACGGATACGGCTTGGAGACCTATGTCACTCAGTTGCGTGCGGGATCCATGACGCGGGAGATGGTGGCCTACGGCATCATCACTTCGGCGGAGTTCAATTCCAGATATGCCGCCACCCGCGAAGCCAATGCGGTGCCGGCTCCGGGCTAGCAGCAAGGCCGGCTGCAAGGTGGGCATCATGGCAATGCGCCTCGCTTCCGCGCTCACGGCCATCGTCGCCTTTGCGGCCATGTCCACCGGAAGCTGGTCATGCGAACGCTCCGGCGGGACGCAGTTCCCGCTGCGGATCGAATCTGGAAGAAACTATCCGGTCGACAGGAATGGCCGTCCCTTCTTCATGCATGGTGACTCGTCCTGGTCGCTCATCGGCGATCTGACGGATGAAGAAGCCCTCCTTTATCTCGAGGATCGCAAGGCGCGAGGCTTCAATACCATACTGGCCAACCTTCTCGAGCACCGCTTCTCCCGCAAGGCGCCGGCAAACGCGTATGGCGAAAGGCCGTTCGCGGATGGCGGAAATTTCGTCGTCCCGAACGAGGCATATTTTGCCCACGCCGATCGCATCCTGCAAAAGGCATGCGATCTGGGTTTCCTAGTGCTTCTCGTTCCGGCCTATCTTGGATATGGCGGTGGCGGTGAAGGCTGGTATCAGGAAATGGCGGTCGCGGGGGCAACGAGACTTGAGGCCTACGGACGCTTTGTCGGACGACGCTATAGGCATTTCGACAACATCATGTGGGTGAACGGCGGCGACTACAATCCTGCGCGCAAGGACCTGGTGAGCGCCCTCGCTAGAGGCATCATGGAAGAGGATCCCGACGCTCTCAGCACGGTCCACGGCGCCCCGGAAACGGCCCCTCTGGATTTCTGGGGTCACCAGCCCTGGCTCAGCGTGAACAACGTTTACACCGATGGTCCCGTCTATGCGGCAGCGGCCAGGGAGTACGATGCCGGCAGGGGCATGCCCTTCTTCCTGATCGAGAGCGCCTATGAGTTCGAACACGGCGCCGACCAGTACCGGGTCCGCGTCCAGGCCTACCAGGCGATCCTGTCGGGCGCTTTCGGGCACCTCTACGGCAACAACCCGATCTGGCATTTCGGCGGTCCAGGCCTTTGGCCGGTGGACATGACGTGGCAAAAGGCGCTCGACACGCCCGGCGCGCGGAGCATGCAGATCCTGCATGACTATTTTTCGTCCATCAGGTGGTGGCAACTGGAACCCGACACCGGCAATGATTTGCTGGTCGGAGGACAGGGCGGCTACCACGCCCGTACACTATCGGCGCGGACGACGGATCGTTCGCTTGCGCTCGTCTATCTGACCGCCGGGAGGGGCATCACGCTCGATCTTGCAAGGCTCGCCGGGCCGCGCATTTCAGCCCGCTGGATCGATCCGTCAACAGGCGGAAGCGCAACGGTAGCTGGATCACCATTTGCCGCAGATGTCCGATATTTCGTTCCGCCAAAGGGCGATCACGTCGATTGGCTACTGGAACTCCGCTCGTCGCCGGTACAAAGCCAATGACCGCTAGAAATGACGCCGACCGCTTTGAGAGCCTCGCGATTGCCGACGCGGCCGGGTCGGTATCTCACATTAGCGGAGATCGCGCTGCCATGCGCAGGACACCTCAAAAAATAGCTCTGTTCGGCCTCTTCGGTAGCGGCAATCTCGGCAACGAAGGTTCGCTTGAAGCTATGGTCGAGTTCCTGAGACGGGAGCGGCCGGACGCAGAACTTTCATGCATCTGCCGGGAACCTGAGGTCGTCAAAAAGACGTTCACGATCGAGACATTGCCAATTCGCCGGAACGGGCCGGCAGGCGGGCTCGCTGGTAGACTGAACCGGCTGTGCCTTAGGATTCCAGCAAAACTTGCTGATTTCGCGCGGGCGTTCGGGCACGTCCGCAAGGCAGATGTCATGATCATCCCAGGCACCGGAATCCTGGACGATTTCGGCGAGAGGCCTGCAGGCATGCCCTACGACATCTTGAAATGGTGCCTGGCCGCCAGGCTTGCCGGCACACGGATTGCCTTTGTCAGCATCGGGGCAGGACCGATCAGGAACCGCCTCAGTCGCCTGTTGATGATTTCGGCCGCGCGGCTGGCCCACTACCGGTCCTATCGCGACCTTCAATCAAAGGAGTTTATGGAGAAAGTCGGCTTCGATGCCAGCAACGATGCGGTCTATCCAGACCTTGCCTTCGGCCTGCCGGCGCCAGCTCCGCTGCCACGCACCGTCCCAAGCGTGCTCAGAGTAGGTGTCGGCGTCATGGCCTACCGTGGCTGGTATGGTTTTGCCGATGGCGGCCAGCCGATCTTCTGTCGGTACATCGGCAAGCTGGCGGAGTTCGTAGCCCATGTGTTGGACAGCGGGCACGAAGTACGGCTCCTTACCGGCGACGACGACGATAGCATCGCCATCGACGCGCTCCGGGCGGCCGTAAGGAAACTCAGGCCTGGCGCAATGCTTGCGCATGCGCAAGTCAATTCGCTGGGCGACGTGATGGCACAGATGGCGCTGACCGACATTGTCATCGCCACGCGGTTCCACAACATTGTCTGCGCATTGAAGATGTGCAGGCCGACCATCTCGCTTGGCTACGCCAGGAAGAACGACGTGCTGATGGAGCGAATGGGTCTAGGCGAATATTGCCAACATATTGAAACTTTCAATGTTGACACACTTGTCGCGCATTTTTCGCGGCTGACGGCAGACACCGAAAAACACGAACAGGCAATCAGTGTGCGGCTCGCCGAATTCAGGGCAAACGTCACCAGACAGGACGCTTGCCTGCTCTCCAGCGTGATCGGTTGACGCCCGTCTGGATAGCCGCGGTGACGGCGCGCTCGCCACAGCTACGTCCTGCCCAAGCACAGACATTCAGCTAGTCAACCAGTTATCGGAAACAGCCTGGCTGCAGTTGCAACTGCAATTTCGCGCATTCGGCTTGTTACCAGATGTCCAACGTTTTCGACGTGCCATAGGTAGGAAACGGGCGGCATGAATCTTGTAGCTGGTTCGATGGACCAGGCAAACTGCAGAAGCTCGGCGGAGGCTTGGCGTTTGCCTCGCAGGTGGTGGGAGACGCCAGCCCAATAGGCACGGTGCGCGATGTTGCGTCGTACCCTTTTTCGCATTTTGGCTCCCCAGGGGTAGGTGGCCCCTTCGTTGGCAAAGAAGCTTTCAAAGGCCGCCAAGAGTTCTTGGAGTTCGCGCTTCCAATTTCCCCAACAATCAGCCGAGATGTTTCCGCCGTGTCTTCTGCGAATTCCCTGTACCGCGTCCATTTTTGCGGCACTCCCGAGCGACACAAGCCGCATCAGCATTTCCAGGTCATCCGTGTAGTAGAGCTCCGGCCTATAGTAGCCGACTTGCTTTTGAACTGACGTTCTCACGACGAACGAGCCGGTTCCAATTGGCGTGTGCGGCATCGACAATGTTTCCGCAAACTGCGGTCCCGAGATAATGCTGGTGTGCACTGCGCCATCAACAGTCGCTGGGACAGGACAAGGATTTGGTTCCTCCCAAATGACCTGGCCGCCGTAGGCAAGAGCGACCCCAGTTTCGGCCCGCAACACCGACAGGGCCCGGCCGAGACAACCCGGAGCCAGGAGATCATCGGCACAAAGGATCAAGAAATAGTCGCTTTGCGCCCAGTCAATCCCCGTATTGAATGAAGCGTGGGGGCCCATATTCCGTTCGCGCAGGCACAACTCGACACGACTGTCTTCAGCGGCGATGAGGCGCGCGGTTTCTGCGCTCCCGTCGGTTGATGCGTTGTCGATGATAAGGACTCGGATGTCCGCACTCTGGCTGAGCACGCTGGCTATGCATTGCCGGAGGAATCGCCCGTGATTGTAGCAAGGAATGGCTATGTCGATCTCAGGCATTCGACTGGTGTCCGACGTCAGGCGGTGACGATCTACGTGTGCCACGAATGGGGGTAGCCGGAACCCGCCGTTTTCGGATGATCTCCCCAAACGGAGTACGTCCCGTCTCCGCACGTCTACTTCCTTCTGCCAGCTTCTAACCCGCTCCGACGGAGTGCACTCAATGGATGAAGATTGAAAGATAAGTGCCATGTCGATCTATGCGAACGCGGGTTCGCCAAGGCCATCCCGGCCAAAGATTGCCGCAGCCTATCTTTGCGATCGCAACTACCACGACATAACCCTCTATTCTCTGGCTTCGTTTGCCCGCAGTCATAGTAGTCCGCTGGACTTTCACTTCTTCCAGGTCGGCTACCACAAAGACGTGCCTGCCCGTTTCAAAGATTTTCTGGCGTCGCACAACCACACGATCCGCGTGCTGGAAGCTCCCTTCGTGCGCCCAGCCGTCGAGATCAGGGAACGGCCAGGCAAACATCGGCACATCACCGGAACGGCCCTTCTCAAGGAGTGTGCGATCGGGAAGCTCTCCGACGCCTACGACTATGTGCTCTATCTGGACGGAGACATGCTTGCGTTCAGCGACGTTCATTGCGAACACGCTGCCGGGTTCAATCAGATTGCGGCTGTCTGCCTCGACCTTTCGATCGGCACGGGTCTCTACGATCCTTCGATTTTCGATCGGTGCAGCGCATTTGGCCTGTGCCCCCGCTACTTCAATTCTGGCCTCATGCTGATCAATTCTCGCAAGTGGCGGGAGACGGAAGCCGACCGCCGGTTTGCGGAAAACCTCGAACGACATCTCGATCAGTGCCCCTACATGAGGGCATGCCCGACGCATGACCAGTGCGTCTTCAACATGACCTTCAATTTCGACTCGCTTCTGCTGCCTGTATCGCTCAACGTGCAGAAGTGCGCTCTCCACACGCACGCTTGGCGGACGGCCACGGTTAGACACTACACCGGGTATCGAAAATTCCTTCCGGTGCGCGCCCGCACATGCGATCCAAGGGAATATGCATTGTTGCGCGCGATCAGCAGAGAAACAGGTCTCCCGGGCCCCGGTTTGCTTTATGACCATGGTATCTCTTATCTCGCCAACAAGGTGAGGCGGCGAAAGGAGATCGCAAAATACGAGATCGCTCTCGCCCAACAATCCAATGCCGAGGCGGATGCCCGAGAATTCTACAGCGGGACGGCGCCGCGTGAGTCGCACCGCTAGCGCTGGCGAGATCTTACCCACGGAAATGGATCGGGATGTAGAAGTCCTCTGTTCAAGATCGCGCCCGGTTTTCAAGTAGGAGTGAAAGTCCGGTTGGATCTGGAACTCACGCCTCAAGCTCCAGTCCGGCAAAGAAATGAATGCTGGAGGAATCCACCCGATGTCCAGGTGCTGCTACCGTCCAAAGAAATCCTCTTAAAGGTTTAGCGGTACTCCTACCCGAAAGACGTAGCCGGTTGCCAGCGTTCGTCCAACTGGGCATGCCGATCTCCCATTGGCGTTCTCGCCCGCTCCTTTGAGCCCAACTAGCCTCTCCGCGACTCTGGGCGCTTGCGAAAAGGTGTGCGATGAAAGTCATGGTGACCGGCCATCAAGGCTATATCGGCTCGGTGATGGTGCCGATGCTGCTTCGCGCGGGGCATTCGGTCAGCGGCTACGATAGCGATCTCTACCGCCGCTGCACCTTTGCCTCGGGAGGAGAGCAGGTTGCCGTGCCGTCCATCCTGAAGGACGTGAGGGATGTGACTGCGAGCGACCTCGAGGGATTCGATGCCGTTATTCACCTCGCCGCTCTTTCCAACGACCCCTTATCCGACCTCGATCCCAATATCACCTATGAGATCAATCACAAGGGCACCGTCCGCTTTGCGAAGGCTGCCAAGCAGGCTGGGGTTACCCGCTTCCTGCTTGCCTCTTCATGCAGCAACTATGGGCAGGCAGGAGACGGCATGGTCGACGAGACGGCCGAGCTGAACCCGGTCACCGCCTACGGCTGGTCGAAGGTGCTTTCGGAACGCGACATTTCGGAACTGGCCGACAGCAACTTCTCCCCGATCTACTTCCGCCCCGCCACGGCCTACGGCCTGTCGCCGCGCCTGCGCTTTGACATCGTGCTGAACAATCTCGTCGCCTGGGCCGTCACCAAAGGCGTGATCCTGCTCAAGTCCGACGGTACGCCATGGCGGCCAATCGTCCACATCGAGGACATTTCGAGGGCCTTCATCGCCGGACTGGAAGCGCCGCGCGAGGCCGTTCACAACGAAGCCTTCAATGTCGGGCGCACGGAGCACAACTACCGGATCCGCGACATAGCCGAGATCGTGGCCAGCGTCGTGCCGGGTTGCCGTCTTGAATTCGCCTCCGATGCCGGCCCCGACAAGCGGTCTTATCGCGTCAGCTTCGATAAGATTGCGCGCACGCTGCCTGCCTTCAAGCCGCAATGGGATGCGCGCAAGGGTGCCGAGCAGCTGTACCAGGCCTACGCCAAGTCGAATGTGACGCTCGAGGAATTCGAGGGGCCGCGCTTCCAGCGCATCGGCCACATCAAATATCTGCGGGCCAATCAGTTCCTGGACGAGCGGATGCGGGTCACCGAACCCTCGCGAAAGCTGGAGGCAGCGGCCGGTTAGCGCGAATGGAACACGTGGTCCCGGAGCGGCTCGGCCAGCCGCCGTCTTCCACCGGTGCTGGGCAGGAAATCTACGCGTTGGCCGAACGCCTCTTTCCGATCTGCCGGAGCATCACGGGGGACGGCGTGCGTCGAACGCTGGACATCCTCTCGGAGCAAATCGACCTGGCACGGCATGAGGTGCCCACCGGAACCCGGCTGTTCGATTGGACCGTTCCGCAGGAATGGAACATCCGCTCGGCAAGCATTATCGGCCCGGATGGACGCAAGATCGTGGATTTCGCCCAATCCAACCTGCACGTCGTCAACTACAGCATAGGTTTCAAGGGGGTTCTGACGCTCGACGAGCTGCGCCCGCACATCCATACACTGCCCGAGCAGCCGCAACTGATCCCATACCGCACAAGCTACTATGCCCCGACTTGGGGGTTTTGCATGGCCCATGACCGCCTGGCCGACATGCCTGACGGTCTATACCAGGTGGAGATCGATGCGGAGCACAGGGACGGCAGCCTCGCCTACGGCGAATATCTGCATCGCGGTGAGACGGAGCGGGAATTCTTTCTTTCCGCCCACATATGCCATCCCTCGCTTGCCAACGACAATTGCTCGGGCCTGGCGTTGCTGGCGACGCTTGCAAGAATCCTCAAGACAAGGAAGACGCGCTACAGCTATCGCTTCCTATTCGCTCCGGGCACGATCGGCGCCCTGGCCTGGCTGTCCCGCAACGAGGATCGGCTGCATCTGATCGATCACGGCCTGGTGCTGTCATGCGTAGGCGACGCCAGCCCACCGGCCTATAAGCGCAGCCGTCGCGGCGATGCCGCCATTGACCGCGCGATGGCCCATGTCCTCGGCCGCGAGGACGGGGCAAAGCTGATCGATTTCTCGCCCTACGGCTATGACGAGCGGCAGTATTGCTCACCGGGCTTCAATCTTGCCGTCGGCATGTTCCAGCGCAGTGTCCACGGCACCTTCCCGGAGTACCATACCTCAGCCGACAATCTCGATTTCATAAGACCCGAGCATCTGGAGAATTCTTTGCGCATCCTCATGGATGTCATTGACATCGTCGAAAAGGACTGGACCCCGCTCAATCTCTTTCCCAAGGGGGAGCCGCAACTCGGCAGGCGCGGTCTCTACGCTGCTCTGGGAGGGCAAAAGTCTTCGGGCGCAACCTCGATGTCCCTGCTTTGGGTGCTCAATCTTGCCGACGGAGAGCATTCGCTGCTGGCGATGGCGGAGCGCTCGGGACTGCCGTTCGGGGAATTGGCGGCCGCGGCCAGGCTGCTTTCGGACCACGGCCTCCTGGCCGAGGCGGCGTTCGAGCACCGCTCTCGATAGCGTCAAGCCCGAACGAGTCTAAGAGAACCGCTGCATGTCGCGCAAAAGTGTGCAGCGGTTTTGCGAACACGACATGCATAGAGCGCGTCGCCCGGATCCGTTTCAGCGCCAGGCGCTTTAGGAAGCCAGCTTCTTCAGCAGCGGCCAGTTGACGTCCCTTTCCGACATCGCGGTCGGCATCAAAGGCCAATTTATCGAAAAGACGGGATCGTTGTAGCGCAGGCCCGTCGATGCGTGTGGCGTATAGAATTGCGATATCAGGTAGGATACCTCGGCGTCGCTCGTGAGCGTCTGGAACCCGTGCGCAAGCCCGGCGGGGATGTAGACCTGTTTCATGTTTTCGGGCGTCAGTTCGAAGCCCAGCCACTGGTGGCGTGTCGGCGAATTCGGGCGCAAGTCCACCACCACATCGAAGATGGCGCCGCGGACGCAGGAGACGAGCTTGACCTCGGCGTACGGCTCCTCTTGATAGTGCAATCCCCGCAGCGTTCCTCTTTTGACCGAATGCGACCGGCTGTGCTGGACAAAACGTGTCGCCAGCCCGCAATCGGCCATCTCCTTTTCGCAGAAAAGGCGAGTAAATGAACCGCGGTCGTCGATTACCCGCGTCGGTTCTATCAGCCAGACGCCCTTAAGCTTCGTTTCTGTGAATCGCATGTCGACGTTCGCCCAACGCTGGCCAAATGGGAACCGGCGGCCCGATTGTTTGCACCGCCCGCCGGGGCCGAAAGAGCTACCTAAGCGTTAGAGACTTCTCCGATTGCGGTAGGCACTACTGACCTGCCTACCCATTCGGAGGTCCTGGCGCGATCGCCGTCCTTGTCGTTTCCCCGTAAGGATTAAGGCACCCGACAGATTGGCAAATCGAACCCGGGTCCGCTCCATTCTAAGTTGCTTCATCTATCTCCGGGGCGCAGCGGGCAGCAGGTTCGTCGTAAGGCTACTGCGTCCCCTTTTTCAAATCAGTCGGGCAGGAGCGGGGATGAACATTCAGGCTGTCGAAGTCGTTCGCGATCACAACACGGCACGCCGGCCTGTCGGCTGCAGGCTCTGCGGGTCCCGCCTGCGCCACACGCTGGTCGATCTTGGCATGTCGCCGCCGTGCGAGAGCTTCCTGCGAGCCGACCAACTGGACCAGGTGGAACTCTATTATCCGCTCAATGTCCTGGTATGCGATACCTGCTATCTGGTGCAACTCAAGGAGTATATGAGCCCCGAGACCATCTTCAGCGAATACGCCTACTTTTCTTCCTTCTCGACAAGCTGGGTCGCCCACGCGAAAACCTATTGCGAGGCGATCACGAAGCGGCTTGGACTCGGCGCCGACAGTCTCGCGGTGGAACTCGCCAGCAACGATGGCTATCTTCTCCAGCATTTCCTGCCGCTCGGTGTTCCGGTGCTTGGCGTCGAGCCGGCAGCCAATGTTGCACGTGCCGCTCTCGAGAAGGGCGTGCCGACCAGGGTCGATTTCTTTGGCGTCCGCCTGGCCCTTCAGATGGTGGCCGAAGGCCTCCGCGCCGATCTCATCATCGGCAACAACGTCCTGGCGCAGGTGCCCGACCTCAACGACTTCGTCGCGGGAATGAAGATCCTGCTCAAGCCGCAAGGCGTGGTCACGCTCGAGTTCCCGCACATCGAGCGGTTGATGGCCGAAAACCAGTTCGACACCATCTACCACGAGCACTTTTCATACTTCTCCTTGCTGACCATCGACTTGATGGCCGCCCGCCACGGGCTGCGGCTGATCGATGTCGAGGAACTGTCAACCCATGGCGGCTCGCTTCGGGTCTATCTCGCCAACGAGGACAGCAACTGGCCAGTGAATGACCGCGTCGCCAAACTGCTCGAGCGCGAAAACAGGCACGGGCTGACGGAAATGGCGACCTACGCCTCTTTCGGCGACAAGGCCCAGCGCGCGAAGCGCGACCTGCTGGCGTTTCTGATCTCCGCCAAGAACGAGGGCAAGAAGATCTGCGGCTATGGCGCGCCCGGCAAGGGCAACACCTTGCTCAACTACTGCGCGATCGGCCCCGACTTCCTCGACTTCACCGTCGATCGAAATCCCTACAAGCACGGTCGCTTCACGCCGGGCATGCACATCCCGATCAGACCGGTAGACGCGATAGACCACGCGAAGCCGGACTACATCCTGATCCTGCCGTGGAACTTGAAGGACGAGATTATCCACCAGATGCATCACGTCGCCGCCTGGGGCGCGAAATTCGTGGTGCCAATTCCTTTCGTGGCAGTGATCGATCCATCGGAGCTATAGAGATGAAAGTCGTCCTTTTCTGCGGCGGCCGCGGCACGCGCATACGTGACTATTCAGACGCCATACCGAAGCCGATGATTCCGCTCGGCCATCAGCCGATCCTGCGTCACGTCATGCAGTGGTACAGCGACTACGGGCATGACGAATTCGTCTTGTGCCTGGGCTACAAGGCCAATGTCATCAAGGACTTCTTCCTCAACACCCGGCCGCAGACCTTCTCCGATTGCGTTGTCACGCATGGCGGCCAGGACGTGAAGCTGCTCGGCGACACGGTCAAGGATTGGAGCATCACGCTGCTCGATACGGGCATCTGGCGCAACATAGGCGAGCGTCTGTGGGCGGCGAAGGACCATGTCAGGAACGAGAAGATGTTTCTGGCCAACTACTCCGACGGCCTCACCAATGTCGACCTCGACGACGTGATCGCGAAGTTCGAGGCCAGCGGCAAGATCGGTTGCTTCCTCGCTGTGCGCGCGCCGCTCACATATCACCTGGCCGACATTGCCGAAGACGGCCGCGTGCGTGAGTTTCGCACGACCGAGACCTCGGAGATCTGGATCAACGGCGGCTATTTCGTGTTCCGGCCCGAAATCTTCGACTACATGCGGGACGGCGAGGAACTCGTTATCGAACCTTTCAGGCGACTGATCGACGACAATATGCTGATGGCATACAAGCATGAGGGGTTCTGGCGTTCCATGGATACGTTGCGCGACTGGCAATCGCTGGAAGACATGGTCGAAAAGGGCGACATGCCCTGGAATAGGAAGATCACCGCCGAGAAAGTTAGACGCAGCATGGTGATGGCTGCATCATGAAGGGACTTGGCCTCGCACGTCGCGGGGAGGACCTCTCCATCCTCTGTCTGGGGGCCCATTCCGACGATATCGAGATCGGCGCGGGAGGAACGATCCTGAGCCTGATCGCTTCGGGAACCAAACTGAACGTCCACTGGTGCGTATTGAGCGCCGGCGGCCAGCGATCGGCCGAAGCCAGGGCGTCGGCGGAAGCCTTCCTCCAAGGCGCGAACTCATCCAACGTCGAGGTGGCGGATTTTGAAGACAGTTTCTTTCCCGCCCACAGTCGATCGATAAAGCATTGGCTGATCGATGTAAGGTCGCGCACTGCTCCCGACGTGGTGTTCACTCACGCCAGGTACGATGCCCATCAGGATCATAGGGAGGTCAATCAACTGACCTGGAACGTCTTCCGCGATCATCTGGTGCTCGAATACGAGATCCCGAAGTGGGACGGCGATCTCGGCCAGCCGAATGCCTATGTGCCGCTTGCGGCCGATGTGCTGGAACGCAAGATCGACCTGCTGCATGAGCACTTCGGGACGCAGCGCTCCAAGGACTGGTTCGACCGTGACACCTTCGTCGGGCTTGCAAGATTGCGCGGAATGGAATGCCGGGCGCCCGAGCATTTCGCCGAGGCGTTCACGCTTCGCAAAGCCAAGATTCTTTAGGGGACCTGCAGAAGGCAATCAGCCGCGAATCGGCAGTGAAGGGCTTGAACGTCCCGGTCGATCTGCTACCAAGCTGCCTGCCGTCGTCCGGCGAAACAGACCTTCGCAGGAAAGACAGGCTAAAAAAGCGATTCAAGCTAAGGCACGATCTTAACGTGCTGTGAAGTTGGGGGGACTTACTAAGGTGCGCAACGCACTTGCTCCTGGATTTTCGCTCAACGAAGCACGCATTGGCACGGTCCAGGGCGGGGAAGCTGGTATTTTGGTCTGGAGGTTCAACCAATTGGTTGCAATCCTTACCCGGATCGATGAGGAAGCCTATTCGACAAAGGGCAAATGGTTCCTCGAGACGGGGTTCGGCCTGCTGAGCGGGCAGCACAGGAATTTCGATACGATCGAGGAAGCCGTGACTTGGGTAGGCCGACACACTTTCCCTGATCCTGCTCACTTGGCAGATTCATTGGCGGATTCGGTTGCGTTTTAAACAAGCTCCCGGCCAACTCCTGCCGCCGGTCATGTTCCTCGCCGCGCGGGGTTTTCGCCATACTGCATGTCGCGCAAAAGTATGCAGAGGTTAGGCTTCCGGGCCGTCAAGACGTCGCTATGAGCTGGCTTGCCGATTGCCCCTTGGTTCCAATGATTGCGGCTTGCGGAGTCTCTTGAGCTGCGCTGACTTCGGCCCGTTCGTCTCCGCTGTTGTAGCGGCGGAAAACGACCTGTGAGGGTCGACCAACCAGGAAGCGGCTGGCTCCCGATTCCAGGGCCTGCGCATAGACCGCCAGCGCGCCATCGACGGCCTCTATGGTCTTCATGACCGCAGCATTGTCGTGCGTGTAGCTGACGACCAGAGACGGCATGAGCACCCCACGCCTGATCGTCTCCTGCAGGAACAGCGAGCGATATGCCTGCGACGGCTTGCCGTCCAGGTCGAGCGTGGCAAATGCCAGGCAGCAGGGTCGGCCGACGACCTTGAAATGCCGATCCACTCCATGGCGCCTGGCCGCCTCCTCGATACCGTCCCTCAGTTTCGTTCCCTGATTATACAGGTGCTCGATCACCGGTTCGTTCTGATAGACCCGCATGGTCGCGATCGCCGCGGCGAGCGCATGCGTCTCCGCGCCATGCGTGGTCGACAGCAGGAAGACTCTCGGGCGGTCCGTATGCTCCAGCCCGCCGAGACGCATGTACTCGCGTTTGCCCGCGAGGGCGGAGACTGAAAACCCGTTGCCGAGCGCTTTGCCGAACGTCGACAAGTCCGGCTCGATTCCATAAAGTTTCTGCGCCCCGCCCGCATGCCACCTGAAGCCGGTGATCATCTCGTCGAGGATGAGCAGCGCGCCGTTGTCCCTGCACAGCCGCTGGACCTTGTGCAGGAACCCGTCTGTCGGATCGTCGCCGCGGGAAGGCTCCATGATCAGAGCCGCCAGCCTGCCTGGGTAGCGGTCGAAAAGCTCCTTGACGCTGGCGACGTCGTTGTAGCGGAAGGTGACGGTAAGATTTCGGACCGCCTCTGGAATCCCTGCATTCATCGGCGTGGTCCCGATGAACCAGTCGTCCGTCGAAAAGAAGGGATGGTCCGCGCAGCAGGCGACAAGATCGCGTCCCGTATAGGCACGCGCAAGCCGGACGGCCCCCGACGTTGCGTCCGACCCGTCCTTGCAGAACTTTACCATCTGGGCGCCGATCAGCTCCAGGAATGTCTCGGCGCAGTCGACCTCGATCCTGGCTGGTCGCGTGAAATTGCAACCCCCGCGGATCGCCTTCTCTGCCGCCCTGAGCACGCTCGGGTAGGCGTGTCCCAATCCGACGGAACGGTTGCCCATGCCGTATTCGATGTACTCGTTGCCGTCGACGTCCCAGACATGGCAACCCAAACCGCGCTCGATGAAACCCGGCGCGAGGACGGGATATTGGTCCTCGCCCTTTGCATAGGTGTGGCAGCCGCCCGGGATCAGTCGGCGACCACGTTCCTGCAGGCGGACGGATCGTTGAAAACGAAAGCCTTGCTCAGACATGAGGAGAAACTCCACTCAGTCAGCAAGTCTACAAGTTCGGCCCAGGATTTCGCGTTCTCCATAAGGTCATCGGTTAGCACTTATGGCGGATACGCTGGCGCCGACTGCTTGGCTGCAAGCACAGGCCTTGCCGGCAACTCCGAGCGGCCTCCGCTGCCGGCAACGCAGCGGAGGTCTGGATCCCTACCTGAAGATAGGCAATCGAGGGCAGCCCACCTCTGGTGGGCTATTCTTGATCCATGTACCCCAGAAGCGTCCAGCGGTTCTGGGGCAAGAGATGGATCAACAAAAGACTAAAGCGCGACGCGCCTAAGGCCGCTCTTCTATCGAAGCTCCTTCGGAGAAGAGATCGTTGACCTTGTAGGCAACTTCAGTGCGGTTGGTCGCCTTCAGCTTCTTCATGATGTTTCGGATATGTACCTTCACAGTGCTTTCGCGCAAGTTCAGCTCGTAGGCGATGATCTTGTTCGCCTTGCCGCGCCGGAGCGCCTGGGCGACCTCGGTTTGCCTCAAGGTGAACATTCGCGACAAAGGCTGCGTTTCGCGGCTGCCTGAGTCGATCAGATGCCGCATCGACAGAACACTGCTCGCCGGGACGAATATGCCTCCGGCTGCCGCAAGATTGATCGCCTCGACGCAGACATCGATGCCGACCGAGGTTGGAATGTAACCTCGTGCGCCACACTCGAGAGCTGCCAGTATCTGCGCGAGGTCCTCGTTGTCGGCGAGGACGACCACGGGGACGGATTTGAACTCAGACGATATGCGCCTGATCTCGTCTGCCGTGGCATGGTCGGTGACCTTCCGGCCGCCGAGATTGAAGAGAATGGCCACCAGGGGAGGGGCCGAACCCTTCTTCATGCGCCATTCTTCGATGGAACCCATGGCGGCGACCGCCATGCCGAGCTCGTGATCCACAAGGGCCGATGCGAGGCATTCTCGGTCGAGGGCCCTTCCATCCAATATTAGGAGGCATTCCTTGTGAGCATGTTCTGTTCCGTTACCGGGAACTCTTGGCTGGTTGTCTGAAGTGTACTTAAGCAGTCCTGCTGTTGAACTCATACTACCCACCCTTTTGCATTCAAGCCGCTTCCGGCGGCCGGCGTACCCCTTGCTTGCTAGATTTTGGAAAAGTGATCCCCAATCCCAAACGGGCTTCAGACTACACTGTCTCAGCCTGACGTCCGTAGCCGCTCCTCGGTACCCCACACAAAGAACGGCCAAAGCCAGTTTAGAGCAAATTTATTAGCGATCGCTAACCTAGGTTAATTTTTGGTAAATTTCCAATGACCGGAAAAGGCGTGGCTGAACTGGACCCAAAAGCCCAAAGGAAACTAGCTAAGGTATTCTCTTTCGAAGCTGGCCAATTTGACCAAGTTCTTGCGGTTGAGCATCTCTACATGGCCGCCCTTGAAGGAGACGAGATCGGCGTTGCGCAGTTCCCTCAATGTCCGATTGACGTGAACGGGGGTCATTCCCAGGATGTCTGCCAGTTCGTTTTGAGTGAGTGGACAGTCGTATTTTCCCTGAGAGGACAAGCCGACATTGGAGAGCCTTTCCTCCAACTCGAGTAGGAAGTGGGCGGTCCGGCTCATTGCGTTGCGCCGCCCGACATTCACCACGTGCTCGGCAAAAATGGCGTTCAGCCGCGCCAATGCGTGGGCGATCTTGCTGCCGAGACTGCCCTTCGACAACATGCCTTCGACCAGCGCCTTCCTTGGAATTTCGTAGACAGTAAGTTCTGATACGGATGCCAGCGATGCGAACCGAGGTCCGTCTACGGAACGGAAACCGACAATGTCGCCCCAGAGAGGGGTGTCGATGATCTGCCGGTCGCCGTCAGGCAGCCCGCGATAAAGCAAGGCCCAACCCGATTTTACGATGAAAATCGTGTCGTTGTCGTCGTCTTGGCGGCACAGGATCGAATGCGGCTTATAGACTCTCGTGGTCGTGCCGGGAAAATCGTTGTTGGACCATTCGATTTTCGACGATGTCCCCTCCGCGGGACGCGAATGCATGAACTGCGACAGTGCCTGCATGGAGACCCGCGAGTTTGTCAATCCCGGCACAACCTACAATAGTTGCTCCTCGAAAGCCAGATGCATGCCGCTTTCGCCGGTCACTGCTTTTGTCTGATACCGCGCCGGGCAATCAGGCCACGGCGCGCTGGCTGCCCGCAACGATGAACGTACCGTTTCGCGTGACTGACAACCGCATGCTCAGGCGTTTCCTTTGGGAGTGGTTTCGCTCAGCCATCTCATTTCGGTAGCCGTCCCATCGGGCTGGCTCGCAGCTTCGAAGGCGTCGATCAGCCTCTTTGCGGCCCTGTTGGCAGCGTGCGACTCCGAATACTTGGCTTGCACGGCCCGGGCCCGGTCATACACTTCTTTCAGCCGCTTGACCTCTTTGGCTCCCAATAGTCCAAGCACAGCCGGATGCCTGGTCATGCCGCTTCTCCTTCTCGCGTCGGAACGCCGAGCAACCCGTTGTCTGCCGGTCGATGCTTGCGGCCGCCGGCGAACCGCCTTTCGAAATGCCAGAATGACAAATGCGCTATCGTGACCGTTGTCGTGTAGGAGAGCGCAAAGAACACGAGCCTTTCGGCTAACGAGCGTGCTGGCAGCACGCTGATATGGCCGAGAATGAAGGATGCCGCGTTGATTGCCAAGGCATGGAAGATGTAGGCCCCGTAAGATATCTCCCCGATGCGGTGAAACAAGGGTGGTCTCAGATGCCAGGACAAGAACCGGTCGCCCGTGGCGGCGAGGGCCACCTCCATCGGGGGGCGGTTCGCGAGCCTTTCAATGACCGACAGCGTGACCACGAAGCCGGAGACCACGAAAAACAGCCAGACGCCTGTCCAGCCGAAGGGCATCAGCCCGCAATGCTGCGCCACGACAGCCGTCATCGCAAAACACCGGAGTGCGTCGACAGGGCGCGCCCGGTTTGGTTGGCCGGCACATCGCAACTTTTGGCAAGCATCACTTAGCACCCAGCGCCCGGATGACCCGATCCGAGCCGGAAGCCAGCTTACATTGTGCCGAGGTCTGCAGGACATTCGCCCCCGCTTAAGCTTTAATGCGTACCGCCAGGCCGGCCCTGCACCCATTCAGTCAGAAGGCGTATCTGCCGTCATCCTACCGCTGTGGGATGTCCGACTACGCCCTTTGGTCCCCTTGTTCGGGACTCTCGGCTGCCGAACTATGCATTGTGAAGAATACTGTCTGTCGGCTGACGGACGTCCAACACGCGAGGCATGCGAGAAAGGCCGGGCGGCATGCTGTTCTCGATTCCGGGACTGGCAGTGTGCGCCGTTGTCTTGATCGTCGCCTACTATTCCCGCGGCATGTTGATCGTCGGCCTTCTGGCATCCCTGGCGTTTGGGGCGACGTCCGCGATGACCCTGACGTCGGTCGGTGGATCCACTCCGCTCATCTACACTTTGTTTGCGGCGCTGCTCGTGACAGCCGTTACCGCGAGGCGCCACATCTGGTTTGAGCTTGGAAGCGTGTTGGGGAGCATTCGCCCGATCTGGATTCTCGCCAGCCTCATGGCTTACGCGATTGTCGGTTCATGGTTGTTCCCAAGATTCTTCGCCGGGCAAACAGTCGTCTTCGTCCAGGCGAAGACGCGAGGCGGGGTTGTCGAAGCCGCTTTGGCCCCGGTCTCAGGCAATATTTCGCAGACAGGCTATTTCATTCTGGGCGGGCTCACCGCCATCGCGCTTTGCACGCTGCTGCTCCACTCCAACAGGATCGACCAGATACGCCGGGGATTTTTCCTGTGGTGCGGGCTGCATGCGGGCATGGGGCTCATCGATTTTGTCGGCAAGAACTCGGGCGCTGGAGATTTGCTGGCTCCGATCAGAACGGCCAGCTACCAGATCATGACGGGTGCGATCGAGGCAGGTTTCGTTCGGATCAATGGAGCCTTTTCGGAGGCCTCTTCCTTTGCCGGCGCGTCGCTCGCCTGTCTGGCCTTCTCCTACACCTATTGGAGGAAGACCAAATCGCACCTTGCGCAATGGCTGGCAGGGATACTGCTCTTTCTGACCATTCTGTCGACCTCCTCGACCGCCTATGTCGGCCTGACGATCCTCTGCATCCCGGTCGCCATATCAATGATGACCTCGGTCCTCAGGGGAAAGGTCGAGCGCGAGGAGATACTGATCATCGCTATCATGGCCCTGGGCACAGTCGCCGTGCTCGGCATCAGCCTCTACAATGCCGGGGCGCTGGATCCCATCATCAGGCTGATCAACTCGACAATCATCAACAAGGCGAATTCCGCCTCCGGCGAGGAGCGTGCCTACTGGAACGTCAAGAGCTTGCAGTCCTTCCTGGACACCAGCGGTCTCGGCATCGGCTTCGGCAGTTCGCGCGCGTCGAGCTGGCCGATCGCGGTCCTGTCCCAGCTCGGCCTGTTCGGCTCGATGATGATGGCCATCCTGGTCGGCGTCCTTGTCCGCGGAGTTGGTCGAGAGCGTCAGTGGCTGGACCCGGAAACGGATGCCGTCGTCCTCAGCGTCAGGAACGCTGCCCTTGCCAGCATCGTTGCCATCTCTGTGTCAGCCGGCAGCGCCGATCCGGGCATCATCTTCTTCATAGCGTTCGCCGTGGTTTGCGCTGCGAAAGTTCGCGCTCGGCGCAGCAGCATCGCATTCGAACGCACGGGGCATCAGTTGCTCGCACACGCGGCGTGACACGCCGCACCTGGAGACCAGCAAGTATCGACATTTCTCCCTTTACCGTGTCTTAGCCGGACGCCGCCATTCTACGGCTGGCGTCCAAGCCAGGAGAAATGACAATCTTGCTCAGTGCGGTGCTGCAGCTGCTGCCGGGTCGGTTCATGGATGTGCGCATGCGCGCCTCCCAGGACTACGACACGCGGGTGGTGGAGCGGCCGGGACGCTGGATGGAGCCCGGCGAGTTGGAGCGGCTGACCGAGGATCTGAGACTGGTCGCGTCCAAGACACTGAAAGCCGGCAGCCTGACTTACGGGGTCTTTTCCGGTGACCGCAAGCGGCTCGAACAGTCTATCGTTACCATTGTCTATCGGCGCGGCGATGGTCGGCCTATAGCATTCAATGCCCTGGCGGTGATGGAGCTGTCGCTCGCCGGCAAGACGCACGAGGTTCTCCATCTTGGGCTTGTCATGGTCGATCCGGATGAGCGCGGCCGCGGCCTGAGTTGGATCCTTTACGGCTTGACCTGCTTCCTGATGTTCCTGCGCAACCAGTTCAGGCCGATCTGGATCTCCAACGTGACCCAGGTTCCCGCCGTTGTCGGCATGGTGGCTGAAGCTTTTTCCAATGTCTTTCCCGGCCCGCATTCGGGCGCGCGGCGCTCGCTGACGCATGTCCTGCTGGCACGTCAGATCATGGCCCGCCACCGCCATGTCTTCGGCGTCGGAGCGGACGCTGTCTTCGACGAGGAGCGCTTCGTCATCAGCAACGCCTACACCGGCGGATCGGACGAGCTGAAGAAATCTTTCCAGGAGACGGCCAAGCATAGGGTCGAGGCCTTCAACGAATTCTGCCAAAAGCAGCTCGACTATGGCCGCGGCGACGATGTGCTGCAGATCGGGCAGATGAACTTCCAGGCCGCGCGCGCCTTTCTCGCAAACACCGTCCGGCGCGGCTCGCTGGCGGCTCTCGCGGTGACGGGCGCCGCCGCAACCCTCCAGCGGCTCGTTCTGCCGGTCGTTCACTGGGCCGACGCCAGCCGCCAATGGAACCTTTTGCGGCCATGGACACGATAACTTCACGCGCCACCCTGTGCGCCACGTCATCTCCATGCTTGATGGAACCGGCGCATGCCGTTTGACGATAAGCTTGTCGCCGATACGATCACATCGCTGGCTTCGCTCCTCGGCCTGATGATCGTGATCTCGGTGGTTGGCGGGCGAGACCCCGGCGAGCCGCTGTCGAGGCGCTTTCTGTTCGGCTTGCGGGTCCTGGCGGTGCTGCTTGCCTGCCGCATTCTGGATTGGATCACCGGCCTCGGTGTTTTTCGGCTCGCCACCATCGTTGCGGCAGGCCTGTTGCCGCTGGCGGCGCTTTTGTTGACCGAGGGCTTGCTGCGCAGGCATGCGCCACTTGTCCTTAAGTCTTTCGCTGCCGGCGGCGCGGTGCTCTTCCTTTTGCTGGCGATAGTCCCTGAACGATTCGTCGAGCCATCGCGGATGGCGCTGCTTCTGCTTTTCCAGTTCGGCGGTTTTGTAGCCATCGGCTGGCTCGTGGTGATGCGCGACAGAGCCAGCCTGTCCTCGGCTGAAAACCGCACCGTCGAGCGCATGGCGCTTTCGTTGCTGCTCATCATCCCGTTCATGATCACCGACTACCGGCCGGGTCTGGTCGACATGCCGGTGCGGCTTGGCGGCATCGCCATCCTGTTCCTGTGCTGGCTGACGATCGGCCTCGGGCGGGCGGGCCTCGGCCATCGCGATACCATCGCGGCTTTCGCCGTCATTGCACTGAGTTCGGTCTTCGCTGGGCTCGCGCTGGGCGGCATCGACCACATCGGCTGGCGCGGCAGCGTCCAGGCCGTGGTGATCGTCCTTTCCGCTACGCTGCTCGCCGTCATCTACAACGACAGCGTCAGCCTGAGCGCCGAGAAACGGCGCGAATCCCTGCTCAAGCACATGGCCGAGGGCGACCTGACGGACTCGGCCCGCTTCCTGCGCGGGTTGCAGAACCACATCCTCGTCGAGGGCGCGCTGATCCTGACCGCGGGCGAACTCGGCGACTTCGATCCGAAGGTGCTGGCCGCTGCGCTCAATCAGGCGCCCGTGCGCTCGATGGCTGATGTGCATCCCGACTCGCCGCTGGACCAGGACACGCGCGAACAGCTGACGTGGCTGTTCGAGAAATATGAAGCCACCCACGTTCTTCTGGCGACAAGCGACCCATTGACCCTTGTGCTGCTCAAGATGCCCGCATTAGCCGCGTCTGCGGGGGTGGAGATGGAATTGCGCGCCGTTCAGCGGATGGCGATGCTGATCTCGCAGCGGGAGAGAGCGGCCTGATCGCTCCCGCATGGCGAGGACCTCCAATTCCTGGAGCGTCGATCCGTTCGCGGATTTAGCAGGCCGACTTTCGACGCCGGCCTGCTGCGCGATTCTGATCAAGCCGCCTTGATCTTCGTCTCCTCATCGCCGCGCACCATCTTCGTCACGGCGGCGAAGTCGAGCTTGCCGGAGCCGAGGACCGGCACTTTCTGCACGACGCGCACTTCGGCCGGCACCATCAGGTCCATGGCTCCGTTCGCCTTGGCGAAGGCCAGGAAGTCCGCCCGAGTCGCGTTGGTTGCCTCCGTGACAAGGATCAGCTTCTCGCCCTTGCGGTGATCCGGGACCGTGGCGACGGCAGACAGCGATCCCTTCCACAATTCGCCGGCGAGCGCCTCGACGGCCGCCAGCGAGATCATCTCGCCGCCGATCTTGGCGAAGCGCTTGGCGCGGCCGCGAATGGTGATGAAGCCCGCCTCGTCGACGGTGACGACGTCGCCGGTGTCGTGCCAGCCGTCCTCCAGCGGCTCGAGCACACCAGGCTTTTCGGCACGCAGATAGCCGGCCATGACATTGGGGCCGCGCACATGGAGCCGCCCGCCCTCCTCGACGCCAGGCACCGGATCCAGGCGATACTCCATGCCGGGCATGATTTTGCCGACACTGCCCGACTTGTTGTACATCGGCGTGTTGATGGCGATTACCGGCGCGGTTTCGGTCACGCCGTAGCCTTCGAGGATGCGCAGGCCGAACTTCTCCATGTAGGTCATGCGCGTGGCAGCCTTGACCGGCTCGGCCCCGGCGAAGCAGTAGCGCACCGAACGGAAGTCGTAAGGGTGCGCCGTGCGCGCATAGCCCGAAAGGAACGTGTCGGTGCCGAAGATGATCGTCGCGTTCGAGCCGTAGATCAGTTCCGGCACGATGCGGTAGTGCAGCGGCGACGGGTAGAAATAGACCGGCACACCCGAGATCAGCGGCAGCACCGTTCCCGCCGTCATGCCGAAGGAGTGGAAGATCGGCAGCACGTTGAAGACCTTGTCGCCCGAATGGAAGTCGATGCGCGAAGCCGCCTGGGCGGCGTTGGCCAGGATGTTGCGATGGGTGAGCACGACGCCCTTGGGTGTGCCCTCGGAGCCCGACGTGAACAGGATCGCCGCCGCGTCGTCGGGTCTGCGCGCGACCCGCGGCTTGCCTTTGCGCAAGAGGCCGAGCAGCTTGTCCTTGAGGCCGATCGTGGCCCGCAGGTCGTCGAGCCAGACGATCTCCACCGAGCGGCCGATTTCCTCGACCACCGCGCCGAGCTTTGCCTGTTCGACGAAGGCGCGGGAGGTGAGCACGGTCCGCACCTCGGCCGCTTTACAGGCGGAGAGAATGTTCGCCGCGCCCGCGGTGAAGTTGATCATTGCCGGCACCTTGCCGGCGGACATGACACCGAGCAGCGTGGCGCATGAGCCATTGGCGTTGGGCAGCATGACGCCAAGCGTCTGCTGGTCGGCATAGAGCGTCTTGAACTTTTCGCCGAGCACGGCGGCACCGGTGAGCAGCTTGCCGTAGCTGAGCGAGCCGGTGACCGGGTCCTGCACCGCGAGTTGCTTCATGCCGCGGTCGTTTGCTGCCAGGATGATCTTCTCCAACACTGTCCGGTCGATATCCTGGGTGCGGAAGACGAGATCCGACATCACCTGGTAGAGCGCAGCACCGGCCGCGGCGCGACGCCTGCGGCCCTTCAGCTCCGGCGGAACTTCGAGCTTCACCGGTTCCAGGATGGTCACCTTGACCTTCGGGAACAATCGCCGGCGCACATGCTGCGACGTCAGCCGCGAGAAGTAGCTCTTCTCCAGCCCGTCGATGCGCACCGGCACCACCATCGAGCCGGTCTTGTCGGCGACCATTGCGGCTCCGTCATAGACTTTCATCAGGCCGCCGGTGACGGTGATGCGGCCTTCGGGGAAAATCACCAGCGGATCGCCGCCCTGCACGATCTTGATGAGGGTGCGGGTCGACATCGGCTTGGCCGGATTGAGCGGCAGGGCGCGGGCAAGCTTCAGGAACGGCCTCATCCACCATGCCTGTGCGATCGTGTAGTCGATGGCGAAGACCGGCTCCTCGTCGGTCAGCGTCAGCGCCAGCGGACCGTCGAGAAAGCTGACATGGTTGAGCGCCAGGATGGGCGCCGGGCCGGCCGCCTTGAGGTTTTCCATTCCTTCCACCTCCAGGTGATGGAAGGCGCGGAACAGGATGGAGACGAAATCGCGGAAAGGATTCGTCGGCAGGTATTTCAGCATCAGCCAGGCGGCGACGGCATTGATCGCGGCAAGGCCGGCCAGCACGCCTGCAATGGAGACGCCGGCGCCCTGGATGGCCGCAACGAGGCCGCCGCCGATGGTCATGAAGCCGGCGCTGACGACGTTCACCGCCGCAACGATACGAGCGCGCCGGTCCTCCGGCGCCCAGGCCTGCACGGCCGCGAAGGTGGGCACGACCAGGAAGGCGCCGGCGATCGCCAGGCCGGCCAGGTCGATGGCGACCCGAATGGTGTTCTGCCCTGCGAAGAAGGCACCGAGCGTCTCGGCCTGGGCCGAACTGTGCAGTCCCCAAACGCTCCAGGCGAGGTCCAGTCCGAACACGGCCATCAGCGCGGTGCCGACCGGAGCCGGCAGAAGCACCATCCGCCCCTGCGACATCCACGCCGCAATGGCGGAGCCGACGGCGACCGCGACCGCGAATACGGCGAGATAGGCGGTCACGGCCATCTCGCTGCCGCCGAGCGAATTCTTGACCAGAGGGGGCAGGAGGGAAAGGACGATGGCGCCGACCAGCCAGAACCAGGAGGCCATCAGCGCCGCCCGCCATATCCGCTGGTTCATCCGCAACTCGCCGACCAGCCGCCAAGTGGAGCGCAGGATGTTCGTGTCGATCGCAAGGTCCGGCGCCGCCGAGCCGGTCGACGGGATGTAGCGGCTGACCAGCCAGCAGCCGACCGCGAGGATCATCATCATCGGGCCGAACACCGCAACGCCAATGCCATCGGCCGAGACGATGCCGCCGACGATCGTGCCGCCGAGGATTGCGGCGAAGGTGGCCGACTCGATCCATGCGTTGGCCCGGGGCAGTTCTCTGCGTTCGAGATGATCGGGCAGGATGCCGTATTTGATTGGCCCGAACAGCGCCGAGATCACGCCGAACAGGAACAGCGCCGTGAGCAGCACCGGAATGGACGAGAGCGCGATGCCGATGACGGCCAGCAGTGCGGCGCCGATCTCGACGAATTTCAGCCTGCGCGCCACGAAAGCTTTGTCGAACCGGTCGGCGATCTCGCCGCCGAGGGCGGAGAGAAGCAGGAACGGAGCCATGAAGATTGCTCCCGCCAGTGTCACCAATGACGCCGCCTGGTCCGCCGCCAGCGTGTACAGAATGAGGAATACCAGCGTGTTCTTCAGAAAGTTGTCGTTGAAGGCGGACAGGAACTGCGTCCAGAAAAGTGGCGCGAAGCGCCGCGACGTCATCAGATGGTTGTTCATGGCCATTTCCATTTGGCAAAGACCGTTATAGTGACTGGCGGTTGCTTGCGCGGTTCGAGCCCTGTTGTAGCGCGAACCGGTTACGTTTCGTTACTGCGGTTGATGTCCATCAAGAGCTTCTCGGCCTTGGCATCTTCCAACCTGTTGATGAAGCGGCCTGCCTCCTCGGCGTCGCGCAGCGTCTTGGTGATGGTGATGGACGTATGGACGAGCATGATTGCGGCCATCGCGTAAAACCCTTTTGCGGCAAAACTTGCCTCCATGAAGTAGATGCCGCCCGCCATCATGCTGGCGGCGATGGCGAAACTGGCCATGGTGAACATTTTCCAGGCGCCGGAATCCTTGGGAGCGTAGCTGTTGGTGGTCATCGATAGGGTCCTTTCGTTTCTGGGGTAGGTTGGGCAGGTGTCGGCCTGTTTCAGGCCGGATACAGTCAGGCCGGCCTGGAGACCCTCTTCGCCAGCCGTTCGAGCACGGCATCGGCGCTGTTTCTCAGCGGCGCGCCGCAGCCTGCGGCGGCCAGTTTCTCGCTCATCGCGGCCGGATCGCCCGTCTGCTCCATCTCGGCCATGGCGGCCGCGGCGGCGTCGATCTGCTTCTGACGCGCCCGCAGGCGAGACAGCGTTTCCTCGGCATCCTTGAGCGCCGACAAAGTTGATCCGGGAGCGGTTTCACGCAGCCGCTGCGTCTTGTCCGCGGCGGCCGCAATGCGCTGGCCGCGCTGCAGGTCGCGCAGCCGCATTTCGGAGGCGCGAACGATCCGCTTCAGCCGCTCGATTTCCGTGCCGAAGTTTTTCTGTGCGTCTTCCGACGCGGTGCGCTCGGCCTCTAGCAGGGCGATCGTTTCGGCCGCCTCGCGTGCAAGTTCATTCTGTTCCTGTTCGAGCGCCGCAACCGTGCGCTTCTCCAGATCCTCAATGCGGTCGACCAGCTTTTTATGTTGCTGGACCTCCTGATCGTTCTGGGCAATCGCAATGGCGACCGCACGGCGGGCGGCGGCGATGGCTTCGGCGCAGTCGCGTATCTGCTGGCGCAGGATCACCAGCGCGTTGCGGTCGACCACCGCTTCCGCGGCCTGATGGCTGCGCCCGCGAACCAGCGCAAAAAACTGTTTCAACATTCCTGGTTCTCCTCTATGAACATTGTTCACAAACGCAGCGTAACACACTGTGAACAACGTTCAAGGCAAAAATGAACGTTGTTCATGAAAATTGGATCGAGAAGGTTAATGACGGCAAAACGGGACGCCAGGCGCGAGGATCTGAGGAGCAGGTTGATCAGCGCCGCACGCCTGCGAATTCAAGCATCGGGGCTGGGCGGGCTGCGTGCCCGTGACATTACCGCCGATGCCGGCTGCGCGCTCGGCGCGCTCTATACCGCCTTTGCCGACCTGGACGAGCTCGTTCTTCACGTCAATTCGGAAACCTTGGCACGGCTGGGAGAGGCATTGCGCGAGGAAGCGGCCATGGCCGTGGAGCCAAGCGAGAAGCTCAAGGCGTTGGCAAAGGCCTATGTCGGCTTCGCACGCGACAACCGAAGGCTCTGGGCAGCATTGTTCGAGCACCGGATGGCGCCCGGCGTGCCGGTGCCGGAATGGCACCTCGCCGAGCACGCCGTCCTTATCCAATATCTGGTCGAGCCCTTGGTGCTGCTCAGCCCGGCGCTCGACCGGGCGCAACTCCTGGCGCGGGCCCGGACACTGTTCTCGGCCGTCCACGGCATCGTTGGCGTGTCGCTCGAGGGTCGGTTCATTGGTCTGGCCGCCGCCGATCTCGAAAGCGAGCTGATGGGCTTCCTTGGCACCTGGGTCACTGGCCTGGGGCAGCAGGAAGAGCTCGAACCCGCGAAATGAATCCTGCCTTGCGCGGTCTGCGCGACACCTTGGGCCAGGCGGCTTCCGGTTCATGAAATCGGCGAAGACGAGTTGTACCCGCTTGGATCATTGCGGTGCCCCGGGCTCTGGGGTAATTTAGATCCTGATTGGATACGGGGGGATGCCTCGCCGCCGCAACGCAAGCCTCTCGTCATGTCCAGGCAGATTGTGAAGTCTTTAACAGACCTCGGCGCCGCAAGCTGCATTGTGGCCGACAGGTCATAGCAGTTAAGGATTTGCCATGCTGCGATGCTGCGCGTTCCTTGCAGCCGTGATCCTCGTGGGCTTCGCATCCTTCGAAGCGCACGCCGATCAGCGGGTTGCCCTCGTCATCGGGAATTCCGAGTACCGGGACATTCCAGCCCTCAAGAACCCGGACAAGGACGCCGACGACGTTTCCAACACTTTTCGGATGGCCGGCTTCGAGGTGTTCCTGGCCAAGGATCTCACCAAGCTGCAATTCGAGAAACAGTTCCGCAACTATCTCGCCGCGGCCGACGGCGCCGAGCTGGCCGTCGTCTACTATTCGGGCCATGGCTTCCAGATCGGCGGCGAGAATTTCCTGATCCCCGTCGATGCCTCCCTGAAGGATGCGGCCGACATTGAGGTCCAGGCGGTCAAGCTGGATGACGTGCTTGAGCAGATGCGCTCGAAGTCCAAGATCCAGGTGATCATCCTCGACGCCTGCCGCAACAATCCGTTTCCGCGCAAGGATTACTGGCTGAGGGACCAGCTGATCACCGCCGGCAACACCGGCCTGGCGCAAGTGAAGAGTTCGCTCAACACGCTGATCGCTTTCGCCACCGAGCCCGGCGCGGTCGCCTATGACGGAATCGGCGATCTCAGCCCGTTCTCGTCGGCATTCTCGCGCCGCGCGCTGGCTCCGAATCAGGAAATACGCACCGTCATGGCGGCTGTGCGCCGCGATGTGGTCGAGGCCACCTCCGGCAAGCAGGTTCCGTGGGAGAATTCCTCGCTGATCGACGATGTCGTGCTGATGCGCCGCGCGACCCGGCCCTCGCTGCCGCCGGTGCTGGAGAAAATCGTGCCGTCGGGCATCGGCCCGGTAGCGCTCGACCTGCCGCAGCCTGTCGACGTCGATGGCGGGGCGGTCACCGTCAGCATCGAGAGACCGCCGGCGCTTGGACGCCTGACGCTTGACGGCAAGCCGGTCGAGATCGGCGCGCCCATCCAGGGCAAGGATCTGCCGCGCCTGAAGATGGAAATCCCCAAGGGCGTCGGTGCGCAGGAAGAGGTCGACATGCTGGCCTATGCCACGCATGACGAATGGGGCGGCGAGGCGCAGGGCATCATGGTGTTCCGCGTCAAGAGCGGTGAGGGCGCCCAAGGCGAACAGGTCGTCGCCTCGCTCGAGGCCGAGCAGAAGCAGCAGGTCGTGGCGCGGGGACTCCACATCACCGGTGCCGCCAAGGCGATCGACAAGCGCGATGTCGCCATTCCCGTCGGTGTCGGCCCGGTTCCGCTGAAACTGGAGTTTCCGACCAAGGACCCCGCCGTCAGCGTGAAACTGGCGAGCTATCCGGCGACGGGAACGCTGTCACTGCCGGATCGGACACTGTCGCCGGACTCGAGCCTGATGGCCGACGAAGTCGAGCATTTGAGCTACGAACCCCAGATCGGCGTCGCCGCGCCGGTCGAGGTCGGCTTCGAAATCCGGGCCGACAACACGCCTTCCAAGCCTGCCACGATGAAACTGTCGCCTAACGTTGATGCCTGCGACCGCGAGGCCGGCGAACCCCTCGACCTGCAAGGTGTCGTGCCGGGTCTGCTGCCGAACGAGATCAGCAGCAACGCCGTGGACGTCTGCCAGGCGGCGGTGAAAGCGTACCCCGATGTGGCCCGCTTCCGCTACCAACTGGGACGCGCGCTGCTCGCGGTGGGCAAGGTCGATCAGGCAAAGAAAGAGATCCAGGAAGCCGCCGACAAAGGCCATGTACGGGCCGTGTTCGAACTCGGCTACCTCAATGCGACCGGGACTGGAATGCCTGTCAACCGCAAGCAGGCCAATACATTATATGCCGCCGCTTCCGACAAGGGCGATCCATACGGGATGACGTCCTGGGGCCGTGCTTTGTTCAACGGCTACGGCGTCGAGCGCGATACCGGCAAGGGGCTCGATCTGCTGCTCAAGGCGGCGGCGATGGGGCATACCTATGCCATGAACGATCTCGCCGCGATCTTCACGGAAGGGCGCAATGGCGTCCCCGCCGATCCCACCCGTGCCGTTGCCTTCCTGAAAGCCGGCGTCGAGCGGCAGGATATGTATTCGATGAACCTGCTCGGCCGCAACTATCTCAGCGGCCAAGGCATCGACAAGGACCCCAAGGCGGCGCTGGCGCTCTTCCAGAAGGCCATTGACCTTGGCCAGCCTTACGCCCCGGGCAGCCTCGGCCGCATGTATCGGGACGGCGTCGGGGTGCAGCAGAACCTCGACGAAGCGCAGCGGCTGTTCGAGCTGGCAACGACGCGCGGCGATCAGTCCGGCGCCTATGACCGCGCGGCTCTCGAGATGCAGAAGGGCGATCAGGCTGACCAGGCCATAGCCGTGCGTTTCCTCGCATTCACAGTCGCACTCGACGCTCGCAACGAGTTGCCGGACGCCAAGGCGACGCTGGCCAAATTCGGAACGAAGGCGAAGACGGCGGCGCTCAAGAAGTTGCGCGGGGAACTCAAGTCGAAGATCGCAGCCAGCGGTTCGCTGGAGGACCAATTGGTCAAGGTGGCCAGAGCGGTTTGGGAACAGGCCAACCCGCGTCGGGATTTGTTCTGAGCAACAGGGAGGCAGTGGTGGGCAGGGCATTGAAGCAGGCGATTATTGCAACATCTCTCTCCGGCGTTCTTGCGGCACTCATGGGCTGCACATCCCTGTTGCCGAAATCCGAGCCGACGCCGGTGACGGTGCAGCCTCCGCCGAAGGTTACCGCCACGACGACGGCGCCGACGGTCGTCAAGCAGAAAAAGGCAACCGCCAAGAAGGTCATCGTACCGGTCGAGGAAGAGCCCAAGCCAGTTGTCGCCCCAACGTTGGGTGGTGGCAGCAGTGGCGGCAGTGGCGGCGGTGGCTGGGGAGGTTGACAAGCAACTGGTTGGCTAAGGTCCGGGCGGCTTCAATACCCATCGGCCACTTGCCGCTGCGCCTCTATTTCTGCAATCTGGATCCCCATGTCGACGAAGGCGGCAAGGACGGCGAACCGGTCCGCGAGTGACACGCGCGCCAGTCCGGCCAGGATCCCCGCACTGACCGCATGGCCGGCGGGCAAGTGCGCCGGCGCCACCTCGTGCGCCGCGCCATTGTCATGCGATACCGCGGCCAGGCAGATCCAGGCGGCCGGCGTAGCTGGAGGTGTTGCTTCAGCCGCCGTTTCCATTGCCGTCCGGTGGCGGGGATCGCCGGGCTCGCCGACCCAGTCGCGAATGAGCGCCAGCAATTCGAGATCCCTGCCGTCGAGCAATTCGGTGAGGTTGCCCAGGCATTCATGCGCCCACCAGACTGCCGCCCGCTCGGGCAGCAGGTAGGCACAGAAGGTGATTGCCTCTTCGGGCACCCGGCCTGCGAGCAGCGCTCGGCAGAACTCGATCGACAGCTGATCCGTTGGCGGCGTCTTCATGTCCATGGCGATGGCCGGGCGGGCAAGGAAGAGATCCCGTGCCGTTCTGGATCGGAACTCATTGGCCATGGCTGCCCCGCCTTCATCCAAGGGACCGACGAGCACTCAAGCCCCGAGCGAGGCGCTGGTCAAGGTCTTAGCCATAACAGCCAAAGGGCCTCGGCAGCGTGTCTTTGTTCACAGACAATGGCTTCGGAATTTGATATGGTCCCGCCAGCGAAATCCGACGCTCAAATGGGAGTAACGGTCATGCGGTGGGCCAGTTCAGCCTTGGTATTGGCGGCCGTGCTTTTTTCGACGCACGTTTCCGCCGATCCGCTTCAGAAATCCGAAGACATCGTGAAGTTCTTCACCGGTCCAGGCAATCTCGGCGCGTCCCGCGGCATCTGTGTCGGCACCGAGGAAGAATGCAAGAGCAAGGCCGACAAGGCAGGGGCGCCGCCGCAAAAGGCCGGCCTCGACATGATGATCAATTTCGCCCTCGATTCAGCCCAGCTCGACCAGACCGCGCGCACCGAGCTCGATGAGTTCGCCAAGGCGCTGAAGGACAACCGGCTGAGTTCGTTCAGCTTTGTCGTCGAAGGCCATACCGATGCCTCCGGCTCCGACCAGTACAATCAGGAACTTTCCCAGCGAAGGGCGCAATCGGTGGCGTCGTTCCTGACCGCGAATGGCATCCAGGCTGCGCGATTGGAACCGATCGGACTGGGCAAGTCGCACCCGCGTGTTCCCGATCCCTACGACCCGGTCAATCGCCGGGTGGAGATGCGGATCAGGACCGAATAGGGCGCCCAAACAGATCCGGCAAAGCGCGCCTCTGCAAGTTGGCTCGAAATTCTGAGGGCGGTTCAGCGACTGAACCGCCCTCTGCATCTCAGCCCGGTGACAGTGATCGAACTGATAACCTGCACAGGCTGAATCCTGTGCCTTGCCTCAATTCTTCAGCGCGCCACCCACCGCAACGCCGGTGCCGAAGATCAAAGCCTTGGTCAGGAAGTCGTCATTGTTCCGCGGCGGCGGCTCCTCGCCGATGAGGGTGTCCGTATTGCGCCGCCGCTGCACAGTCTGCTGCTGCTTCCGGCTCGGTTTCTGCGCCACAGGCTTCACGGTGCGGGTCTTCTGCGCCATCTGCTTCTTGGCCGCCGCGGCGCGCGCCTGATCGGCTGCGTGCTTGGCGCGCACCGCATCCATCATCGGGTCGGTCTGCACGACCAGGAACGCCAGCTGCTCGCGCGTCAGATAGGTGGTTTGCGGCAGCCCGTTCTTGCCCTGCCAGACGCCGATGGCCTGGCGCGTTTTCGGGCCGATATTGCCGTCGACCTGGCCCAGCTCGTTGCCCAGTGCCTCGATGCGCAGCTGCAGGTCGATGCGGCCGTCGCGATCGAGGCCGATGGCGCCTTCCGTCAGCTCGCTGCCGGGCGTCTGCTTCATTTCGTCGGAGATGCCGACCGAAGTACGAACCGCCGATCCGGAATTCGCATTCGCCTCATTGGCATCGAGTGCTGCCATCTGTCGATTGTCGGCCTTCGGGTCCTTCAACTGATCGATGTTGAGTTTGGCCACGGTCGCGAAGCGGCCATTCGGGAACTGTTCGAGATAGGCTTCGTAGAAGGGGATGGAATTCTTCTTCGATGCCTCGTCCCAGAGGCGCTGCTCCACTTCCCACGACGGAGCTTCGCTGGCCACGGGGATAGGGGCAGGCGCTGCGGTCGCTTTGCCTGCCTCGGCATCGACCGCCGCGGCTTCGGCCGAGGCCTTGCCGAGGAAGACCTCGCGTCCCAGCGATGCGTTGTGCCACGGCCGCTGCCGACCTTGCGTCGTCTCGGTCACCTCGCCGCGCACGCGCGTCAGCGCACTCTGCAGTTCGACGCCGGGTTCGGTCAGATGCTTGGCCAGAGCCATCGAGTAGGGACTGTCCACGCCGTTGCCGTCGAAGGCGATCGCGCCCGGATCCGTTGCATAGGCGATGAGCACGCCGCCGGTGCCGACGCCGTCCGCTTTCGCTTCCACCGGCGCCAGTCCCGCGCCCAGCGAGCGGCTCTTCGGCAGTGCGGCGGCCAGCGTCCGTGCCAGCGGATTGTCGCGGCAGGCGTCGAGAATGATGACGCCGACCGCGGGATCGGGCGGCAGCGCCGCCATGAACTCGTCGATCTGCACCGTGCGGGTCTTGAGATAGGCCGGCGACGTCAACTCGGCATCGACCGGAATGAGGTAGTTCTTGCCGTCGACCTGCATGCCGTGGCCGGCATAGAAGATGACCGCGAGGTCGGCATTGTAGGATTGCTCGGTGAACCGGCTGATCAGCGTGTGCATGCCGGCATTGTCCTGGTCCACCCCTTCGATCACGTCGAAGCCGGCATTGCGCAGCGTTGATGCGATGAGTTGCGCGTCGTTGGCGGGATTGGGCAATGGCACGGCATTGACATATTTGCTGTTGCCGATGACCAGCGCGACGCGTTTTGCGTCGGGCGTGGCGGCCTGGGCGCCGAACGCTGCAAGGACAAACAGGACAAAACCGCCCAAAAGGATGGCGAACGTTTTCATGGGACAGCCCTCCGCCCCACAGGGGCGCGCTATTGTTGTCTGCGCATGCTAAATTCCATTAGCGACGAAGTCGCTTCTGCCAAAACTGGCTTCCAAGCGTATGTGATCTCGACCACAGTTCTGGTTCACAAAAATCCTTGCGAACAGGCGTCAATGTAGCATTCGCGGCATCGGAAACCAATCGGCCCGGCCGCTGGCCGCGGCACGCCTAAACCCAATGCATGTCGCTCAGAAGTGCGCGGCGGTTCTGGGACAACGACATGCATCAGATAAAACCTAAAGTGCGTCGCTTAAATCCGTTTCGGCGCGACGCACTCTAGATTAGCCAGGCTCGAACGTGGGTTGAATCGAGTTCACCAGAGCGGTTATCGCCTGCTTGTATTTTTCGAATTCGGGCGAGGTCTGCCGGATCTCGGTCGTGGCCGTCTGCTGGCCTGCGTCGGTGATGATCCGCGGCACCTTCTGGCCCATCTTCCGCTCCGCCCAGTCAATGACATAGCTGGCGGACTTGCCGGTGAGGAAGGGGTTGGCCTGGATCACGGCTGACCCCAGCACGGCGCTCAGCTGCGACGAGCCTGGGGAGGCGAGCACCTGATGCGCGCCTTCCATGCCGAGGAAGTGGCACAGATAGAGCCGCCCGGCAGTGATCTGGTGGCCGCGGGCGCGAAGGTAAGCTTCGCCTTCGCGCGCCAGGTTGCGCACCATCTCGCGCGACAGCGTGGCGTCGTAGCGAAGCGCGAGCAGGTCGGCGGTCGACAGCGAGCGGGCGAGATCGGGGCGATAGGTGTTCATCATCCGGATCCAGGTCTTGGAGATGAACTGGCCGGCGCCGGTCGCCGAGGAAAGCGGGTTCTTGGCCCGGGCGCTGCCACCGCTTTCGACATGGACGATGCGGTCGGTCAGCGTCTCGACGGCGGCATCGCCGGATCCGCCAGCACCGCCGGACGCATAGGTTGCGACCGTGGTGACCGTCCCCAGCGGGTCGATCGCCTCACCGTTCTGGTAGAGCTCGAAATGAAGATGCGGTCCGGTCGAAAGGCCGGTGGTGCCGATGAAGCCGATGACATCGCCGGCCTTCACCTTGGTGCCGACGCCGCTTGCCATGGCAAATTTCTGCATGTGCGCGTAGCGCGTCTCGCGGCCGTTGGCGTGCGAGATCTTCACCAGGTTGCCGTAGCTGCCGCCATCGCCCTGGAAGCTGATCTCGCCGTCGAAGGCGGCCAGGATGGGTGTGCCGACCGGAGCCGCCCAGTCGACGCCCTTGTGGATCCGAACCGTGCCGAGGATCGGGTGCTTGCGCGGGCCGAAGGTGGAGGTCATGACCCCGCTGACCGGAGTCACCATGCGGTTCATCACGGTCAGCGAACGGACCTCGTCATTGCCGGTGACGCACGCATATTGCCCGTCGCTCTGCTGGAAGACGAAACAGTCGAGGTTCTTCTCTGCGCCCTGGACGCCGACATAGAGAACCCGTCCCGAGATCTCGCCTTGGCCGCGCGGCGTCTGCGAGTAGATCAGCACCAGGCGCTGGTCCTCGCTGGCGAAAGCGTCGAGATCCTGCCCTCTCGACAGATACATGATGGCCTCGCCGATGACGCTGGTCGGGACCTTGTTGCGCGCCGCCGTCGAATAGATCGCGTCGAGCAGGCGATACTGGCGCTTGGGGCCGCCTTGGTCCGATGCGCCAGAATAGTTGAACAGGTCCTCACGCACCCACGGATCGACACCTGACACGAAGGCGCCGGCCGTGCTGCGCGTCAGCGTGCCGACATAGACATTCTTGGCGTAGATCGAGACCTGCATCAGCGACATGGCCGTGGTCTCGCGGTTCGGCCTGAAGCCGCGCATGGCCACGACATAGCCGGCCTCCAGACCATCGCGATTGAACAGCGCCTTCAGCGCTTCGCCGGCAAGCTTTGCGTCCTCGGCCGAGAACTGAGCATCCGAGACGACGCTGTCCAGGCTGCGGGCGTTGAGGATCTTGACGAACGTGTCCGCGGTTGCGTCGAAGCGCTGGTATTCGCCGGTAACGGTCGCGACCGTCGTGTTGTTCTCGATCTGGGTCTTCTTGAATGCGGGAAGCGCTGCCTCGCCCTGATCGATGGTCTCGCCCCAGCCGGCCTCCGGATCGTCGGCATCCGCTTTGGGCGCGGAGCTGGGCGGAGCCGCGTCCGTATCGGGGGCCGGCTGAAGGTCGTTTTGCAGGTCATCCTGCTGCTCCAGCCCACCTTGCTGATCGAGATCGCCCAACTGGTCCTCGGGCGCCGCCGCCGGAGGCGGTGGAGTCTGCGCCGGCACCGATTGGCCCGCCCGTCGCTGCGCCTGGAAGAAGGCGAAATCCTCCTGCGTCGACGGGATCGTCGTCATGAATTTTTCGCTGGCGCTCAGCATCACATCGGACAGGATTTCGATCTGCGGGGATGCTCCGGAACTTTCGAGCTCCGCCGGCCGCGCCACGGTCTGGCCCTTCGTTCCAGCCTCGGCGTCCGGGGCAAGAGTGATCCACATCGGATCGCCGGCGAGATCGATGATCGCCGGCACATAGACGGAGGCGTCGGGCGGTACGTCCTGTGCGCCCTCGACGGGTTGCAGATCCTCGTCTTCATCGCCGAACGACCAGTAGTCCTTGGTGAGATAGAAGCCGCCGGCCATCGCTGCCACGGCCAATGCGACAAGCCCGCCAAGCACCCGGCGCCAGAGCTTGCGTCTGCGTTCGGCCAGGCGCGCCTGCTTCTTTGCCTTGAAGCTCGTGTCGATGCTGTGCGTCACGGGCTGTTTCCGGTCAGGAAGTACGTCCAGCGCACCTGCTCGAGCGTGTCGACTTCGACGAAGCGGGCCGCGATATGGCCGCGCTGCCAGCATTCGTCGATGCCGCGTATCGAGAAGCGGCGCCTGTCGATGCACATCTCGATCGAGCCGTTCAGGATCGCGTGGCCGAAGACGTCGGTCGCGTAGATGTAGATGTAGCGGTTGGCCAGTTCCTCGCGGATGACATTCACGCACTGGTTGGCGCCGATCGTCCACCAGCCGTCGGTCTGGTCGGCGTTGTCGACCTTCTGTCCGACGGCCAGATTGACGACGTCGAGCGTCTGGTTGCAGACGGTGAACTCGGCATGCGCCTTGCCGACGGGCAGGGTGAAGAACAATGCTGCGCCAAGCAGCCCGGCCAGTCTCCGGCGCGGTAGGTCAGACAGGTTCGAACGCCAGCCGCGCCCCTTGCCTGGTTGGGCCGGGAGGGAAAAGGGCGAGCGGCGGAGACCCATCGGCGTCCGTATTATCCGCCGAGCTGGAAATACTTGGCGGTGGCGGAGAATCCGGGGCCGCGGGCCTGGATCTCCTTGAGGAGCTTGGGCAGCAATTCCGAGGCTGGGGTCGGTCCCGAGAACATCGCGGCCTGTAAATCCTGAGGCCCCGTGATGACCAGCATCACCTGGGGCAAAGCCTTGCCGGCCGCCTTGTCCGCGGCAGCGAGGTCGATCGGGATGTTGAACGTCGCCTTGTCCGGCTGCGGCACCATACGGTCATCGAGGTTGAACGCGATGCCGTTGTGATTGATCAGCAAAACGTTGGAGATGAGCCCGGCGCGCGTGATCAGTGTGCCGCTGATCGGCGAGCCGTCCGGCACCGACGTGCGGTCGAGAACCAGTTCAGGACTCTCGGCACCGCTGCGGCCGAGAAAGCGCAGCAATGTCGGCACGCCGCACTGGGAAGGGGTGATGAGCCGCACGCTGATGTCCGGCTCGAGATGGAACCGTGCCTGGAAGTCGCCGAGCATCTGCTCGAAAGGTTGGACGGCCGTCCCGAACCCCTCGATTGCTGCGGCCCTGTCGGTTGCCGATGTCACGGTCGCATAGAAACAGTTGCCGCCATTGTAGTCGCGCACCCACGAGGCACGCTCGGCCAGCTCCCCGGCGGGCTTTGCTGGCGGCGGTGTAGTCGGCTTTGGCAGATTGATGGCGACGTCCGGCTTTGCCGGTTCAGCCGTCGGCGGCTGCGCCGGCAAAGCCGGCGTTTTCGGCAAGCTTGGTGTCGGCGCCTCGGGCGCTGCCGGCTGGGCGGCTGGCGGGGTGGTCTTCTGGTTCTGGACGACCTCCGGCTGAACGGCAGGCGGCGGGGACGGCTTCTGGATCGGCGGCGGGGCGGGAGCGGTCTTGCCCGGCGGCGATGCCGGGCCCTTGTTATCGGTCACGACCGTATCGGGCTGAAGCGCGGGTGGCGGCTTCTTGGCCGGCGGTGATATCGGGATGGGCTTGATGGTCGGCGGAGCCGCCGTCTGCTCGTCGCCGGTGACGCTTTGCGGTTGGGTAGCCGGGGCCGCTTTCTGCGCGGGTTGCTGAACCTCGGCTGGCTGCGGCTGCCGGGGCTTGGTCGTTTCAGCGGGCTGCGGCGGCTTCGGCTCCTGGCCCGGCACGGTTGTCGGCTGCTTGCTGGCCGGTGGCGTGCCGCCGCCTGGTTGCGGTTGGACCGGTGGAGCAGGCTTGGCCGGCTCATTGTTGGCCGTATCGTCGGGACTCGGCGTCTCCGGCTGAGGCTTGGGTTTCTCCGCCTTGGGCTTCGGCACCGGCTTTGGCACCGGCGACGGGGCCTTCGCCACGATTGGCGGCGAAGGCGCCAGGACGCCCGAGACATAAAGACCGGCCGCGGTCACCACGGCCAGTGCCATCACGCTGCCTATCGCGAGGATTGGGGTTCTGGATGGCTTCCGTTGCGGGGCAGCCGCGGGCTTGGCCGGGCGCGGAGATGCCGCCGCAGGCCGCGATTCTGACAGGTGCGCCGGCCGCACATGCTGGACGAAGGGCTGTTCGCCGGAAGTTGCGGAAGGCTGCGGATAAACGTTGGACTGCGGCGCGGCGGTCCAGCCTGCCCTCGGCAGGCCCGAGCGCTCGCGCGAGCCGAAAGATGCCGGCGGCGGCAATGTGGCGTCGTCCTCTTCGCCGCGCGTCGCCCTGGCGATTTCCGCCATGCTGGCTGGCCGGTCGCGCGGATCCGGCTGCAGCATCGCGTCGATAAGGTCCCGGAAGTCGGGATCGATATCCGACAGGTCGGGCACCGATCGGCGCTTCTCGATGACCTCGTATTGCGAGCCGCTCATGTCGAGCGGCTTCCCGCGCAGCGCGGCGGCAAGCACCAGCCCCAAACTGTAGATGTCGGACTGCTCGCTGACCTCGCCGCCATAGAGCCCGAGCTGCTCGGGCGACACGTAATTGTACTTCCCGGCAAACCGGCCGCCGATCAACGTCTCGCCGCCGACCGTTGCCGATCGCGCGATGCCGAAGTCGACGATCTTGGCGCGCTCCACGCGCCCGCCTGGCAGGATGATGTTGTCCGGAGACAGGTCTCGGTGGATGGCGCCTGCCTGGTGCACGGCGCTGAGGCCGGATGCGAGGCGATGGCAAAGCCTGCGCACGTCTTCGGCTGGCATAGGCCCCCGTCGCAGCACATCGAACAGCGACTGGCCGTCGACGAATTCCATCGCCAGATAGGGCCTGCCGATCCCGGCATCGACGGTGAAGACGTGGTATCGGACAACGGCGTCGTGCGACAGATGATTGAGGATCGACGCCTCCTTGCGGAACAAGGACAGGATCGTCTGGTCGCGTGCGAATTCCGGCAGCACGATCTTGATCGCCACATGGTCGCCGGTCTGGATGTTGTGGCCGCGGTAGACTTCGCCCATGCCGCCGGAAGCGATGCGCTCGTCGAGCTCGTAGATTCCGCTGAGCTGCGTGCCCACCCCGGTGTTGGGCGGGCCTCCCGATATCCGCGTCCTGTCGTCGTCGCTCATCGTTCAGCCCTCTGCCCGGACTGATCCGCATGGAGCGATCCGTTGCGACCGTCGCCAATCTTCACCAGCACGATGGTGACATTGTCCGTTCCGCCGCGCGCCAGCACCATGTCCAGCAGGTTCTGGCAGACCGCCTTTGCCGGAACGGTTTTCACCGCCGCTTCGATCTCGGCATCGCTGACATGCGCCGTCAGCCCGTCCGTGCTCAGCACGAAGACATCTCCCGGCAACAGCTCGCCTTGCTGGAAATCGATGACCAATTCGTCGCTGACGCCCACCGCATGGGTGATCACGTTGCGACGCGGCCAGGTGAGCGCTTCCTCTTCGCTGATCATGCCGCGATCGAGAAGCTCCTGGACTTCCGTATGGTCCTTCGAAATCTGTGCGATCGCACCGTTGCGGACCAGGTAGATGCGGCTGTCGCCGGTCCATAAGCCTGCGAAGCGCCCGTCCATGGCGAGCAGGGCGGCGAAGGTGGAGCCGATGGTGATGCCGCGCGATCGCGATATGTTGCGGATCTCGGCATTGGCGCGGCTCAGCCGGTCCTCGAAGCGGGCGCGAAGGTCCGGTGCCGAGCTTGCGATGCCGATCGTTGCCAGGTGGTCGACGATGCTGGCCGAAGCGACTTCACCCGCCTCATGCCCGCCCATACCGTCGGCCACCACCCACAGTCCGGTCTGTGGCTCCACCAGGTAGTTGTCCTCGTTGTGGTCGCGGACACAGCCCTTGTGGCTGACGCCGAAGCTTTCGATCGGAAGGGCGACAGTGCTCACTTTGCCACCAAGCGCTTCTCGAACGCCCTCTGTGCCGAACCACGGGCCACTTGCCCTTGCCACTTTGCCACAAGCGCAAAAATTAGAGTACCGAAATGAAGACCTGGGCTGGCCATCTCAGAACGCCTTCGGACAGCTGAAGCCTGAAAGCGCGGGGAGCAGGAACGGGTTGGCCGACGACCCCGCCTGCATCGTGTAGGAGACGTCCCGTCCGCCGATCACGAAGCGCACCTGCTCCTTCCCGTCATTGCTCGGGGCGATGGCCGCCTTGTCCAGGAGCCGCTTGAGCGCCCATGGCCCCTCGAACTTGAGAGCGGACTCGCGGCCGGGCATCTCCGGGACCAGGCTGAGGCTTGCCGATGCCGAAGCGGTTCCGTTCGGCCATGTCACCGTGCTCGGCGCGTTGCCGGCCTGGCTGCTCTGGACCGTCTGGCCATCGATGTCGAGCACCGCGCTGTCGGCCTCGCTGTTCAGCGAGAATGGCGTGAAGGTGATGCTGACTGACGGTGTCGATCCGCCCGATGGGAAGAAGGCGCCGCGGATCTCCGCCGCCGACTGGAACGCTTTCAGGGTCGACTTGGCAAGGTCGCGGCCGGCGCGGGCATCCTGCTTCCATGTCCAGTCCTGGCCGGTCATGTCGATCAGCGGCGCAAGGTTGCGGGCGAAGAACCGGTCCATCAGGCCGCCCGGCGCGAACAGCTTGGCAAAGTCGGCCATGGATATTTCTTCCGTGCTGTCGCCGGCGAACGGGTAGCGGCCGTTGACAACCTCCTCGCAGGGGCGCGTGACGGTCTGATCCAGGCTCTGGTTGAGGTTGGAAACCGAGGTTTCGGCGACATTGCCCTCCAACTCGTCCGCGGCCGCGTTGACCATTCGCGCAAGCTGCTTGGGCAGGCGCGAGGAATTGGCGCGCAGCGTCGAAATCTGCAATTGCAGGTTCGCGTTGACGCGCTCCGTCTGCGAGGGAACATCCGCCGCAAGCTTCAGGCTCTGGTAGATGTCGCGGAAATTCTGCGTCAGCGCATCGATCGGCCGGCGTCCGGCGGAACCGCTCACCAAAGCCTGGAAAGGCCTGAACTGAGCCTCCACATTGGCGCCGGCGTTCTGCCCGCCGGACGAAGCCGTGCCGGCACGCCCCTGCGACTTGCCGCCGGCAATCTGCAAGCCGATGCGTGCCAGACCCTTGGCCATGCTGGCCGGATCCTGATCGGCCGTTCCTGCCTCGCCTGCTCCGGCAGCAGCGTCCCTGGTCAACGCGGTTTCGCCGGCGACAGCCGCAAACAGCCGGTCTATCGGCGAGTCGGCCGACGCGGCGGCGGAAAGCGCGATATATTGCGGCTGGTCCTTCAGCATCGCCTTGAACCTCAGTTGGTCGAGAACGCCGTTCCACGCGATGGCGAATTCCTTGCCGTAACGGTCGAGGAGCTCGGGACCGAGCTTGGGCAGGTCCTGATCGATGCTGCCTTGCTCGCCGCCGCCGCCGAGCACCCACTGGTCGTCGACCAGCATCTGCGCCATGCGCGACAACTGCTGGAGGTAGAAGCCATTGAAGCCGGCCCGGGTATAGAGGCCGGGGACGCGAAGGTCGGAGAGCTCGCTGCCATCCATGCGTTCGAACAAAAGCTTCGCCTCGGGGCCGGCTTCCGTGGAAACGGAAAAATCCGTCAGCTTGGCACTGTAGACCGCCGACTTGATCAAGGCCGAGGCGCGGTCGGCGAGGCTCATGCGCCCGAGCGAGCGTTGCGCGGCCTCGACCAATGGCTGGTTGAGCTCGAAGACCGGATCATAGGCGTCATCGAGCGCCAGCATGGCGCGCAGGTGCTTTTCGAGCTGGGCGCGGCCCTCGCGATTGTTTTCGCCCGGATAGCGGTTCTCCTCCCAGTCCTGCTTCATCCAGGACACGATCAGCTCGTCATCCACCTTTGGCGCCTTGCCGCCCAGCATCAGGTAGATCTTGAGCGGCTCATAGAGCGCGATAGGCTCGGCCATCTTGGCCTGGATCGTCCGCTCGGCCTGAACCAGCAGCCGCGAGCGGAAGCTTCGCTCCAGCGCTTGGCGATAGGCCGTTTTGCCGGCCGACAGGAGCCTCTCCCGCTGGCCGAGCCCGAAGGTCGCCTGGACCGGCGCCGGCTCGTCGGCGGTCTCGAATCCGGCCGGCAGGTTGCGCAGCTGGTCGAGTGGGCCGATGACGTTCTCGAGGTCGACATCGGTTACCGTCGTGCTCTTGAGCAGAGAATCCGCGTTCTGGCGGTACTGCGCCATCGCCTGTCTTGTGGCATCAATGAGCGAGCGGTTGGTCGTGAGGCTGAGACCGAATGCGCCGAGCGCAGCCACGGCCGCCAGCGCGATCGCGGCGAGGCCGCCATAGCGGGCGATCGACGCCCGCCGCTTAGCGCTTCGATCATATGAAACCCAGCCTGATTCCGGAAAGATCACCTCGGCCAGAAGGTCATGCAGGAAGAAGCTCTTTCCGGTTCCGGAAAGCTGCGCCTGGGACGCGGCGCCGAAGCTGCGGCCGATTGCGCCCAGCACCTGATCGATCGGCGTTCCTTCCTGGGTCCCTGAGGAGAAATAGAACCCACGCAGGCTGACATTGACATGAGATCGCGATGGATCGAACAGGCTGCCGACGAAACGCGCCACGCGGCTCCGCAGCGCGCCGAACTGCGCCGGGAAGCCGAAGATCGATATGCGCGCGACCGGATCGGCCTCGTCCTGCAGCCGGTCGGCCATCTCCTCCGTCAGGCGTCTTGCCAGAGCATCGAATTCCGTCGGCGTCTCGCCGACCATGTTCCTGTTGCGGTCGGTGGTCTGGAAAGTCGCGCCCCACACCTTGCGCCTGCGCGCCTCGTCGCAATCGCCGAAATAGTCCATGAAGCCGGCGATGAGGTCTGCCTTGGTGAAGAGCAGGTAGACCGGGAACTGGATCTTCAGCGTCTCGTGGAGCTCGCGCAGCCGGCTGCGGATCTCGACAATATGCGCGTCGAGCTGCTGATCATCGAAGCCGATGAGGTCGGCGAGGCTGATGGCGAGGATGACGCCGTTGATCGGCTGCCTTGTGCGGTATCTCTTGAGCAGGGCGAGGAAGGCGAGCCAGCTCGCCTTGTCGCGCTGGGCGTCCGAATCCTGTGTCGTATAGCGGCCGGCCGTGTCGATCAGCACCGCCTCGTCGGTGAACCACCAGTCGCAGGAGCGGGTGCCGCCGACGCCGGCCACCGGCTGGGCAGTGCCGGAGCCCGCGAGTGGAAATTTCAGCCCGGACTTGACCAGCGCGGTCGTCTTGCCGGCGCCGGGCGGGCCGATGACGATGTACCAGGGGATATCGTAGAGGAAATTGCGCTTGCCGCTCGACCGCTTGAGCGTCGCGATGGCTTCGCTCATGCGTGCCTCGAGCACCTGCACATCGTCGTTGCGCTCGTCGCTGCGGACGATCGCCGTTTCGAGCGCCCTTTGCGCCTTGTGCCTGCGCCAGAAGCTCACACCGTAGAACAACGCGAGAATCGCAATGGTCACGCCTATTATCGTCGCTCTCAGCCAGACCGGCCCGAGCGGACGGCTATCGGCAAAGCGGATCAGCGGTCCGGCATACCAGACCGCCGCCGAGAAACCGGCCAGCGCGAGAACGCTGAATATCCGCAGCACCCAGCGCATCATGAGAGCTTCCGGCCGGCCGCGCTCAAAGTGCCTCCTCCTTGAGGATCATCACGTCGACACGGCGGTTCGAGGCGCGGCCTTCCGGCGTCGCATTGTCGGCGATCGGCTCGTCCTCGCCCCTGCCGTCGGCGGTAATCCGCGACGGATCCTTGAAGCCCGGCGCCATCATCGCTTCGACCGCCTTCGCGCGGGCGACCGAGAGGTCGAAATTGGACTTGAAGGCGCTCGATTTGCGCGGCTTCACATTGTCGGTATGACCGACGATCCTGATCGGCCCAGGCTCGGCATCGAGGGCCGCGACGATATCCGCCGCGACGGTTTGGAACTCCGGCTTCAGCTCGGCCTTGCCGCCATCGAACATCAGGGCGTTGTTGATTTCCACCACGATGAAGTTGCCCTGCGTGCCCACCGCCAGCCCGCCGCGCACCAGGTCCTTGGCCAGAGCGGCGCGGATGCGGCTGATCTGAGTGAGCGCGACGGGCGCAGGGACGGGCGCAGGAGCAGGAGCAACCGCAGGAGGAGCGGCTGTTTCCGACTCGGCCAGCGGCGCCACGCTGGCGCGCTCGATCGTGACCGGCGTCGATGGATTGAGCGCCAGCAACTCGCGCGCAGTCGCGTCGCCTTCATCTGTGATGAATATTCGCATAGCGAAGAATGCCGCCGTCACCAGCGTCGCCGCGGCCGCCGCGACGGCCCATAGCGGCAACCTGGCGGACGGTCTGGCCATCGTTGCCGCCATGCCTTGCCAGTGCGGCGAGATGTCGTCGTCGGCGAGCGGTTGGAAATAACGGATCGTGTCATAGACATCGCGCCGCACGCGCTCGAGATTGTCGCGTTCGCCGGCACGCCCGCGATACTGGCCTTCGAACCCAAGCGACAGGCAGGCATGCATCAGTTCGAGCAGGTCGTGATGCGCCTCCGGTTTGCCCAGGAGACTGTTCAGCGCCTCGTAGAAACCTGTGCCGGTGGGCTTGCGGTGGAAGAACCGCGCCACCAGGCTGTGCCCGCTCCAGCCGGCGTCCTTCGGCCATGGCAGGTTGCCGACCAGATCGTCGGCGGTTTCGCAAAGGGCAAATCGCGCTATCCGTGCTTCTTCCTCGGCGACGCCGGCTTTCGCCAACTCCCGATCGAACACCTCGATCGCTTCGGCGATGTGTTCGGCGAGCAGACCCGCCTGCCTCTCGACCGGCATCAGCCGCAACTGGCCAAACAGCATCAGCAGCGGCGCTGCAGCGCCGAGGATCGGGTTAGCTGCGCCATATTGCACGCCACCGGCCGCATCGAGCAGGATGTCCTGCTGCAGCGACGGCGCGGCTGCGGCTGCGGCTGCTGCCGCTTCTGAGGCGGCCCCTTGCTGGATGACGGTGCCGGACGACCAGCCGGTCGGCATCTCCCGGCCGAGGCCAGGGTCGAAGACCGTCGATTCCCTGGCGCCCGGCGGCGCAGGTCCAGTATTGTCCGGGCGACGGCTTTGAGGCGCCGCGGGCGATTGCGGCCGTTGCCGTGAAGCGCGAATGACGGTCTTGCCCGCGCCGGCGGAGGGATCGTCCTTCGAACTCATCGGCGGTTCACCGCCGAGCAGCGGGCATGGAGACGAACCTTATGCCATGGCCTGACGGCGGGCCGGATGGAAAGGCTGATCTCGCCGAAACATGACATTGCTGCACACGCCCCAAGCCACGCCGCTTTGCCCGCCAGGCAAGCTTCCGCGCGCCATCCTAATCGCCCAAGCGGTTAATTGAAATCGGAAAGCAAGATCAGGGTTTCTTCTGTGATACCCGTCACATAGCGCCGGGATCTGCGCCGCCATTGCAATTTCTTATTTCTGCTTGCTGGCCTTGGCGTAGGCTTCGCTGAAATAGGCCAGGAAGACATCGAGCATGCCGTTTTCATGCGCCTCCTCCATGGTCCGCCAGGTGGCGACCAAGGCATCCCAAGCCTGACTTTTCTTGGACGAGAAGGACGTCGGCGGAAGTTTACGGGCGATCGCCTCGGGCGACAGATCGTCGAGCAACCTGGAAAGTGCCGCCTGCATGGCGGCATAGGTGGCCAGCTCGTGCGTCTTCAGATCGCGGAATGCGTCCTCGACACTGTGCGTGGCATCGAGATAGCCGGCCCTGCGCTTGGCGAACATGATCTCCAATATGTCATCGGTTCCCGGCACGAATTTCAGCGGGTTGTTGTCCTCGGCGCCGATCATGGTGCGATGCGGGCTCTTGGCGAGCACCTTGGCAGCCGCGCGCGCCTTGAGCAGCAGCGACAATTGCTCGACGGTCGTTCTGAGCACCGTGCCGATCTCCGCCGCCACTTCATGCGGGTCGCGCGACTGAATGAGGTCGGGCGAAATGCCGGCGGCTTTCGCGATCTCCCGCAACAGCCCGTCGGCTTCCGCCGGCCGAGCCGGCGAGGGCGCCGGCGCCGGCTGCAGTGCAGAGGATGTCGAGACCGGCGCCCTCTGGCTGGGGCGCTGTTCCGCCTGGCCGAAGAACGGCTCGTTGGAGAATTCGAGCGGCCGGCCTGTCGCCGGCGGCAATTCGCGCTGTGTCGAGCCGGCCCGGGTTTGCGAATGGCCGCTGACTACGCCTTCTTGCTCGATCGAAACCGAAATGACATAGCGGCCGATCAGCAGCCGGTCGCCATGTCCAAGCCGATGCGGGCCGGCCATGCGCTGGCGGGAGCCGTTGATGAAGGTGCCGTTGCGCGAGACATCATAGAGCCAGAACGCGCCCGCCTGGTAGCGGACCTCGCAATGCCGGCCCGAAATGATTTTGTCCGGGTCGGCGAGCGTCCAGTCGCAATTCTCGCGGCCGATCTCGAAGCTGCGGTCGCGCGCGGCATAGCTGGCCGCGGTGCCGGAAGGCAGCCGGTCGACATTGCTGATCTGAAGCGAGATGAACATCCGGTACGCCACCGAGCCTCATCGAAAGCACTTGTCACTGGCAATCGGGCCGGAAACTCTGCGCCTTTCCGGCATTGCTCCCGCCATTCTAGCAGCTTGCGGCCGCCGGGGGACAAGAGCGTTTCAGGATGATTTACCGCAAGTGTATTGTGCCGCCACAGTTCTTTGGCCGGCGTCAAAACATGTGCTAGGCTGATTTGGTCCGGTGCGGTGAATTGTTCCCGAACGTGATGCGGTTAACATAGCGGGGGCTTCAATCCATCATACTGGCGGCCGCGTCCAGGAGGGGCACGACCTATGCCGAACGAACGTGCCACGGTTGTGCAGACGCCCGTTGGCGCTGACCTTTTGACCTTCACCCATCTCGTCGGGCGTGACGAGATCAGCCGTTGCTTTTCCTATACGGTCGGCTTCGTCTCCAAGAGCCACGATGTCGACCCGCTGAAGATGCTGGGCGGCCCCGTTTCGGTGGAGGGCGAGTCCGACCCGAAACGCTGGTTCAGCGGCCTGGTGTCGGATTTCAGGCTGACCCGCATCGAGGACCGGCTGGCCTTTTACGAAGCGGTGGTCAGGCCCTGGCTCTGGTTCCTCGGCAACACCACCGATTGCCGCATCTTCCAGAATATGACGGTGGTCGAGATCGTCGAGAAGATCTTTTCGAAATACGGCATCGCGAAATTCGAGAAGCGGCTGCAGGGATCCTATCCCTCACGCGAATATTGCGTGCAGTATGACGAGAGCGACCTGGATTTCGTGCAGCGCCTGCTCGAGCACGAGGGCATCTTCTATTTCTTCGAGCATGATGAGGGCAAGCACACGCTGATCCTGTGCGATGCGATGAGTAAGTTGAAGCCGGCGCCGGGCTACGACAAGGTGCTCTATAATTTCGAGGGCCAAGCCTCGCGGCGCGACGTCGAATACATCACCGAATGGATACCGGGCAGCTCGGTGCGGCCGGGCGCTTATGCCCACACGGATTATGATTTCGAGAAGCCCGGCGCCGACCTGATGGCGAAATCTGCCCAGCCCTTCAGCCACAAGGAAGCCTCGGGCGAGAACTACCGCCAGCCCGGAGCGCATCTCGATGTCGGGCGCGGCGACACGATTGCCGGTGTTCGCCGCGAGGAACTCCAGGCCGTGCACCAGCGCAGCACTGCTGTCGGCACCGTGCGCGGCCTCTTTTCCGGCTGCAAGTTCAAGCTGGAAAGTTTCCCGCGCGACGACCAGAACCAGGACTATCTGGTGGTCAGCGCCGAGTACCGGCTGTTCGATCCCGGCTACCGCACCCAGAACGAGGCCCATACCGAGAACTTCAGGATCGTGCTCGGCGTGGCGCCCACTAAATTGCCCTATCGCCCGCCGCGTATCACGCCGCGGCCGATCATGCGCGGGCCGCAGACGGCGACGGTCGTCGGCCCTTCCGGCGAGGAGATATTCACCGACAAATACGCCCGGGTGAAGGTGCAGTTCCATTGGGATCGCCTCGGCAAGAAGGACCAGAACTCGTCCTGCTTCGTGCGCGTGTCGCAGACCTGGGCCGGCAGCGGCTGGGGCTTCATCCAGATCCCGCGCATCGGCCAGGAGGTCATCGTCGATTTCATCGAGGGCGACCCCGACCTGCCGATCATCACCGGCCGCGTCTACAACGCCTCGCAGATGCCGCCCTACGGCCTGCCGGGCAACGCCACGCAATCGGGCTGGAAGTCCAATTCGTCGAAGGGTGGGGGCGGCTACAACGAACTGATGTTCGAGGACAAGGCCGGCTCCGAGCTGGTCAATTTCCAGGCCCAGAAAGACCACCACCTGCTGATCAAGCACGATCGCAACAAGTTGGTCCAGCACGACCAGTCCGACCGCATCGACCACGACGCCAAGCACTCCGTCGGCCACAACCTCGACGAGGACGTCGGCAACAACAAGACGGTCAAGGTCGGCGTCGACCAGACGACGAATATTGGCAACAACGATACCGAGACGGTGGGGGTGGATCGCTCGCTGACGGTGGGGTCGAACGAGACGATCAACATCGGATCGAACTCGACGGAGACGATCGGCGCCAACCACACCCAGACGGTGGCGATTGTGCAGACCGTCACGGTGGGCGCTGCGCGTGTCGATACGGTAGGCGCATCTGAAACGCGGAGCGTCGGCGCGGTTCAGTCGAACACCATCGGTGCGTCACGGAGTGTCACGGTGGGGGCGGGGCAGAGCCACACGATTGGCGCGGCGGACAACTGGAAGATCGGCGCCGGACAGACCGTGGACGTTGCAGCCGACCAAAGCTTTACAGTCGGCGGCGCCCATTCCTCGCAGGTGGGTAAAGCCCGCCTGGCTAAGATTGCGGCGGAAGAGGGGATCGAGGTCGGCGGGGCGTATTCGCTAAAGGTCGCCAAGGCGAGCAGTGTCATCATCGGCGAAGACGGCGTGATGAAGTACGGCAAGAAACTATACGTCGAGGCAGCCGACGAGATCGCGCTGAAATGCGGCGATGCCAGCATCGTTCTCAAAAAGGACGGCACGATCAGCCTCAAGGGAAAAGACATAAGGCTCGACGGCAGCGGCGACATCGACGTGAAGGCAGACGGCAAGACCAAGATCAAAGGCAGCAGTGTACACAATAATTGAAAGCGAGGGCCGAGCGATGGACGTTGCTGAGCGTGTTGAAGGGGTTGTCATAGGGCTGCTCATCGGCTTCGATGACGGCTCGCCGCTTGTCGTTTTTGTCGGCAATCCAAGCGATACGGCGGTAAAAGCCCGCAGCCTCACTGCCCTTGACGGCTCATCTGTCGGCTCGGAGGTGGCGCTGCTGTTCGAAGGCGGTGACCCGGCCTGCCCGCTGATTGTCGGGCGGATTGTGGATCCGCGCCCCGATCCGCCTCGCGTTGAAGTGCTGCGCGACGGCGAGACGGTGACGGTGGACGCGCGCGATCGGATCGAGCTTAGGTGTGGTTTGGCGTCCATCATTCTGGAGAAGAACGGGCGTATCTCCATACGCGGTGCACAGCTCAATAGCCACGCGACCGGTACGAATTGGATAAGGGGGGCGGCTGTTCACCTGAACTAGGCTGAGCCGATGCGCCGCCTCGCGACAATTCCCGTCATCGTCGACCAGCACGCGGAAGATGCTGCTTTCCTCTGGTCACGCCGGCGCCGGGAGATCGATGGGCCGCTTCTGGGCGAAATCGATATTGGCCGTATCGACCAGAGGCTCGACGCTAATCTGGAAGGTCTGTTCGCATCGGGCGAAGCTGCCTGGGCAGCGGCGAATTCGCGTTTTTCCGATTATGGTGAGGCTCCCGAACTCTTTGTCATGGCCTGCTTGGCTCTCCACTGGGAGCTGGAAAAGCAGGTTGCCGCGGTGGTCGAGGCTGCCGCCGCGCTCGGCGAAACGGGCATCGCTGCTATTTCAGGCGCGATCGCCCGGACACCACGCGAAAAACTCCATCCTTTCGTCGCCAAATGGGTCGATTCGAGAGAAACAACGCTCAAATGCATCGGTCTCTCGGCACTTTGGCATCACCGTGTCGACGCCGGGCCTCGCCTTGGCGAATTGGCCGCGAACGGCCATGCTGAGGTCCGGATCCGGGCGCTGTGGTTGGCCGGCGCATTGCGCCGCCGTGATCTCCTTCCCCTGGCCACTGAGCGTCTCGCTGCCGACCAGCCGCGAGAACGATTAGCGGCCTCGCTCGCCACCTGCCTACTCGGCGCGGGCCGCATGGCTTTGCCTGTCCTCGACGAATTGCTTGCGTCTGCCAATTTTCTTCCCGGCGAAATTTTCGACATCCGACTCCTTGCTTCGGCGGAGACTTCCGCGAAAACCTGGCTTCAGAAATGCCTGAACCAACCCTCGCTGCGACAGCCGGCGCTGGCTGCCATCGGAATGCTGGGTGACAGAATGATAGCCCCATGGCTGATCGAACGCATGCGCGAACCTCAATGCGCTTTTGCCGCGGGTCTCGCTTGGCGCGATCTCTTCGATGTCGATTTCAACGATACCAACGTGTTCACCGTCGATCCAGCGTCGCTTGGAGAACAATTCGCCAACATCGAGGAGTCGCCGCTCCCTTCCGCCGATCGCGCGAATGCATGGTGGGACGAAGGACGGGGACCGGATAGACACAAAGCATTCCGCTCGATGCGCAAACAGCGGCTCATCGCCATTCGGGCTTCGTTCGACAACCCTGATCTCCCATTGGCAAACTGGCGACGGACACAGCACTTCCCGGCTTGGATGTAACTCAGCGGACTTTGACCCGGCTAACCAACGCGGCGGCGCGCAATCCCGCTTCGGAAGCAATCTCGCACATGGCCACGGGACCGGGTGCATAACCAACAGCGAAACTGTCTGCCGCTACAAGCAATGCCAATGCCCCGCCGGCCGCCCCTACGTCGCCGACAGTCATCGCCGGATAGGCAATTGGCAGGATTTCGCGCCGGGTACGGTAGAAGCGGGAACGCGCTATGTTTGCCTCCCATCCACTATACCGCTCACCGTTGCCGTTGCTGACGACAAAGACGATGTCGGGCTCGCGTGGGCCGTTGTCGGGTCCATTCAACGCGCCTCGAAGCGCGTCAAGCAGCGCCTTGCCCTGGCTGTATCGCTCCGTCAGGACACCGTCTGCTTCCTGAGCAAAACCAGCGCCATTGATGGCGGTGACACTCGGCCTCTGCCGATCCGGCCTTGATTGCAGGCAAACAAAGGCGGCCGCTTCTCCCGGAACAAGCCCTTGAGCATTATCGGAGCCTTTCAGCCGCCCAGCCGCGCCCAGTCGGGCGATATCCTTGTCGTTCACCAAACTGTCGACGCCGCCGAGCAGGATACGCTCGACGTCAGGCCGGGCGAGCGTTTCGGATAATTGATCCAGCACCCCGATGCTTGCTGCTGCGCCACCGTCGATCGCACGCGACGCTTCATGGAATGGGCTACCGCATGCGCGTATGACGGCATTTAGAAAGCCCGACGGGTCAATTTCCTCGAAGGCGGCATGGTCTCTGAACCTCTCCGGCAAAACAAGCACCAGCACAGTTGCGCGCGAATTCGCGGCTGTCGATCCGAGTGCGTCCGTGATAGCCCGCGCCGCCATATTGACCAGCCATTCCCACTCCGTGCTTCTCAGTGACCAATGGGTGGGAATGCGTGAGACGATCTGCGACGCACCCATAGGTTCGGCCAGCAGATATTCTTCATAAGCGGAGAGCCCGGCTCGGATCGCGGCAAGCGTTTGTCGCCGGTTCAGGCCGGCGGGCGTCACGGCGCCACCGCCGACGATATACAATGGCCGCTTCATGGCAGCCACGCCGGGCGTTCGGTAACGGTTCCGTCAGTCCCGCGCAGAGCAAAATACTCCTTGCCCTTTCGTTTCGCCGCAATCAGCGCCGGCGTGACATGGCCGAAGACAAGTTCGCGCAGCGCAGGCCGGTTGCGCCGCGTCGTCACGGCCACCCGCGCCTTCAGCGTCACCCGAAAAAGGTCGGGCTCGATGATGATCGTATCCGCCTTGAAAATTTGGTCTTCGACGCGATCATCGAAGAGGAGGCGGATGGGCGCGACGACGCGTGGGAGTTTGAAGCTCCACCGGCCGCTGGGAGTGAGTCCTATCAGAGTGACCTGATCGCCGCCGTTGAGATCTGGAAGTTGCTGGTCCGCCGGCGCCGCAAGATTGTAGCACGGATCGAAATCCTTCGGCGGCAATGGCCACTGAGTGTCGATCCAAGCCTGATCATAGGTTCCGGCCAACGGCAGTCGCGGTTGCCAGCCGCGCCCCAACGCGCCGAAACCTGCCGGCCGCGGCTTGTCCGACGGACTCATAAATGGCTCGGTCGGGTAGGTTATGTTTGGCGCTTGCGTCTTGACTGCAGGATCAGCCGAACGGGCGTGGGCGAAACCAACTCCCAACGGATTGCGAGGGTCGACTTTCAGATCGGGTGTGGTGCCACCGTAGGCGCGTTCATAGATGATAGGCATCTGTGTGAACGGTTGTGGCGTGCTATAGCTACCGGCGTCGTACACGCGGTCGCCAACCACATTGAGCACCTTTTGCAGGGGCCCGAACTTTAGTCCCGCTTGCATTTCTCGAACTGGCTTCCCGTTCGGTGCATATGCGGTGCCGTTGACGATGACGTCGACGCCGGGTTTCAGCATAGCGATATCGGCCTCGTAGCGCGTCGATGAAAGAGAAGGATCACCGAAAAAAATGTCGTTGAGCGTCACCGGCAACTGCTCCTCGGCCGGCTCCAGGGCGGCGCTCATTTCCTCCATGCCTTGGAAGCTCGCCGAGAAAAGACCCAGGAAAACCTCCTGACCGTCCGCGTCCGGCAGCGCGTAAGATCCAATCGCGAAGGGGGTACGGTTCTCTAGCCAGACCGCGAAGCTCATCGCTCAGCACCAGGCCCCGTTTTGGTCCATCCCGATCGGCCAGTACGGCATACAGGCGATCAAGCGCACCAGTTCCTTCTCCTTGGCGTCGATCAACCATTGCAGGAGCAGGATTTCAGGATAGATGACCTCGGCAGAGCCTTTGTTGGCATCGCAGCAATCGAGCCAGTAATTGCGCACGATCCAGACCACGTTGCCATGCGCTGCTGCGCCGGCGGCGCGCTTGTTGAACGCCGCGCGAATAGCTTCGTCGCGGTTCAATCCAAGCTGTTGTTGTGCCTTCACCGTGTCGGCCCACCAGGGCGCCGCGATCTCATAGGCCGTCTGGATATCTTCCAGGTAGCCACCGAAAAGGTCCTGGTGCCGCCGAGAGCTCAAGGCAAGCTTGCGCGCCGCGATTTTCGCGTCCCGGGGCTCGACGTAGCCGGGCTGGCGCAGCAGGCGGCGAATGCCGCGATCGGTTTCAAAATAGGTGATCAGCGCCATCAGCAGATCTCTTCATCCTGGTCGAGTCCGATCGGCAGGAAAACGAAGCCGTTGACCACTTCCGTCAGATCGGGTGCCTTGCTCGGGATGTCCTCGATCAGCAAGTCTATGTGGCCGACATAGCGCGGGCTGTCGCCGAGGTCGTCGACGCCCCATTTTTCCTCGGGCGACTTCTCGGCTCCCTCGACGAATTCGTGCTCGTTCTTTCGGTTCAGGTTCTCTATCTCGAAATAGTGCGTCCGAAAGACATGGAGAAAGCGCGGGTGCCCGGAAATTCCAGTCGGCCAAATAAGTGAGACGACATCAAAGGTGTCGGCTGCGACGATGTCGCTCCACCAAGCTTTGACCTCAGGCAAGAGCGCACGCAACTCCGCAATGTACCGCTGCTGGATATCGTCGTAGCTTTTGGCGATCACAATCATGGCTCACTCACAGTTTGGCAGCATAAGCTTCTGCCTGACTTCCCTGACTGCGATAATGCGCTTCACAGTGAGGTTTGACCCTGCTTGCCCGTTCGAAATACTTCTTGAAATCCGCAAGTTTCATATTGCACCCGCCGAGTGCCCAGGCCACGCATAGCGGTGGCTGATGGTCATGCGTCATATGGCCCTTGCCGCGCGCCATATCCTTTCCATGGGTAGGATCCTCGTATCGTACGATCGCACCACTGCTCGATCGCGTAGTGCGCCAGTGAGAGCGGGTCACCCGTTTGTCGTCCCGCTTACATTCCCAGCATGGCTTGTTGCGGACCGCCTTCTTCTGGGCTGGAGAAGGATCCTTGTCCGGCCGGTGGACCTTCGCGTCGTAAGGCTTGCTCGGGCATGGGCCAGGCGTGATACCCTTGCGTCTCAGCAGCGCCTTGAACGTATTGATCGCCGTCTGGTCGATACAGTTGGGCAGATCGCTAGCCGTGTTCTGGGCCATCATGTCGCCATGGCGGTCGACCCCCTTGCCCTCCGCCTTGACCGTGAATGACCAAAGTTTGAAGACGCCCTTGCCCTTGATCTTGTGGGTGATGACGCCCGCACCGAGCCCCTGAGTCGCCGGCTCATTGCCGGTGCTGGTTGAAATCTCTGAGGAATTCTCGATCGCCGTAGGCTCGCCGTCGATCTTGACGCTCTTGGTACCGTTCGACAAGTCGGAGGACGAGAGCATATTGACATAGGGTACGGGCACCGGGCCAGCCGGCGGTGACGGCGGAGACAGACAGACATCGCCCGGAGCGATCCCCTTGCCATTGCTGCCCTTGTGGAAGAAGCCCATGTTCTCGGCGAAGACGGTAATGGCCATGATCAGCTTTCCTCGGCCGGCAGAGGCACAGTGCGCATGATGGGCAGGCCGTTGTCGGCCAGATCATGAATATCTTTGAAATGGCATTCGTGAACGTTCCAGCTGTCGCACCAAAAGACGATCTTGGGTTCCACCTGGTTGGCTGGGGGTGGCTGAACCGCGCTGATCCGCTCGGCGACCATGGTACTCGTCCAATAGTGCGACACCGCGTCCTCTGCGATTTCGGACATGGCATCGAACCATTCGTCGTCCATGAGAGGCGATCGTCCGACGGCGGCGACCACGAACGGATATCTACGCCCGACGCGATCCTCGCTCATCCGCCACGCGCCGGCGCAAGGCTGGTCGCAGAAGATGCCAGCCGGCACAGTGAAGCGCCAGACACGGGGGTCCAACTCGCCCTCGTCGGGTCGCGCACGTAGCTCCATCGACATCCACCGGTCCCAGCGATCGATGAAGGTCCGTGGCAGATTCGCGGAGACGAAATCTCCGGTCGCCGGAATCTTGCCAAAAAAGCCGGTGCTCATATCTGCGGCGGACATGTGAACTTCTTGAACATTTCGAGTGTGTAGGGGTTCTCGACGCTCGCAGCCTTCAGCTCGAAGTCGGCATACATGCCTTTCGTGCCGAGGCGCAGGCTGTAGACGTCGGCGAGCTTGGTGCCGTCGAACTTGCCGCCGCGCAGCATTCTCAGCCACGCCCAGCTGCCGGTCTCGTTCAGCATCACCTCGGGCGAGCCGTCGACCGGCTGGAAGGCGAGCGAGATCACGCCGGTGCCGTCCTTGCCGGGCCACGTCATCGGCTGCGGCCGGGTCGCGTTGTTGTAATAGACGAGGCTCTGACCATCGAGGTTGAGCGTCACGCGTGTGACATTGGGCGACAGGTCCTTCGGCTCGAGCGTGAAGTTCATCACCGGGCCGGTGCCGCCGGGGAACAGGTCGTCGCGGATGTGCCGCGCCTGTTCGAATGCCGCCAGCGCCGAAGCGTCGAGCCCGAAATCGGCGCGCCATTTCCATGGCTGGCTGGCGGTGTCGACATAGTTGATCAGGTGGTCGTTGATGAAGGCGTCGATCAGGCCGGCCGGGCCGAAGAGGCGCTGGAAATCGCGCACATTGACGTCCACCGCGCTCTCGGGGCTGAACGGGTAGCGGTTGTTGAGCGCGGCCTGGCAGAACGGCAGGATATCGGCGCGCCAGATGGCGTTGAGCTCGTTGGTGACGGCTTTCTGCGTCAGCCCGCTGGTGTCGCCGGCAATGCCGCTCAGCCAGTCGTCGATCGGGTCGGGCAGGATCTGCGCCTGTCGGGCGACGGCGCCCGTCAGCTCGGCGAGCCCGCCCTGCTTCTTGATGGCGTCCTGCGGGTCGGGGTTGGCGGTCACCGTCTGCAGCACGTTGGAAAGCGCCGTCAGCGCCACCACGGCTGCGTCGAGCGCCGGCGGCTGGCCATCGACCTCGGCGATCGTGCCCTTGAGCCGTTTGAAGTGCTCGGCCACCAGGCTGCCGGTCATGTCGACCTGGTCGGCCGAGCCGGCGCGCGGCAGGAGCTTCGCTCCGGTCTTCACCACCTTGCCGAGCTTGCCGAGCTTACCGAGCAGCTTCGAGCCGGTCTTGGCGGCGCCGCCCTTGTCGTCGGCGGGCGCTTCGTCCGACCGCGTCAGGTCGGTTTCCTGGACCACTGCCGTCAAGAGCCGTTTCAATGCGGAATCGGCGCTCGAAAGGTCCTTCAGATTCTCGCTGGCGACGTTGAGATCGGCCAGCGGCGCCAGCCGCATGTCGCGCAGGAAGCTGTCCCACTGCGCGATGTAGTCGTCATAGTAGAGCTTTAGTATGTCCTCGGAGAGGGCCGAGACGGAGGTCTCGGCATTCTCCGAGCAGCCGCCGGCGAACACCGCGCGATCGAGCGCCGCCTGCGCGGCAACATCCTCGACCCGGTCGAGGACGGCGTCATGGAATCCGGTATAGGTGAAGGCACCTGGAACACCGACGCGCAGCGTCTTGTCGGAGCGGCGCGCGAACACCTTGGCGCCGTTGGGGCCGGCGAAATTGGCGGGCACCCATTCCTTGACGGCGGCCACTTCCGGGTCGGCCAGCAGCTGCTTGTAGGCGCGTTCCGGCAGCGAGATCGTGCATACCGTCTTCAGCGCCTCGGCCACCAATTCCTTGTCCGGCGCGACGTAGCTGTCGTCGACCGTCATGCGGCGGATCGCGGCCAGCTGGTGCTGTTCGGCGTCGGCAGTGGGGAAGGGCGGCGCGGGCGCGAACTCCGGCAGGCTGTTCACCCACCAGTTCTGCACGAAGTCGGGGTCCATCTGCGACAGGCCGGTCATCATGCGATACGTCTTCAGCGCGCCGAGCATGAAATCCGGATCGCGGATCTGCCGCCACATCGTGGCTTCCAGCAGCGCCACCATATGCGGCTCGAGCACGTTGCGCAGCGCATGGTCGTAAGTGTCGGTCTGGGCGCGCACGAGCTCTGCCGAGGCGGACGGCCCGAGCAGATCATGCGGCGCATCGGGTGGCGGCGTCCGCGACGTCGCAACCGCATCCATCGCGGCCAGCGCGCTATCCATCGTCGGCTCCTCCACCGAAGCCGGCGTGGCAGCGACTTCGGTCAGCGGCGCCTGCAGCGCCTCGAACTGGCCGGCCTGCGCGGTAATCGCATTGCGGTTGTCGTAGTAGGACCAGCCGAACAGACCGGCGGCAAGCAGGGCAACGAGCGCGCAGGCGGTTGCGGCACCGCGCCAGATCCAGGCGCGCCGGCGCTGTGCCAGCGGATCGAACGTGCCGAGGCCGGCTTCCTTGAAGATGACCTCGGTCAACAGGTTCCTGAGGAAGAAGCTGCGCTTTTCGACGCGCGGCGCGAGCATGGCGCGGCGCGGCGGCAATCCGAAGGAGGAGGAAAGCGCCGCCGTCAGCCGGTCGATCGGCGCTCCTTCCTGCGTCGCCGAGGTCAGATAGAGGCCGCGCAGCCAGGCGGCTTCCTCGTAGCGGCTCTCGCCGAACATCGCCTCGACCAGCACCTGGATCGGCTCGGAGAGGCTGGCAAGCTGGGCCGGGAAGCGGAAGATCTCGGCGCGCGCGGCGAGTTTTTCCTCATCCTCCAGCCGCGGCACCAGGCGCCGCTCGAGTTCCGCCGCCAGCGTGGCGAGTTCCTTCTCGATCGTCTTGGCGTCGACCCGGGCGTCGAGCGGGAAGGTCGTGCCCCACACCTGCTCGCGCGCGGTCGTCGACAGCCCGCCGAAGAAGGCTTCGAAGCCCTTGATCAGGTCGGCCTTGGTCAGCATCAGATAGACGGGAAGGCGGATTTCCAGTCGGTCGTTCAGCTCCGCCAGCCGGCGGCGAATCTTGCGGCCATGCGCCTTGATGGCCTCGTCGCCTTCCGAAAGCGTGTCGATCGACAGCGCGACGATGACGCCGTTGAGCGCCCGCCGGCCGCGATGCTTCTTGAGCAGATCGAGGAAGCCAAGCCACTCCGCCGCATCGACATCCGGCTGGCTTTCCTGCTGGACGTAGCGTCCGGCGGTGTCGATCAGCACCGCATTCTCGGAGAAGAACCAGTCGCAATTGCGCGTACCGCCGACGCCCTGCAGGTCGTCGGTGAGGTCGATCGGGAAATTGAGGCCCGACTGGCGCAGCGCCGTGGTCTTGCCGGTGGCCGGCGGTCCGACGATCACATACCACGGCATCTCGCGCAGGAACCTGCGGCCGCCGAGCTTTCGCCGCTTGAGCTCCGCCATCACCTCGCCGAACTTGGCGCCGACGGCGGCGACGCTCTCCTCGCCGGGGGTGAGCTGCTTCTCCGCCACGGGTGCCGCGATCTCGGCGACGAACATGCGGTTAGCGCGGATCGCTCGGCGCTGCGCGATGATCAGCCAGATCAGCCACAGGATGATCAGCCCCGCGATCATGGCGATGCGCACATTGTCCGAATCGAACGGCGCATACGGCCCGACCTGGACGATCGGACCGAACACCCAGATCAGCAGCGAAAGCAGCGCGATGCCGATCAGCGTCCAAAGGAAGCGCGAGGTGAGCACGGCCCAGAGGAAGCGCAGGATGAACATCTCAGAGCCTCTTCTCGACCAGCACTTCGACGCGCCGGTTCAGCGCCCGGCCCTCGCGCGTCGCGTTGTCGGCCACCGGATCGGTCTCGGCGCGACCTTCGGAATGGATGCGCTCCTGCGGCACGCCGGCCTGCACCAAGAGGTTGGCTATGGTCTCTGCGCGCGCCTCCGACAGCCGCTGGTTGGTCGAAAGCGGATTGGATCTTTGCAGGCGCACATTGTCGGTATGGCCGACGACGGTGATGTTTCCGATCAGCTCCTGATTGGCCAGGATGACCTTGGCTATTGCTTCGACCAGTGGCTCGAAGCCTGGGGTGAGCGTCGGCCGCGACGACTGGAACAGCTCGGGATTGGAGGCTTGGATGACCAGCTTGGCCAAGGACACGCTCTCCGTGCCGCTCAGCGCCGCCTTGAGGTTGTCCGGCGCTTCGGCCTTGAACTCCGGCAGCAGCGCGAAGTCGACCGGTTCCGGCGGCGGGGCTTCAGGCTCGGGCGCTTCAACCTTGGGCGGGGCGCGGGCGACGTCGGTGCGCGCGGGCGGCGGCAGGGCCCGAACCAGCGCGGAAAGCTCGACCGCCTGGCTGCTCAGCATCATGGAAAGGCCGATATGCGCGGCGGCGGCGATGACCACCGCAGCAAGCGCCATCACCCAGATCGGAACGATGAAGCGTTGCGGCTCGTCGGAAGCGATCACGCCTCTCCAGTTCGGCGACAGCGGCGAATCCTCGGCGTCGGCATTGCGCAGGAAGCGGGCCGCCGCCACGCGCACCGCGTTGATCGAACGGTCGCCGGCGCGGCCCGGCACGCGGTATTTGCCGCGGAAGCCGAGCGCCAGGCAGTGATATTGCAGCTCCAGCAACTCGCGGTCGCGGTTCGGGTGCCGCTCCAACTCGTCGAGGCGGGAGAAGAACTGCGTGCCGGCATCGACGTCGCCGCGCAGCATGACGACCAGCGGCTGGCGCGGCCATGCGCTGGCCCCGCCCCAGGGCGTGTTGAGCGCTAGGTCGTCGAGCAGCGCCGCCACCACCCATGCGGCCTGATCGGCGCGCTCCAGCGAAGCGCCGGACTGCATCGCCGCATCGCGTGCCCGGACCAGCTCGTCGAGCAGGCGCGTGCGCAGCACTTCCGGGTTTTCCGGCGCCAGCGCGCTTTCGAGCTCAGGTGCGAATTCGAGCAGCGGGGCGAATGCGTTGACGAGCGTGTTGGGATGGGCGCGCGACCGCTTCACCGGCGCGCCCGGCGCCAGCGGCGCCATCGGCCGCGGCGCCGCGCCGGTCAGCCGGATGCGTGTGCGTTCACGATCCTCCGACAGTCCGAAAGGATCATCCCGGCTCATGGCCTCACCTGTTCACCGAATAGCAGTCGACCTGCGGCTCGCTCGGCAGCACACCGGAAACGCCGATGACGAAACCGGGTGCATCGAGCAGCGAGGCCCAGTGCTCGCTCTTCTGGTCCAGCTCCAGGCACAGCCGGTCGCCGTCATAGGGAATCTCGCGCGGCTGCGAATGAAGCGGCTTCAGCGGAATGCCGGGCAGGCGCGACTTCCACAGGCCTTCGAACTGGTCCGCCGAGCCGACGGTGGCCTGGTTGACGAAGATCTTGCGCAGCGCGTCCTCCGACAGTTCGGATCCGACTCGGATCACGATTCGGCTGGCGACCAGGAGCTTCGGATTGTCGATGCGCACCTTCCAGACATTGGTCGAATGCCGCATGACCGGCAGCGCGCGCGATTTCGGCTCGATGTAGCGCAGGCTGAGGATCAGCGAGCGGAGCGCATCGGCAAGCGCCATGTAGGCCGGCCCGGGCGCCATGTGGTCGTAGGCCGGCAACTCGCCGAGCCGGCGCGAGCTGGACCCGTAGGTCGCCATCTCGCCGGCGAGGCCGGCAAGCTCGAGATAGAGTTCGGCCGGATGGAAGACGTCCTGCGCCAGCATGTGGGCAAGCCGCGGCCGCGCCGCATTGGCCAGATGCAGCATCAACAGGTCCTCAACGCTGCGGCCAGGGCCGCCCATCACCATCTTGCCATGCGCCTCGGCGATCTGGTCGAGGCCGGTGACCACCTCCTGCAGCAGCTGCCGGTACCAGGCGACTGCGCCGGTGATCAGCGTCGGCGGCAAAAACGTCTCGTCGAGCGAGACGCCGCCGTCGGCGCGAATGCCCTTAATGTCGGCGACCGGCAGCGCGGTGTAGCCGCCGACCGATTTGCCAGGGGCAAGCAGCACTGCTTGCGGCCTGGCGATTTCGATCTCTTCCGGGTCCGAGCCGCCCTGCACGGCGTCGCGCACCGAAACGATCTTGCCGTGATAGCGGGCGCCGGTGGAGGCGGCATGCGCCGGATCGAAACCGATGCCGCCGGGTGGCTCGAGCGGCAGCGCGACCAGCACCGATCCGGCGCCGGTGTCCGCCGTCACCGGCAAGGGTTTCGGCGCATCCATGATCTCGGGAATGGAGAAAGGCGTGCCGTCCGGGAATATCCCCCTGGCCGACACGATGGAGACCTGGCCGGCATCGAGCAGCGACTGGTCGAGCGTCAGTTGCTGGAAGCCGAAGGTATGCAACTGCCCGGCCTGCAACGCACCGCGCACCATCCCCTCGAAGAACCGGTCCTGCTGCTGGAAGTGCTGGGTCCTCAAGAACAGACCCTCGGACCACAGCACCCTGTTTGCGTCGCTCATGCCGCTACTCTCTGCACGGAACCATCGTTGACCGCCTGTCAGGCGGAAATGCCGCCGCTGCCGAGCGTGACATTGACGGTGAATTTCGACCCTGGCGATACAGACTTGGTTGTACGCCAATTGCGCCCGCCAGGCTCGCGGATGAGAGCGACGAAGCCCAGCGCCGTCGCGTTGGGCTCGACCGTGATTGTCTTGGCGGCGGTCTTTCCCGGCGCCACGGAGATGGTGTCGGATCCGATGAGGTCGGCGCCAAGCGCGGAGCCCGCATCGCCCTGCAGCGCGAAATAGTCGGCTGAATTGAACTTGCCGGTGCTGCTCAGACGCATCACCAGGACAGTTACCGGCCGGTCGCCGCCGCCCGGTCCCGGATTCATGCCGGCGCCACCGGTCACATTGACGGAGATGACCGATGGTTTCGGCGGGCCGCTCTGGCATGCCGCAAGCAGCCCCGTCGCGCCGATGGCAACGATGAATTCGCGTCTGTCGATCATGTCTCACTCCTCTTCATATGCATCCCTGAAATCGGCGCCGATTTCGCCCAGGAAGCTCGACTCCGCGCTTTGGGCGATGTCGCGGTGGCGTTTCTGGTAGAGCTCCCACAGCTTGGCGTTGCGCCCGCCGGAAAGCAGGTTGCCGAGCGCGGAATTGGACTTGAGCTCTTCCTCGATCGCCGCCGGATCGAAGCGGTCGATCATGCGGCGCAGCGCTGCTTGCACGCCGCGCCAGGCGCGCACATGGTGCTGCGCAAGATCGCGCACCGCGTCGGCGATCGCCGCCTCGCCGGACAGGAAGCCGGGGCTGCGCTCCGAGATGATGGTGACGATGACATCCTCGGCGGTCGGCAGGAATTTGAGCGGGTTGACTTCGGAGGCCCCGACCACCGTCTGGGCGACGCGCGCGCTCCCCTTCTCCTCGGCGCGTTTGCGCAGGAGCTGCATCAGGCCTTCCAGCATCAGCCGATATTCGCGCCCGAACTTTTCCATTTCGGCGATCGCGTCGCGGCCGGGAAAATCGGCTTGCTCGACGCCCATGCCGCGCAGGAACGCCGCCCGAAGCGCCATCTCGGCCGGCGCCGCCTGCACGGCTTGCGCGGCCCGGGCGGGCCTGGGGACGGGGATGGGGCGTCGCGCAGGAGGGGCTTCCGCAGCTTGCGCAGGCGCGTCCCATGGATGGGCAGGCTGTTGGCGCTGGGGCTCGGCCGGCCCGGCCTGACCGTTGCTCTTCCCCGAGGCAGGGGTTGCGCTCGGCCCAAACCCGAAATCGTCGTCGAAGCTGGTCGATCTCGGTGCGGGCTCCGCCGTGCTTCTGCGGGACGGCATCTCGTCGAAACCGAACGGATCGGAGCGGCCGGGAGGTGGAACCTCGCTGGATGCCGGTGTGGCTACGGGATCGAGACTGAACGGATCGTCGAAGGCGGGCGAGCTGTGCTGGTCCGAGGCGCGCTCATAGGCGCCCGGCACCGGCTGTTCGAACGGATCCGGCAGATCGGCCGGCCGCGGCCGCCGCGGCTCTTCCTCCACCTTGGCCGAGAAGAAATCGTCGCCGCCGATGCTGACCGGCGCTCGCGACTGCGCCTGTGAGCGCTCCTGGTTGGCGACAGGCACCTGCATGGCTGCCGGCTGGCTCGCCGCAGCCTGGATCTCGACATAGACGACATAGTCACCCAGCCTCAGCCGCATGCCGTTCTGCAGGCGCGCGGAGCGGCCGGCGCCGAGCGGGCTGTCGGAATCGTCGATGAACAGCCCGCTGCTCGAGGTGTCGGTGACGAAGTAGCCGTCGCGGCCGCCGCTGATCTTGCAATGGGCCCGCGAGACGAACATGTCCGGATCCTCGATCTGCCAGCCGGCATCGGCGCTGCGCCCGATCACCAGTTCGCCCTCGTCCAGGCGGGTCTGTCTGACCACCTGGGAGCGCGGACCCTGTTCGAGCGTCAGCAAGAGGCTCATGCCGCCACCCCTGCCGGTTCCGGTCGCCAGCCGACGATCGTGCGCAGCTTGAGATCGTCGGCATCGCCCCATTCGGCAGGCCGTGCCAGCCAGGCGGTGCGGCCGAGCTGGACGGTCCCGATCTGCGGCGGCGGCACGGCTTCGCGCGCGAGCACGATGCGAAGATCGATATCGAGCGCTTCCCCGATCATGTCGCGGACCGCCTTCTTGAACAGCGCCAGGCGCCGTCCGCCGGGCAGGAACGCCTTGAAATCGTCGAAGGAAAGCGGACCGACGCGCAATTCGATGCGGCTCTGGCGGCTGAAGACGCGTGGGCCGATCGTTGCCCCGCGCCCGAGCGCCGCATAGGCCTTGCCGACTTGGCTCTGCAGTGCTGTGGGGATGCCGATCCAGGCGGCGACGAATTCCTTGATCTGCACCGGCACCTTGAAGGCCGTGGCAAGGAACAGCGTCAGCCGCTCCGGACTGTCCACCTGGTTGGCGAGCGATCCGGCCTGGCGTAGCCTCACCGTGTCGAGCTCGGGATCCTGTGTGCCTGGCAGCCCGATGCCGGCCATGGCTTCGAGCATGGCGCGGACGCGGCCGCCGACCGAGCGCTCGACCTGCACTGCCGGATGCGCATCCGCCCAGGCGCGGTAGTAGAGGGCAATCAGGCGGTGCTGGAGGATGTTGATGAAATCGACGAACGTCGTGTCGCTGGTCTGCTCCGCCTCGGCGCCGCTGAACCAGCGCTGCGACAGCCGGTCGAGCACCCAGCGCGTCAGATGCAGCGGCATCGGCCCTTCCGGCCCGAGCAGCCCGAGATTGGCGACCGTTATCCGCGCCGGAGCCTTGTCGCTTGCCTGTTGAAGCTTGACCACGTCCTTGGCCGAGAAGCTCAGTCGCACGTGCTGCCCGAGCCTTGCCGGCTCGTGGTTCGGCTGGCCGGAATAGCCGAACAGTCCTCCCCTCTGCTCCAGCCTGCGCAGCAGCTCGAAGAAGTCGAACCCCTCGGACAGCACCTCGGCCTTTTCCGGTGTGCCGGCCCCGTCCGCGGCGGATCTGCCTAGATCAGGTAGCGATTGCCGGGCGTCATCGGCCATGGCACATCCTCCTGCTTCTGCAGCAGCCGCGTGCGGGTCCGCACGAAGCCGTTTATCCCGGCGTGCCGGGCAAACAGCCGCGCAAGCAGAGCCGAAAGCAGCAGCGTGCTTTGCCCCGCCAGCACCGACTGGTCGACATGCAGCGTAATCTCCGTGCCCCGTCCGAAGCACATCGGCCCGTCGATCTGCAGCCGCTCGATGACGGGGCGCGAGTCGATACGGGTGATCGAGTGGACGTTTCGGGCAAGGCTGGGGTCGCCGCGGTCGGCATAGAGGTCGAGCAGCGCATGCAGCGGGTCGACCCCACGACCCTCCTTGGCGAGGCTCAGGAAGTTGAGCGCCAGTTGCGACACCAGCCGCCAGGCGAGATTGTCGGCCCGCGATTCACCTTCGGCGCCAGCCGGCAGCGAGGCCGGGATCGCCGGCTGCGGCGGCCGCAGGGCGCCGAGCAGCCTCACCGTTTCGACCGGGTCGGCCGTCTCCAGCGTCAAAGTCGGGGTGTCGTCCAGGATCGGCAGGTCGCGGTTGGTGCAGAGCGCCATCACGTCGAGGCGCTTGGGCGTGCGGTTCGCCGGGCTTCCGGCCGGGCGCGAGATCGCCAGGAAGACATCGTCGCCCGTGTAGGAGGTGCGGGTCAGGCCATCGCGCCGTTCGTCCTCGGTCGCCCGGCGCGGGCGCCGTTCCGTCGAATAGACCCAGCCGCTGCCGCGATTCTGCCCCAGGCTGAAAAGCTCGGGGATCGCGGCCTCGCTGCCTTCCGCATCGGCGTCTTCCACCCGGGTGACCCGGAAGATCTCGAAATCCCGCGCCCGCGTCCGGTCGGCATGCACCACCTGCCGCGTGCGGCGCGGGTCGATCTCGATGACGTTGCATTCCCGTTCGAAGAGATTGATGACCGGCGTCACGAAGAGCTCGAAATCCGCCGGCGTCACATCGGCGAGCTCGGGCACCGGGCGCCTGAACAGGAAGATGATCTCGATCCCCGCCTCGCACTTGCGCACCACCGGCTGCAACCCGCGGACGCGCACATAGTGGAAGCGTTCGGGGATCATGAAATATTCGCGCAGCAGCCGGTATCCCTCGAAGGTCGGCCGGGTGCGGGGCATCAGCGCCTCGTCGTCGCCAATGCCGACCATTTCAGGCTCCGGCAGAGCCGTGAGCGGGTTGCTCTTGCCTTCCGGCCGCGCGCCGAGCGCCGAGCAGGCGCCGAAGATCGCGTCGAAAAGCAGCGGGGCCTTCGTGCGCCCAGCGAAATAGAGATCGAGCCGATCGAGCGACAATTCGCTGAGCTTGGCCTTTCCGGTGATGGCGAGCGCGATGCGAAATGCTGCTTCGCCGCGCACGCCGCCGACTGGGCCTATGCCGGCCGCAGCCAGTCCGCTGCGATCCTGAAAATAGCTGACCGATGTGATCGCGATCGGCCACAGCGTGACCTCTTGCGCCGTGGTGAAGGTCGAACGCGTCGACAGGCCGGGATGCAGGCTGGAAACCAGGCGCGTCCCGCGTCCGACGGCATGGCCGGCGATCATCGACTGCACCTGCTGGCCGGGCTTGAACGCCGCCATCGCCGTTGCCGGTGCCGGTGTGACCAGGTCCGGATAAAGCACCTCGAGCACGGCGCGCGAGAAGCGCGAGCGCTCCGCATCAACCTTCAGCCGCGTGCGCGCGGCAAGGAAGGCGACGCCGTCGAGCAGCCGTTCGACGTAGGGGTCGGGGCAGGGAACCGTGTCGAGCGAAAGATTGCGGGCGACCGCCGGATGCATGTCGGCGAATTCCGCGGCCAGCGCGCGGATGTGGGTCAGTTCCTCTTCGTAATACTCCAGGAACACCCGGTCCATCTCAGGTCTCCCTGAGTTCGGTTCGTGCCAGGCCGTTGTCGAGATTGATCGTGGTGCGCAGCCGCATGCGTTCCGGCGTCGGCGTCATGATCAGCACGGCGTCGATCTCGATCTTCAGGCCGAAGCTCTTGTCGCCGAGGGTGACATTGACCGTGGTGGCACTCTCCTTGAGGCGCGGCTCGAAGGTTCCGAGCACCGCACGGATCTCGCGCGCCAGCGCATCGCGGTCGAAATCGCGCGAGGAACGGCCGGAAAAGGAAGGCACTCCATAGTTGACGACGCTTCGCCGCACTTCCGGGAAATCCGCCAGCGAGGGCAGCTCGTCCAATGCCTGCTCCTGTTCCGCGTCTGAAAGGAGCGGCATGGACTCGAAGCGCTCGGTGTTGAACAAGGCCTCGATATCGCGCCGCACCGCCTCCCTCAGCACGCGCGCCGACACCACCACGCCGCGGCTTTCGATCTCGGCGCGGTGCTCGGTCTGGAAGGCCAGCCGGTGCAGCCGCCGCTTCTGTTCGGCCGTCAGTTCGGCGTCGGCGTCGATGGCGCGTGCGCTGCCGGCAAGAAGAGCCTCGACGCCCTCGGCGCCGAGTTCTTCCTGCAGCAGTCGGCGCAGCCCCTCTATCTCGGAGGTCAGGCCGGGCAAGTCGTTGATCAGGCGGTCCCAGAGGGAAGGCTGGACCGCCTCGCGCTTCGCCCGCGAACTGCCGGCAAGCTGCGCCTTGCTCGCGCCGGCCCGCCGGACCTCACTTGCCGACATAGACATCCATTTCGATTTCGTCGTCCTTGTTGTAGACGAACTTGATCTTCTTGTAGGCGAAGCTCACTTCCTCCTCGATCAGGTCGGCTTCGTCGTCGGCCTGTTTCATGTCGTACTCCATGATCGAGGCATCGGTCAGGGTGACGACCAGATAGTCGCTGGTCTCGCCGTCGATGGTGCGGCGTGCCGAAAACACCACTTCATCGAGGGCCTTGTTGTCGAACAGCGCCTTCTTCAGATAAGGCGAGGCCTTGTCGTAGTGCTTGGTGAACTTGATCATTCCCAGGGCCACGCGCCCGCGGCGCGAAAGCGAATTCGGATCGTAGGGCGCGACCATCTTGTAGTCGACGCCATGGACTTCGATCTCGTCCTCATGGCCGTCGCGTACGCTCGGACCCTTGATGTCCGGAACTTTCAAAAAACCATCGATTTTCATTGAAGCCATTGTCTTTCTCCACCGCTTTCACACGAAACAAAGATGACTCTGCTGCAATTTCAGCCCTTCACTGACGGCAGTTCCGATACCAGCCGGAGCGAGGCATTGATGCCTTCCAGCTGGTAGTGCGGACGCAGATAGAACCGGGCATTGTAGTAACCGGGCCGGCCTTCGACGCTGTCGACCTGGACCTCTGCCGCGGCAAGCGGGCGCTTGGCGCGCGCCTTGTCGTCGGCGAAGGCGGGGTTGGCCAGCACGTATCGGTTGATCCACTCGGTCAACCAGATCTGCATGTCGGTGCGTTCCTTGAACGAGCCGATCTTGTCGCGCGCAATCGCCTTGAGGTAGTGCGCGAAGCGCGACACCGGGAACAGGTAGGGCAGGTTGGCGCTGAGCCGCTCATTCGCCTGCGCGTCGGGATCGACGAGGCGGCCGGCGCGGGTCTCGTCGTCCTGCAGGGAATGGGCGCCGATGAAGGCCGCAAGGTCGGTGTTCTTCCGGTGCAGGATCGGCATCAGGCCGAGCTTGGCCAGTTCCGCCTCGCGCCGGTCGTCGATGGCGACCTCGGTCGGGCATTTCATCGCGATCGAGCCGTCGTCGGTCGGGAAGGCGTGCACCGGCAGGTTGAGCACCGTGCCGCCATTTTCGACGCCGCGGATCTGCGTGCCCCAGCCATAGAGCTTGTGGCTGCGGTTGATGTTCACCCCCATCGGGAAGGCGGCGTTCATCCAGACATATTTGTTGTGGTCGCCGCCCACTTCCTCCTCGAAGGTGAAGCCTTTCACCGGAACAGTTTCCGTGCCGTAGGGCAGGCGTGCCAGGACGCGCGGCATGGTGAGACCGATATAGCGGGCGTCCTCGCTCTCGCGCAGCGACTGCCACGAGGCATAGGCCGGGTTGTTCACGATCATCTGCAGGTCCTGCGGGTTCGGCAGTTCCTGCCAGCTGTCCATGCGGAACAGGCGCGGCGACGCGGCGGCGATGAAGGGCGTGTGCGCCGAGGCGCAGACACCGGAGATGTTGCGCAGCAGCCCGACGTCGCGCGGATGGTTGGAGAATTCGTAGGCGCCGATGATGCAGCCGATCGGCTCGCCGCCCAGCATCGAATACTCGTCCGTGTAGACCTTCTTGAAGATCGGGCTCTGGTCCCACATCTGGCCTTCATAGTCTTCGAGCGTGTCGGCCAGCTGCTCCTTGGAGATGTTCATCACCCGGATCTTGAGCTTCGTATCCGTCTCGGTGTTGTTGACCAGATACCAGAGGCCGCGCCAGGTGCCTTCCATCTCCCGCACTTCCGGCGCATGCATGATCTCGTTGACCTGCGTCGTCAGCATCTTGTCGATGCCGGCGATCAGCGACTTGATCGACTTGATCGCATTGGAAGAGATGGTCGTGGTCTCCGAGCGCGACTGCGCCGCGAGCGCCAGGTTTCGCACCAGCTGCTGCAGCTTTTCGCTGTCGTCCTTCTTGACCTTGAAATCCTTTTCCAGCAGTCCGCTGAATTCGCCGAGGTCTATCGCTTCCGCTTCGGCTGTGGCGGCTGCGGTCTTTTGCTGTTCAGCCATGACTTACTCCTCGCCCTTGCCGTCATCCATCGCCTGGCTGGCGATCTTGCTCAGCAGCGGCTCGTTGTTCAGAAGCTGCGCGATACGCTTTTCGGCGTCGACGCGGCCGTCCATGAAGCCGAGCAACTCTTCGAGCTGACGGCGCATCTTGAGGATCTCGGCCAGTTGCGGGACCTGCTCGGCGACCTTGTCCGGAGCAAAATCGCCCATCTTGGAGAAGGTGAGATCGACCGCCAGCTCCTCGTCGCGCTCGGCGCCCTCGGCTTGCGGCAGCGTGTTCTTCACCCGCGCCTTCACGCGCGGCCCCATTGCCTCCATGAACTTGGGAAAACGATTGGCGTCGGTTTCGACGAATTTGCGGTCGAGCACCGACCTTGACGCTTCCTTGGTCTGTGAGGCCCCGGCAAGATCGGCCATCACGGCCATGACGAACGGCAGTTCGATGGTCGTCGGGCTGCCGTAGGTTTCAACGTCGTAGGCGATCTGCACGCGCGGGGCGCGGTTTCTTTCGATGACCTTGGCTTTGCTCTCTGCAGGCATGCTTTTTACCTTTCATCCTTCTAGGCCGGCTTCTTGGGATCGGGGACACCGGCAAGCAGCCGGAATTCCTTCAGCCCCGACGGGGCGAGATCTTCCATCAGTTCAACGAAATCCATGTGCACCATGCGCCGCACGCGGCGGGCGAGATGCGGGATCGGGCTCGACGGCTCGGTGCGGTCGTAGAAGGCGACGACCAGGTCGAGGCATTTGACGACGTCGTCGCGCGAGGTGATCCGGTCGGGCAGTCCGGTGCTCGCTTCCATAGAGCTGGCCACACTTGCCATCCTTTCGGCTCCCATCGCTGCGGCTCCGTTTCGGGCCGGCGCTGCCGCTTCCACCGGCTGCGGAGAGGGCTTTGCGGCTCCATTCGCCGCGGCGCCGGCGACTGAGTTCCGCTCCAGCGTCGTCAGCAGGCGCTGCAGGAATCGCTTTAATTCCGGAACGGTGGATCCGCTGCCTTCGATGCGGGCGTTGAGCGCGATCTCCACTGCCTCGAGCGCCGCGATCGCCGCGCGGGCATCGGCGATCAGCGACGTCATCGCCTCGCCGGCCTGGTCCATCTGTGCCTTGCATCCGGTGCGCACCCGGTTGACCAATTGGCTGTGGGTGCTGGTCAGCGCCGCCTTTTCGGCCGCGCTCAGTCCCGAAGCCGCCTCCTGCAGCATGACCTGTTCTTCGAGGCTGCCCTTTTCCAGATCCTCGCCTTTGATCGGCCCAACCGTGCGCGGGGCAAAGAAGACCATGCCGCGCAGATCCTTGAGCAGCCCGTCCTGGCTGTTTTGCAGGTCGATCAGCGCATTGATGCGCCGCAAGGCAGCCTCGCGCGGCGTCGCGCCTGAGCGCAGCGCCGGATGCATCGTATCCCAATGCCTGTCAAAGGTTTGGGCAATCAGCGTCAGGCCTTCAGCGAGCCCGCCCAACTGGTCTTCGTTGGCAAGGGCACGCACCACCAGGACGAGAAGGCGCAGGTCCCGGCCGTGCGAACGCAATTCCTCAGCCTTGGTGATTATGACGGACCAGTCGACCGGAACATCGACTTCCGATTTGTTGTTTCCTTCGTATTCGACCTTCTTCTGCTGTTCGGTCAGGCGCTCCAGCTCATGAAAGGCCGGGTCATTGCGCAAGTCCTCTCCCGACGGATTCTCACCGTTCAGAGGATTCAGCCAGAGTGCGAGATCGATCACACCTACCCCCAGCCAGCGGCCCTGAGACCCCTATGTGACGCAACGTTATCACACGGCCTCACTCTACCACAATTGACCAGCTGTCCAAAAACTAACGGAACCTAAACGCCCGGTTTCTCTGCCGGAAACCCATCGCGCGATTGCCGGACCCGGTATGTGAAATGCCTCGCATAGCGGGCACGGCAATCCGGTGTTTGCTGCAGGACAGGCGAGGCTGCGTGTCCGGGAAGCGCGGCCCGGACCGCATCCGGTCGCCTTGTTCGTCACACGCTTTGTCAAGCCGCCGCATATATGGCAGGGTATCGGTGGGCAGATTTTCGGGAGCAGGTTCGATGGAACAGCGCCGGGCATCGCAGGGCTTCAAGCGCAAGGAACTGGTCGCCAAGCTCAATCCCACCGGGGTGCGCGCCTTCAAGGCGGCGGCGGACACGGCCAAGCTGCGCGGCAACCCCTATGTCGAACTCGTCCATTTCATCGAGCAACTTGTGCTGTCCGAGCGTTCGGACGTGCAGATGATCGTCGCTGACGCCGGCATCGATCCCAGCCGACTGACTGCCGACCTGACCCGCGCGGTCGACAAGCTGCCCTATGGCGCGACCTCCATCGAGGAATTTTCCGACCACATATTTCACGCCATCCAGGAAGGCTGGAACCTGGCGACGCTGGAGTTCGGGGCGGAAGAGGTGCGCAGCGCCCATATCCTGCTCGCCTGCCTGAAGACCCCGGTGCTGGAAGGTCTGCTGTCCAAGATCAGCGCCGAGTTCGACAAGATCGATGCCGACGGCGTCATTGCCCGCTTCGCCGATGTCACCGAAGGTTCTCTGGAAGCCGGCTCGCCTGCCGCCGCAGCTCCCGACGAGAAGCCGATGAAGCGTGGTCCGGGCGGGGATTCGGCGCTGGCGAAATACGCCACCGACCTCACCCAGCGCGCCCGCGACGGCAAGATCGACCCGGTCGTCGGCCGCGATCCCGAGATCCGGCAGATCGTCGACATCCTCATGCGACGCCGGCAAAACAACCCGATCCTGACCGGCGAGGCCGGCGTCGGCAAGACGGCGGTGGTGGAAGGATTTGCCCTGCGCATTTCCCAGGGCGACGTCCCGCCGACCTTGCAGAACGTCAGTGTCCGCATGCTCGATGTCGGGCTGATGCAGGCGGGCGCCAGCGTCAAGGGCGAGTTCGAGAAGCGGCTGAAGGCGGTTATCGACGAGGTGCAGGCGTCCGAGGTTCCCATCATTCTGTTCATCGACGAGGCGCATACGCTGATCGGCGCCGGCGGCGCGGCCGGGACCGGCGACGCGGCCAATCTCTTGAAGCCGGCGCTGGCGCGCGGCGAGCTGCGCACCGTCGCGGCGACCACCTGGGCCGAATACAAGCAGCATATCGAGAAAGACCCGGCGCTGACGCGGCGCTTCCAGGTGGTCAAGATCGACGAGCCGTCGGAAGCGGTGGCCGTGCTCATGCTGCGCGGCGTCGCCGGCGTTCTGGAGCAGCACCACAAGGTGCAGATCCTGGACGAGGCGATCGAGGCGGCGGTCTCGCTGTCGCACCGCTATATCCCGGCGCGGCAGCTCCCTGACAAGGCGGTCAGCCTGCTCGATACCGCCTGCGCCCGCGTCGCCATCTCGCAGCATGCGACGCCGGCCGAAGTCGAGGACATTTTGCGCCGCCGCCAGGCGCTCGAGGTCGAGCAGGGCATCATCGGCCGCGAGGCGGCGATCGGCATCGAGGTGGCCGACCGGCAGGCCAGGGTCGAAGCCGGGCTGGCGGAAGCCGAGACGACTTTGGCCGCCGCGCAGGAGCGCTGGGACCGTGAAAAGGCGCTGGTGAGCGAGATTCTCGATCTGCGCGCAAAATTGCGCGGCGAGGGTGTGCCGCTCGATGCGGCCGCGAGCGAGGATGCCGCCGTGGCAGCGGAAGGCGCGGAAGTGGCCGAAGTGAAGGCGCCGGAGCAGAAAGCCGCCGAAAGCAAGGACGCCAAGCCGCCTAAGGTCAAGGCTGACAAGGCCAAGAAATCCAAGGCTGAAGCGACAAAGGCTGAAGCGACAAAGGCTGCAGCGGCCAAGGTCGAAGCACCTGCTGCCGAGGCAATCGCCGGTGGTTCGACGCCGGACTCGGCCGCCGATCTGGCGCGGTTGCGCGAACTGATGGCCGAGCTTGCCGCGGCGCAGGGCGAGACGCCGCTGATCCTGCCTTCGGTGGACCGCAACGCCGTCGCCGCGGTCGTCCAGGACTGGACCGGCATCCCGACCGGACGCATGCTGTCAAGCCAGACCGAGAAGGCACTTAGGCTCGCCGCTACGTTGTCCGAACGCGTGGTCGGCCAGGATCACGCGATGGAGATGATTGCCAAGCGCGTGCAGACCAGCCGCGCCGGCCTCGGCGCCCCGGAAAAGCCGGTCGGCGTCTTCCTGCTCTGCGGCCCTTCCGGCGTCGGCAAGACCGAGACCGCGCTGGCGCTGGCCGAGACGCTCTATGGCGGCGAGCAGAATCTGATCTCGATCAACATGTCCGAATTCCAGGAGGCGCATACCGTCTCCACGCTGAAAGGCGCGCCGCCCGGCTATGTCGGTTACGGCAAGGGCGGCATCCTGACCGAGGCGGTGCGCAGGAAACCCTATTCGGTGATCCTGCTCGACGAGGTCGAGAAGGCGCATCCGGACGTGCACGAGATCTTCTTCCAGGTCTTCGACAAAGGCATGATGGACGACAGCGAGGGCCGCCGCATCGACTTCAAGAACACGCTGATCCTGCTCACCTCGAATGTCGGCTCCGAGGTGATCATGGACCGCACCAAGAACGGCACCGTGCGGACCGGCATCGACGATCTGGATTCCGCCTTGCGCGCCCCGCTGCTGAAAGTGTTTCCAGCGGCCTTTCTCGGCCGCGTCGTCACCATTCCCTACTATCCGCTGTCGGATTCCATGATCGAGGCGATCACGAGGCACCAGTTCGGCAAGATCGCGCGGCGCCTCAAGGTCACCAACGATGCCGAGCTGGTCATCGGCGACGGCGTCATGGACCTGGTCAAGGCGCGCTGCACCGAGATCGAGTCCGGCGGGCGCATGATCGACGCCATCCTCACCAACACGCTGCTGCCGGAGCTGAGCCGCGGCGTCCTCAATCGTTCGCTCGAGGGTCAGAAGATGACGAAGGTTACCGTTGGCGCTTCGGCGGAAGGCTTCACCTATTCCTTCGAGTAGACAGGCATCATCAGGGAACCTTTGTCGCGCTTTGGATATTGTGCGGATATCTGTATGGCCGGGAGGCACTGCCTATGATGACCAAATCCGTCGTGATCGCCGCCCTCACTGTGGGGATCGGCTGCGGTGTATCGGCACCGTCCTCAGCTGGAAGCCGCGACCATCGCCTTCAATCCGAGCGCTATGTTCCCGCGGAGGGCGACCTGATCGACATCCTGTTCGGCGGCCCGCGCTACTACGACCAGCAGCTGTTCACGACAGGCGGCGAACCCTGCTCCTATCAGCGAACGGGACCGGACGCGAACGCCATCAACAAGATCAACGACCATCACTGCGGCAAGTAGCCGGCCCGTTGCGCAGGGCGCGCCCTGAGGAGCACTGGCGCCGGACCGCCGCCTGGTGAGCCGCTTGCAGCCGGTTGCGCGGGCGTCCATGGCGCGCACCGCAATGAATTCTACTCCGTTGCTGGCCGCCGCGACTTCCCGTTGCGCGTCCGCCTTTCCGGAGTGTCGCCGCGTTGCCTGACGTGATCGATGAAAGCCCGCAGCTTGGGTAAGACCTGATGCTTTTGCGGGTAATAGAGAAAAACGCCTGGTGAGGTGACGGCGAACGGCCTCAGAAGCGCGTCCAAGCGCCGCTCGGCGATCGCTGAACCGGCCACCGGACTGGGCACTTGCGCCAGGCCCACGCTCCGGATCGCAGCGCCAAGAAGCGTGGAATAGTCATGCGCGATGAGCGGTCCCGACACGATTGCCTCGATCGCCTTGTTGCCGTCGACAAAGCGCCAGGGCGCGACCGAGCCGTCGGTACGGCGCATGCGCAGGCAGGCGTGACCGCGCAGATCCTCTATCCGTTCCGGTCGACCCCGTCCACGCAGGTAATCCGGGCTGCCGACCACCACGAGCGGGAATGACGGCGTCAACCGCACTGCCACCATGTCGGGGGCGATTAGTTCGCCCATCCTGATGCCGGCGTCGAATCCCTCCGCGGCGAGGTCGACCAGTTCTCCGCTTGCGACAATCTCCAGCTCGATCTCGGGATAGGCCTGGCAAAAGGAGACGACGAGCGGCTCCAGCAACACCGGGAGCACCGCACGTGGCACCGATAAGCGCAACAGCCCGGTCGGTCGCTGGCCGAATTCGCGCGCGATCTCGGCTGCGGCGACCAGTTCCTCGAAGGCGGGTCGTGCGCGCGCAAAAAAGCGCTCGCCGGCTTCGGTCAGGCCGACGCTGCGCGTCGTGCGGAGAAAGAGCGCGACGCCGATGCGGGCCTCGAGCGTTCTTATTGCCTGGCTGATCGCGGACGGCGTCACCCGCAGTTCCGCGGCTGTCTTGCGGAAATTCCGGTGCCTGGCGACGCTCAGGAACGCCTCGACGCCATCCAGAGCGCCATGCCTGACTGTGAAGTTCTGCTTCATGACCAATCTACATTATCGCGGATAGTTGTCGGGAGGAAGCACTCCTATGTTGCAGGAATCACGCTCATCCGGGAGAAAGCAAAATGTCACCGGCGACGATATTTATGATCCATCTCGTTCTTGGCTATGTGCCGTGGCTCCTCGGTTTCGGCGTGTATGCCTGGCCGAGACTCCGATCGATGGAGCCCATCCAGGCGCAGCGGGCGATCGCGACGCTGCACAGCTTCCGCTTCTTCGGGCTGGTCTTCCTGCTTCCGGGCGTGGTCGGTCCGAACCTGCCCGCCGGTTTCGCCGTCTTCGCCGCCTACGGCGATTTCGCAACCGGGCTCCTAGCCATGCTGGCGTTGGCTTGCGTGAGAAGACCGTCGATCTTCTGGCCCTCGGTCGTCGCCTTCAATCTCGTCGGGATGGTCGACATTGCGGTCGACTATTTTCACGGCAGTCAACTCGGCCTGCCGGAACTGGCCGGCCAGCTGGGCGCCGCCTATGCAATCCCGATGCTTTATGTGCCGCTGCTGATGATCACGCATGTCGCTGCAGTCTGGCTGCTTGTGCGTGCACAGGCCAAGCTGGCTCGGGGCGCCAGGCGCAGGAAGCGGCGCCGGCATCGCCTGAATATCGACGCGATCTCAGTAAACCGGCGTCGCCATGTGACGTGGCGCTGGCCAATCTGCCGTGATCTCCGGCTGCACCGGCCGTTCGAGATAGGTCGACAGCACGACATAGCTTCGCGTCGAGGTGACGCCGGGCGTCTCGTAGAGCCGAGCGAGCAGACCTTCGAGCGCCCGTGTGTCCTCAGTGCGCACCTTGAGCAGCATGCAGGTGTCGCCGGCCACCGTATGGATCTCCTCGACTTCAGGATATTCCGAGACCGCCATCAGCTCCGGCGTCTTGCCCCAGCCCCTGGTGTCGATATGCACGAAGGCGAGCAGCGGCTTCTTCACCGCCCGAGGATCGATGATCGCCGAGGTGGCGCGGATGGCGCCGCTGCGCTTGAGCCGCTTGACCCGTTCATGCGCCGCAGGCGGCGACAGGCCGACGCGATCGCCGAGTTCGGCATAGCTGATGGTGGCGTCATCGACGAGCACACCTAATATTTTTCGGTCGATAGGGTCGATGTCGCGGGCTGCGAGCCTGTTCCGCTGAATGCCATCTGTTTCTTCGTCCATCGCCAAATTCCTCATTGAGACCTAATGAAATTCGGCCATTATGACGATATGTCGAACAGTGATCAATCAGCAATTCTCTCGGTCACCCCGCGCGCGCCGATCCCAGCGGCAGCCTATCTCCTGACCGGCTGCATCGCCGTCATCGGCTCAAACTCGCTGGTTCTCGGGCCCATTTCGCCTGCCGTCGCGGCATCGTTCGGAGCGAGCGTGCCGGCGGTGATGACCGCCTCTGCCGCATTCGGTCTCGGCACCTCGGCAAGCGCGCTGTTCCTTGCCCGCTACATCGACAGGATCGGCGCGCGGCGCATGCTGCAGGGTGCATTGCTGTTGCTCGGACTGGCGCTGGTCGCCTGCGCGCTGGCGCCGACCGTGGCGGCGCTGGTCGCGGCTCAGCTCGTCGCCGGCGTTGCCGCCGGCATCGCCATGCCTGCCATCTATGCCAGCTCCGCGGCGATCGCGCCGCCCGGCCGCGAAAGCGGCACGATCGGCGTCGTGCTGACCGGCTGGACGCTGTCGATGGTCGCCGGCGTCTCGCTATCGGCGGTGCTTGCCGATCTCATCCATTGGCGCGCTGTGTTCGCTGCCGTTGCGCTGCTGGCCGGAACCGCTGTCGCCGGCCTGACCGTCAGCTCGCTGCGCGACGCCAGAAAAAGCGGCCCGGCCCCTTCACCCCTCGGCGCCTTGGCCGTGCCCGGCATCCTGCCGCTGCTGATTGCTTGCGGCGCCTTCATGACCGCCTTTTACGGCGTCTATGGCTATCTCGGCGACCATCTGCACGAACGTCTCGGCGAACCTGTCAGCGCCAACGGCCTGGCGGCAGTCGCCTATGGTCTTGGCTTCGGCGCGGCGGCACTGCTCGATAGCGTCATCGACCGTTTGGGCGCTCGCCGAGTCATGCCCTTTGCCTATCTGCTGGTCGGAGCCGTCTATGTCGCGATGGCTTTGCTCAGCGGCAGCTTCGGCCTGCTCATGGCAACGATAGCGGTCTGGGGTCTTGCCAACCATTTCGGGCTCAACGTTCTGGTCATGCGGCTGACGGCGCTCGATCCGGCACGGCGCGGCACCATCATGGGCCTGAACAGCGCGGTCACCTATCTCGCCGTGACCGTCGGCACTGCCGGCTTCGGCCCTCTCTATACGAGCCTCGGCTTCGCCAATTGCGCCCTCATCGCCGCCCTGCTGATGCTGGTGGCGGCGTCGGCCGCGGCATGGCGCTCAGCGGGTGCCCGGCAATAGGCTTGCGCCCCCATTCGCTCCTTGGCTAAGGCTGGTTTGCGAACCGGACCGAAGCCCGATGAAGACGACGCTCGAAATCACCGCCGAGCCCTTGCCGCAGGACCTCGCCTTTCTTGCCGAGAGGCTGACGGCTTTCAACGATGGCGATGTCGGCGCCTCGGACCGGAAAGCGCTGGCGATCTTCGTGCGCGACGCTGATGGGGCGATCGTCGCCGGCGTCTCCGGCTACACCGCCTGGGGCTGGCTCTTCGTGCAGTGGCTCTGGGTTGACGAAGAGCTGCGCGGCCGGCGCATGGCGGCCACCATGCTGGAGGCAGCCGAACGCGAAGCGCTGGCGCGTGGCTGCCAGGGCGCCTGGATCGACACCTTCAACCCGATCGCCGCCAAGGCCTATCAGCGCCAGGGTTACCAGCCCTTTGGCACGCTCGCCGATTTTCCCGTCGGCCGCAGCCGCATCTTCCTGCAGAAGAGACTGTCTGATTAACCTGCGAGCCTTCCCCCGCTCATCGGCCGCGGCACGCCGGTCGTGCTCGGGAAACTGATTGGCAGGCCCCGCAGCACCCGGACCGCGAGGAATGCGAAGCACTCGGCCTCCACCGCGTCGCCCTTCCAGCCGAGCGCCTCGGCCTGCACCACCTCGACGCCGGCACGGCGGCCGAGCATCGCCATCATCGTCGGATTGTGGCGGCCGCCGCCGCTGACCGCCAGCCGCTTGGGCCGGCGCGGCAACAGGTCGAGCGCTTTGCCGACGGCGGAGGTGGTGAAGGCCGTCAGCGTCGCGGCGCCATCCTCCACGCCCAGTCCCTCGGCCATGGCTGCCGTGAAGTCGAAGCGGTCGAGGGATTTCGGATAGGGTGCCGTGAGATAGGGATGCTGCAGCAGCCGCCCAAGTCTTGCCTCGTCGACCGTGCCGACCGCCGCAAGCTTGCCGTCGCGGTCCATCTCGCCGAGACCCTTCGACTTGACGAAATCGTTGACCGGCGCGTTGGCCGGCCCGGTATCGAAGGCGACGATGTTGTCCTTTCCATCCCACCAGGTAATGTTGGCGACGCCGCCGAGATTGAGCACGGCGGTATCGCCGCTGGCGTCCGCCTCCCGCAGAAGCGCCCTGTGATAGGAAGCGGCGAGTGGCGCGCCTTGCCCACCGGCCGCCACATCGGCCGAACGAAAGTCATAGGCGACCTTGGTGCCGAGCAGGGCGGCCATCAGCTCGCCGTCGCCCAACTGGCGCGTGCGGCCGATGCGTCCCGGCTGGGGGGCGCGATGCAGCACGGTCTGGCCATGGAAGCCGACCACGCCGATATCGGCCGTGGTCAGCCCATAGCTCGCGACGAGGCTCTTGACCGCCGCCGACTGCGCGCGTGTGAGCGCTTCTTCCGCCTCACGAAAGATCGCCGGTTCCGGGCCGTCGAAATTCCAGGCGCGCGCCTGGCGCAGCGTCTCCTCGAGCAGGCTGCGGATCGGTTGCGGGTAGGGGGCTAGAGTATAGGTGCCGAAATCGGCGATGCGCTCGCCGTCGGTCTTGATCAGCGCTACGTCGATATTGCCGTCAAGCACCGTGCCGGTCATCAGGCCGACGGCCCAGATTGCTTCCATGATCGCTTCCTCGAATCGCCGCTGGAGCAGATGTCGGACGGATCGGTCCGACAGGCAAGTCCTTCGCGATCGCCGGCGATCGTCGCATGGGTCGGCGGCTCTTTTGCGCCAGATACCGGAAATGGATTGGCGCCTTTCTTGCTTCCTGTCGCGCAAGGCGCGAGCTTGTGAAGGTCGGCACCGCCCGCAATGTCATCGCAAGGAGGAAACCCATGGCAGCCAATGTTGCAGTGATTGCAGGCGCCGGGCAGGGCCTCAGCGCTTCGCTGGCACGGCTCCTCAGCAAGCAAGGCTTTCGCGTCGTCCTTGCCGCACGCAATGTCGACAAGCTTGCCGCGCTGGTCGATGAGACCGGCGCGCAGGCGGTCGAGACCGATGTGGCGGACGCCGCCTCCGTCGCACGCCTGTTCGAGGCTGCGGACAAAGCCGGTCCGCTGGAAATCGCCGTCTTCAACGCCAGCGGGCGTACGCGCGGCCCGATCGCCGAGCTCGACCCCGAGGCGGTGAAGCAGGCGCTGCTCGTCGGCGGCTATGGCGGCTTCCTGGTTGGCCAACAGGCGGCGCGCCGGCTCTTGACGCGCGGCTCCGGTTCGATCCTGTTCACCGGCGCTACCGCAAGCCTCAAGGGCTTTTCCGGCTCGGCCGGTTTTGCCATGCCGAAATTCGGCTTGCGCGGGCTGGCGCAGTCGATGGCGCGTGAACTCGCCCCGAAGAACATCCACGTTGCGCATTTCATCATCGATGGCCAGATCGAGCCGCGCGGGCAGGCTGCCGAGCCGGACCGGCCGGATCGCCGCCTCTCGCCGGACGCGATCGCCGAGACTTATCTCTCGGTCCATCGCCAGCATCGCAGCGCTTGGAGCTTCGAGGTCGAGCTCAGGCCATGGGTGGAGACGTTCTGAACCTGCTGGCGCCCGGCCAGGGCGATTTCGAACGCAATTTGCTCGATGAGCCGAAATAGAATGCCGACTTTGCGCCATCGGCATCGAGTTTGGTCGGCGCGTCGCTTGGACTGCGGTGGTGCCCATGTCATCGTGCAGGATAAGTCCCGCAAAGGAGCCTGGCCATGGCGCGAATAGTCCCGGTGCTTGATCTCGATCGTCTCGACCAGGGCGAGTCGGAACGGCGAACCTTTCTCGTCGACCTGCGCACCGCTGCCCGCGACGTCGGCTTTTTCTATCTCAGCGGTCACGGCATAACGCAGCCGGACATCGATGCCGTGCTCGGCGCCGCGCGGCGCTTCTTTGCCTTGCCGGAGGCAGACAAGCTCGCCATTGAAATGGTGAAGTCGTCGCAGTTCCGCGGCTATACGCGCGCCGGCGGCGAACTGACCAAGGGCAAGGCGGACTGGCGTGAGCAGCTTGACATAGGCGTCGAGCGCGCGCCGATCCCGCAAGGGCCCGGCGTGCCTGCCTGGACGCGCCTGCAGGGCCCGAACCAGTGGCCGGCAGCACTTCCCGACCTGAAGCCGGCGCTGCTTGCCTGGCAGGCCAAGGCAACGGAGGTGGCAATCCGCCTGCTCAAGGCTTTTGCGCTCTCCCTCGACCAGGCGGAGGATGCCTTCGATCCGATCTACCGCGGCGAGCCCAATCACCGCATGAAGATCGTTCGCTACCCAGGCCGCGATGCCAACGGCGACGACCAGGGCGTCGGCGCGCACAAGGACGGCGGCTTCTTGACCCTGCTTCTGCAGGACGAGAACAAGGGCCTGCAGGTCGAGTATGACGGGCGCTGGGTGGACGTCGATCCGATCCCGCAGACGCTGGTGGTCAATATCGGCGAACTGCTCGAACTGGCGTCCAACGGCTATCTGAGGGCAACGGTCCACCGCGTCATCACGCCGCCGGCCGGGGTGGAGCGGATTTCGGTTCCGTTCTTCTTCAGCGCCCGGCTCGACGCGACGATCCCGCTGCTCGATTTGCCGGAGGAACTGGCGGCTGAAGCGCGCGGCCCGGCAAGTGATCCGGACAACCCGCTGTTTCGCAATGTCGGCACCAATGTGCTGAAGAGCCGGCTGAGATCCCATCCCGACGTGGCGCGGCGGCACTATGCCGATCTCCTCGAGAGCGCCGCGGCCGCCGGCTGAAGATTTGCTTCCTGCGAGCGATTTTTTTTCACCTTCGCGTCAGTTTTTGGAATTTCGTTCGTGGAAAATACACCGCTCACGCCCCAAATAGAGGGCATCGTCTGGCGTTCTCCTCCCATTGCGCCGGACGATGTTCCCCTCTGAAGGTTATGACCTTCATTTTTGGCCGGGCCGCTTTTCGCGCCCGGCCTTTTTCTTTGAGTCAGAAAATTCCTCATCAGCCAGCCCCGCTCGGTCGACGGCTGCTAGCGCGTGAAGGCGTATCATCGGTTGGCCCGTCAGTTCGCCACGGCAACGAAACGTTAGACAACGTGCCAACTTTGCCGTTGCTGGAGCTACACCAGCGCGCCGCAAACAGTTATCTATCTTGCGACGTCATGCTTCGGGGGTGAGGGCGCGGCTTGCAGCTGGACTTGAAAACGATCGAGGCGCTCGCGCCCGACCAGGCATCGCTCGCCGCCGCGGCCAAGCTGACCAAGCGATCGAACTGGCCCCGGCTCGAGACGAACGAACAGCTGGGGCTCGTCTGGGGCGAATGCCAGGGCTCGGGGTCCAATCCCTACCGCGTCGTGTTCGACCTCCGCGATCACGGCAACAAATGCACCTGTCCGTCGAGAAAGTTTCCGTGCAAGCACATTCTTGCATTGGCGTGGATCTGCGCCACGGCGCCCGTCAGCTTCGATCGTGTTGATCAGACGCCGGAGTGGGTAACTGACTGGCTTGGCCGGCGTCGCAAGCCCAGTCCGCAGCCGACGCAGACGGCGGCCGATTCGCAAGTCAAAAGCATCGACGAGGCGTCGCGGCCCGAGCAGAGCGATCCCGTTGAAGACGCCGCAGCTGCCGAACGCCGCGAGGCAGCTCAGCGCAAGCGGGCCGAGGACACGCGCAGCGCGGTCTCGGCCGCGCTCGACGAGCTCGACCAGTGGATTGCCGACCAGCTTCGGCTCGGCCTTGCCGGGTTTGTCGAGGCGTGCAGCGAGCGCTGCCGTCGCATCGCCGCACGGCTTGTCGACCTCAAGGCGACCGCGCTTGCGGGCCGCATCGACGAGCTGCCGGCGCGGCTGATGGCGCTGCGCAGCGAGGAACGGCCCGATGCCGCGATCCGTGAGCTCGGCAAACTGGTGCTGCTTGCCAAGGCATGGCGCGCCGCGCCCGACGACGCCGAGCTGAAACGCCTGGTTTCAACGTCGGAGACCCGCGAGCAGATCCTCGCCAATCCGGATGCCGTGCAGGTCGAGAGCGACTGGGAGGTGCTCGGCGAGAAGATCGAGACCCGCCGCGATGGTCTGGTCAGCCACGCGACCTGGCTGCTCGATCTGCAGAGCCTGACGCCGCGCTTCGCCGTCCTGCTCGACTTCTTCCCAGCCTCGGCCGGCCGGCGGTCTGGCGCTTTTGCGCCCGGTGATCGGTTCAAGGCGAGGCTCGTGTTCTATCCCTCCCGCAATCCGCTGCGGGCGCTGGTGGCGGAACGACTGGGGGATGTGACCTCAGGGGCAGCGTGGCCCGTTTTTAGCCAGGGCGCTGCCGGCGATCCGCTGGAGGCGTATTCGACCTTCCAGGACAATGCGCCCTGGCTCTCCGACTGCCCGGTCATCCTGCCGGCTGGCGCCATTCTGACGGATGAAAGAGACGGTGCCTGGTGGCAGGCGGGAAGCGGTCCGAGCGCCATCGCCCTGCCCGTGGAGGGCACGGTCAACCAGACCCTGCTCGGCATCGAACTCACAGCCACCGCCGCACTCTGGAATGGCGCCAGGCTCGAGTTGCTGGCATCGCAAAGCAACATCGGGAGGCTCGATCTGTCATGAACGAGCTGGAGCAGGCAGGGCTGGCGAGGCTGCGCGACGGCTGGATTTCGGGTGGCGCCGTTTTCGAACTGGCCCCGGTCGAATGGAAGCATGTCGCCGCCGCCTCGACTTCGGACGAACAGGAGCGGCGGCTTCTGGCGATCGCCGCGCAGGCGCTGGACGTCGCGCTTCGGCCGGCCGCGCCCAAGACCTTGAAGCGTCGCCCGCCATTGCCCGTGCTCGCGCTGCCGATGCTTCCCGATCGGCTGCGCCCGTTGCTGCGGGCGGCGCTGAGGCAAGCAGCGGATGCCAGGCGCAAGACGCTGGTGATCAAGCTAGTGGCCAGCCGCGGCTACGTCACGCATCCGATGGACTGGATACCCGCGGCATCTGATCAGAACGCCCCGGACGTCTATGCGCCGTGGATCGATTGGCAGACAAGCGCCGAACAGGAACGGCAAGGCTCGCATGAGAAGCTGAGCGCCGGAAACTGGGCCGACTTCTACCCCGCCGCTCGGCGCGTCGCGCTGGCCGCGATGCGCCGGAGCGATCCGGCCGCCGCCCGGCTGCTGATCGAAGCCAAGGCATCGGCTGAATCGGCCGAAGTCAGGCTGTCGCTGGTCGAGCTCATCCGCATCGGCCTCGGTCCCGACGATGCGCCATTCCTGAAAAGCCTTGCGACCGACCGCTCCGGCAAAGTCCGCGAACTGGCGGGCCGCATGTTGGCGATGCTGGGCGAACATGGCGAGGCTGGGCCTGACGTTCCAGTCACCGAACTTGCCGGCTTCATTGAGGAAGGCAAGGCCGGCTTCATCCGCCGCCGCACCACATTCGGCCCGGTGAAGACCAAATCGCACGCGCAGGAGCAGCGGCGCGCCGAGTTGTTCGAGCTCTGCAATCTGGTCGATCTCGCTGCCCGGTTCGGGGTCACGGAGGTCGACTTCATCACGGGCTGGCAGTTCGGCACCGACCACAATGCCGATATCCTGCTCTCGCGCATGGTAGCCGCCTCCGGCAGCGACACTGCGGTGGCGCATATGGCCGACATGCTTGTCGCCGAAGGTGGCAAGCATGTGTTTCGCGCGCTTCAATTGACGCCGCGCTTGGACAATCGCCGAAAACGTGTGCTGGTCCGGTTGATCCTTAAGCAGGCGAACTACCTCGGAATGCTCAATCTGGCGGAAAACCTCGACGCTGGCTGGCTGGACTGGGACGACCTGACGAATGGGCAAGTGCTCCCAGCGTTGCGTTCCATCATTGGTGGAAACGACGATGCCATGCGGCAAGGAGTTCACGACTTCCTCGAGATAATGGGCTTTCTTGCTACCGCAACAGCTGCGACGAGACTGATCGAAGATTTAGTTGCAGCCGGCCTGCCGCCCGCCTCGCCATCGCTTGGCCTGCTGCGCCTCAATGCGGCACTGGCCGAAAATCCTTCCCAAATCGTCAGATGATCAACCCGGAGAAGATCGCATGAACGCAGCCATCCGCCTTCCGGCCGAGCAGCTCTACGCCTCCGAACTGCAGGCGCTCGCCCGCGGCGACGACCGCCAGAAGCCTGCCGGCTGGAGCCTGTCGCCGAGAGCCGTGTTGACCTATCTGATGGGCGGCAAGGCGAGCGACGGCACGCTTATCACCCCGAAATATGTCGGCCGCCGGCAATTGATGGAAACGGCGGTCGCGACGCTCGCGACCGACCGGGCGCTGCTCCTGCTCGGCGTTCCCGGAACGGCAAAATCCTGGGTCTCGGAACATCTCGCCGGCGCCATCATGGGAAACTCGACGCTGATCGTGCAATGCACCGCCGGCACCGACGAGAACCAGATCCGCTACGGCTGGAACTATGCCCAACTGCTGGCGAAGGGCCCGAGCCAGGAGGCGCTGGTGCCGACGCCGCTCTACCGCGCCATGCAGGAAGGCAAGCTCTGCCGCCTCGAAGAGCTGACGCGCATGGGCTCCGACGTCCAGGATACGCTGATCACCGTGCTGTCCGAAAAGATGATGCCGGTACCGGAGCTGAACACCTCGATTTATGCGCAGCGCGGCTTCAACATCATCGCCACCGCCAACAACCGCGACAAGGGCGTCAACGAACTGTCCTCGGCGCTGAAGCGGCGGTTCAACGTCGTGGTGCTGCCGCTGCCGGACGACATGGCGGAAGAAGTCTCCATCGTCTCCAGGCGCGTTGGCGAGATGGCAGGGGGGCTGGATCTGCCGGTGCCGAAGAATGTCGGCGAGGAGATCGCCCGCGTGCTCACCATCTTCCGCGAGCTGCGCTCCGGCGCGACATCAGACGGCAAGGTGACGTTGAAGACGCCGTCAGGCTCGCTCTCCACCGCCGAGGCGATTGCCACCATGATCGGCGGCCTCAGCCAGGCAGCGTGGTTCGACGGCGGCAAGCTCAACGCGGAGGGCCTTGCGCCCAGCCTCGTCGGCGCGATCGTCAAGGATCCGGTCCAGGACAAGGTAGTGCTGGAGGAATATCTCGAGACGGTGCTGAAGAAGCGGCCGGACTATGCCGGCTATTATGCGGCGCTCAATGCGGCCATCTGAGCATGACGCAAGCCGGCATCAGCTATTTCGGCATCCGCCATCATGGGCCAGGCTCCGCCGATAGCCTGGTCAAGGCGTTGCAGGAATTGCAGCCGGTCGCCGTGCTGATCGAAGGGCCGACGGACGCTTCGCCGCTGCTGCCGCTGCTCGCCAGCCCCGACATGAAGCCGCCGGTGGCGCTGCTCTGTTATCCGGAGGACGATCCCGCCGCGACCAGCTTTTGGCCCTTCGCCGAATTCTCGCCGGAGTATCAGGCAGCGCTTTGGGCCGTCGCCAACAAGGCAGCGTTGCGCTTCATCGACCTGCCGTCGGCGGCGCGCCTGGCCGAGATGGCGCCTGACAATCCGGCAGATGCCGATGCGGCCGAAGCTGATGGCACGGCACCGGGCGAAGAAATATCGCCCGTCCATGATCCGATCGGCATGTTGGCGCGCGCCGCTGGCTATGAAGACGGCGAAAGCTGGTGGTCGGACATCATCGAGCAGAATCCGGAGCCCGGCCCGATCTTCGCGGCCATCGCCGATGCGATGACGACGCTGCGCGAGGGCGAGGCCTCGATCGGCAAATTCGAGGCCATGCGTGAAGCGCATATGCGGCTGGAGATCGCCGCCGCGCGCAAGGAATTCGAAGGCCCGCTGGCGGTCGTCTGCGGCGCCTGGCATGTGCCGGCCTTGCAGACGGCGCATACGCAAAAAAGCGACCAGGCGCTGCTCAAGGGCATCGGCCGGCGCAAGACCATGATGACCTTCGCGCCATGGACGGGACCGCGCCTGGCGCTGGGCTATGGTTACGGCGCCGGCGTCGTCGCCCCCGGCTGGTGCAAGCACCTGTGGCAGACGCGGGGGCAGGACGACGCCTCGGTCCTGTGGCTCGCGCGGATCGCCGCGGTGCTCCGGGCCAAGGGCCATATGATCTCGACGGCCTCACTGATCGAAGCCGAGCGCCTGGCGCGGGCGCTGGCCGCCATCCGCGAACGGCCGAAGCCGGGTTTCGAGGAACTGCGGGACGCATCGATCGCCGCCCTCTTCAACGGCGAAGCCTTGCTGTGGAAGATGGTCGAGGCGGAACTGCTGCTTCGCGCCGATGTCGGCGAGATTCCGCCCGATACGCCGCTCGCGCCGCTGATCGACGATTTGCAGAGGAGCCAGAAAGCGGCCCGGCTGAAACCCGAAGCGCTGGAGCGGGAACTCTCCGTCGACCTGCGCAGCGAAAGCGGGCTCTTCCGATCGACGCTGCTGCACCGGCTGAACGTGCTTGGCGTGAACTGGGGCAGGCTGACGGATACCGGCCGCAGCCGTGGCACCTTCCGCGAGCGCTGGATGCTGGCCTGGCAGCCGGAATATGCCGTTCGCCTGGTGGAGAACCTGGTTTATGGCCCGACGATCGAGAAGGCCGCCAACGGCCGCCTCGTCCAGATGATCGGCGCTGCTTTGACGCTCGATACGCTTGCCACGCTGGTCCAGGGCGCCATCACCGCCGCGCTGAGCGAGGCCTCCGCGGCCGGCCTCGCTGCGCTCGAGGAAAAAGCGGCGCACAGCAGCGAATGTCTGGAACTCCTGGCCTCGGTGCCGCCGCTCGCCGACATCATCCGCTACGGCGAAGCGCGCAAGACAGAGACGGAGCGCCTCGCCGGCCTGCTGGAGCGGCTGATCATCGAGGGTTCGATCGCGCTGCCCTACGCCGCCCGCGATCTCGACGCGCAGGCTGCCGGCGCGCTCATGGGGGCGATGCGCAAGGCCGACGAGGCGATCAGGCTGGTGGAGCCGGACGAGCATGTCCTGGAGGCTTGGCGCACTGGCCTGGCGGCCGTGCTCGATTCGTCGCGCTCGACGGCGCTCGTCGCCGGCTGCGCCGCGCATCTGCTCTACGAGGCCGGTCTGCTGTCCGCTGAAGCCGCGGCCGACCTGCTGGGGATGCGCCTGTCGCCCGGAACGCCGATCGCCGATGCCGCCGCCTTCTTTGAGGGCTTTTTCAGCGGTGCCGGCCAGAGACTGATCTATGACGAAGGCCTGCGCGGCGCCGTCGATGCCTGGCTGGCTTCGCTGGACGAGGAGGCATTCGTAGCGCATTTGCCGTTGCTGCGCCGCGTCTTTTCCAACCTGGACAGCATGGAGCGCCGGCGCCTGATCGAAGCCGTGCTTGGCAAAAGAGCAAGCCTGCCCGCCGGGCTGACCCCGGCGCCGGATGGTGGTGAAGCCTGGCGCCGGCATTTTGGTCTCCTGGGCAGGCTGCTTGCAGGGGAGGCCCACAATGGATGAGGAAACGATCGGGCCGGAACTGGATCCGACGGAAGGGCCGCGGGAGCGCCGCTGGCGGCTGGCAATCGGTGCCGACGATGAGACTTCGTCGGCGCTGTCGGCGGAAGACCGCGAGCTTTCGGCGGCACTCGATGCGCTTTACGGCGACGGCAGCGGCGACACCGCCGGCGACCCGCGCAAGCGGCGCGGGGGGCTTGGCCGCTCGGCGCCGCGTGTTGCGCAATGGATGGGCGACATTCGCTCTTTCTTCCCCGAGCAGGTCGTCCAGATCGTCCAGAAGGACGCCTTCGAGCGGCTGAACCTGAAGCAGATGCTGATGGAGCCGGAATTCCTCAAGGCGATCGAGGCCGACGTCAATCTCGTTGCCGATCTGGTCTCGCTGCGCTCGGCCATGCCGGACAAGACCAAGGACATCGCCCGCTCGATCATTTCCGACATTGTCGCCAAGCTGATGCAGCGGCTCGAGCAGAAGACAGCCGAGGCGATACGCGACGCTCTCGACCGCTCCAAGCGCAACCAACCGGCCGCGGCAACGCGACATCGACTGGCCGCGCACCATCGCCGCGAACCTTCGCCACTACCAGCCGGAGCACAAGACCGTGGTGCCGGAAAAGCTGGTCGGCTTCATGCGCCGCCAGCGCCGGTTGGTCGATCTCGACGAAGTGACGCTCTGCGTTGACCAGTCAGGCTCGATGGCGAGCTCGGTCATCTACGCCTCGATTTTTGCTGCCGTCATGGCCTCGCTGCCGGTGGTGCGCACCAAGCTGGTCTGCTTCGACACCGCCATCGTCGACCTGACGGAAGAGCTCAGCGATCCGGTCGAGGTGCTGTTCGGCGTCCAGCTCGGCGGCGGCACGGACATCAACCAGGCGGTGGCCTATTGCGCCGAGCGCATCGAGCGGCCGACCAAGGCTCATTTCATACTGATCACCGATCTCTACGAAGGCGGCAACGGCCAGGAACTGCTTCGCCGACTGGCCACGCTGGTGCGGTCGGGCGTCAATGTCGTGGTGCTGCTGGCGCTCACCGACCAGGGCCGGCCCGGATACGATCCTTCCATGGCCGGTTCGGTGGCGGCGCTCGGCATCCCGGTCTTTGCCTGCACGCCGGACCATTTCCCCGACATGATGGCGGCCGCACTGCGCCGCGAGGATATCGGTGCCTGGGCGGCTGGCGCGGATATCAAGCTCGTTCGCGCCGACGCCGAAACGCCAAACCCGGCCGAGTAGCTTGGGCGAATTTGGGGCTGGCTCAGGACGGCTTCTCGCCGATCATTTCGAACCGCTCGACCGCGCAATGTTGGCCGATCACTGCGAGCACGGCCGTCGCCGGTTCGAGCGCATCGGGCTGCTTCCACTCGAGCTTGAAGGAATATACGAAGCTGTCGCGGCTGGCATTGTGCTCCATGCCGACGAAGCGGGCGGTGTAACCGAGTGGCTGCACCATTTCTTGAAGATCGGGTGGTGAACTCTTCGGCCAAGAGACCGAGACGATCGCCTTGTGGTCGCGGGAAATCTGCAGATCGACCCATTTCAACGCCTGCAGCGTCACCAGCGTCAGCACCGTCGCGGTCGCGCCGAGGCCGTACTGGCCGCCACCGAAGGCGAGCCCGATCATCGTCATGATCCACATGGTCGCGGCGGTGGTGACGCCGGTGACGAGGTCGCCGCGGCGCAGGATGGCGCCGCCGCCGATGAAGCCGACGCCCGTGAGCACGCCGAGCGCAAAGCGCATCACATCCATGCGCACGAACGAATCCGGACCCTTGCCGACGACGTCGAGCAGCATGTTGGCCTGCACCATGGCAACGGCGGCGGCAAGGCCGACGAGAATGGTCGTCCGCAGCCCTGCCGAATGGCCGCGCGCCTCGCGGTTCAGGCCGATCAGGAAACCGGCCAGCAATGTCAGCAGCAGCCGCGCGACGAGGTCCGGCCAGGTCGGGTGAAGCGGCATGTCGCAGCAAAGCGGGTCGAACATCGTCCGTCAGGGCAGCGCAGCCGCGCCCTCCGTTGCGTCTGGACTGTTCAACTTAGCTTGACCGCCGATGGTTCCGCTGCGACGTCCTTCGACTTCGCAAACGCCTCTTCACCGGGCAGCGATGCGCGCCGCCAAGGAAGCGGATAGGCTTCCCGCGACCGAGGTCAGCCGGTCGCGGGAGATGGTCGCCTAGCCGAATTTCGGATCGAGGCTGCCCGACTTGTAGCGCTTGGCCATGTCCGACAGCGGAATCGGTTTGATCTTCGGCGCGTTGCCGGCGGTGCCGAACTGCTCGAAGCGCTCCTTGCAGAGCTTCTTCATCGCGGCCATGGCCGGCGTCAGATATTTGCGCGGGTCGAACTCGCTGGGGTTCTCGGTCAGCACTTTGCGGATCGCGCCGGTCAGCGCCATGCGGTTGTCGGTGTCTATGTTGATCTTGCGCACGCCGTGCTTGATGCCGCGCTGGATTTCTTCGACCGGCACGCCCCAGGTCGGCTTCATCTGGCCGCCATACTTGTTGATGATCTCCTGCAGCTCTTCCGGCACCGACGACGAGCCGTGCATGACCAGATGCATGTTGGGCAGGCGGCGGTGGATCTCCTCGATCACGTTCATGGCCAGCACCGCGCCGTCCGGCTTGCGCGAGAATTTGTAGGCGCCGTGGCTGGTGCCCATGGCGACCGCCAGCGCGTCGACATGCGTGTCGCGCACGAACTGCTCGGCCTGCACCGGGTCGGTGAGCAACTGATCGTGGCTGATTTCGCCTTCGACGCCATGGCCGTCTTCCTGCTCGCCGCCGCCGCTCTCCAGCGAGCCGAGAACGCCGATCTCGCCTTCCACCGAGACGCCGCCCCAATGCGCCATGTCGACGACGCGCCGGGTGATGCCGGAATTATAGGCATAGTCGGCCGGCGACTTGCCGTCTTCCTTGAGCGAGCCATCCATCATCACCGAGGTGAAGCCGTACTGGATCGCGGTGACGCAGGTCGCTTCGTTGTTGCCATGGTCGAGGTGCATGCAGACCGGAATGTCGGGGTGGATCTCGACCAGCGCATCGATCAGCTTGGCCAGCACCACGTCATTGGCATAGGCGCGCGCGCCGCGGCTGGCCTGCAGGATGACCGGCGACTTGGTCTCCTCGGCCGCCTCCATGATGGCGAGCCCCTGTTCCATGTTGTTCATGTTGAAGGCAGGCACGCCATAGCCGTGTTCGGCGGCATGGTCGAGCAATTGTCTCAATGTGATGCGAGCCACCCAGTAGTCTCCCGTAAGCTGGTTTCGAGCCTGTGTTCCATAGGCCGTCCGCTCGTCGGCCGGCCGGATGCTTCTGGCCGGAATCCCGCTGGACCACAACCTTCGCCGAAGCAACTCTTGTTACGGAATGATGGAAATGCCGGCCATGAGGCGCGTTGCCGCGCGTTTGCCCGGTAACCGGTGACAAATTTCGCCGAAAACGCTCAGCCGCGCTCGGGAAACATCGCCTTCAGGGCCTCGCGCGAGGCGTTCGCCACGCCGCGCTCGGTGATCAGGCCGGTCACCAGCCGCGCCGGGGTCACGTCGAAGGCGGGGTTGGCCGCCGGCGTCGCGTCGGGCGAGACGCGCACCTGCGCGACCTTGCCGTCGGCCGTCTTGCCCCAGACCAGCGAGACTTCGTCGCCGGAGCGCTGCTCGATCGGAATCTCGGCAAGCCCGTCGCCGACCGTCCAGTCGATGGTGGGCGAGGGGAGCGCGACGTAGAAGGGGACGTCGTTGTCAGCGGCGGCGAGCGCTTTGAGATAGGTGCCGATCTTGTTGCAGACGTCGCCATTGGCGGTGGTGCGGTCGGTGCCGACGATCACCATGTCGATGTCGCCATGCTGCATCAGGTGGCCGCCGGCATTGTCGACGATCAACGTGTGCGGCACCCCGTGGCCGGCCATCTCCCAGGCCGTCAACTGGGCGCCCTGGTTGCGCGGCCTGGTCTCGTCGACATAGACATGCACGGGAATGCCGGCCTCGGTCGCCAGATAGATCGGCGCGGTAGCAGTGCCGTAGTCGACCGTCGCCAGCCAGCCGGCATTGCAATGGGTCAGGATGTTGACGGTCTCGCCCGGCTGCTTGCGCGCGGCGATCTCCTTGATGATGGCAAGCCCGTTCTCGCCGATGGCGCGGTTCAGCCCGACATCCTCGTCGGCGATCTCGGCGGCGCGCCGATAGGCGGCCTCGGCGCGCTGTTCGGGCGCGAGCGGTTTCAAAAAGCGTTTCATCTCGTCCAGCGCCCAGCGCAGGTTGATCGCCGTCGGCCGCGTCTCGTGCAGGGTTTCCCACGCCGCGTCGAGTGCTTCGTCCGACGCATCGTCCCTCATCTGGATGGCGACGCCATAGGCGGCGGTGACGCCGATCAGCGGGGCGCCGCGCACCCACATGTCACGGATGGCCGTGGCGATCCCGGCGACGGTTCCGATCCTCTCGATGCGGAACTCATGCGGCAGCCAGCGCTGGTCGATGATCTCGACCGAGCGTTTGTCGTCGCTCAGCCAGATCGTGCGGTAGTGGCGGTCGCCGACGTTCAAATTCCGCTCTCCTGTTCGATCAGCGCGGCCAGATTGTTGACCTCGTCGATGCTGTGGATCCGGCGCCGGTTGACGGCGATATGGCGGCCGAAGCGCAGCGCCTTGGCCTCACATGTGGCGCGCAGATCCGGCTCGGCAATGGTCTCGAAATCGGCGTTGTGCGCGAGGCCGAGTATGCGCCTGTGCACCTCGATGCCGGCAAAGCCGAGCAGGTCGGTCCAGATGCCCGACAGCATGTGGTCGAGCGCCTGCTCCGAGCCGAGCCGGTCGCCCTGATCCTCGAACAGGCTCCTCTGGTAGAGCATCCCGGTGCGCTCTGTCCGCCACAGATGCGAGAACTCGGCGCGGAAAATGGCCCAGGTCTCGGCGGTGACCTTGAGCAGGTAGGCTCGCATCGAGTCCCGGCTGCCTTTTTCCTCATGACCGCGCTGAGAGAAGAAGGCCATCCAGAAATTGGCGAGCAGCATGCCGACGTCGAAGGCGATCGGGCCGTAGAAGGCGAATTCCGGATCGATCATACGGGTCTCGTTGTCGGTGACCATGATCGAACCGGAATGCAGGTCGCCGTGCAGCAGCGTCTCGGCATTGGCGGCGAAAAGGTGCTTCAGCCGCTGCGCTTCGACCTTGAGGTTGCGGTCGGCGCGCAGCTCGGCCACCAGGCCGTCAAGCTGCGGGCTGGTGTGCCGGTTCATGCTGGCATCGCAATAGGGGTCGGAGAACACCAGGTTCTCGGTGATGTCGCAGAGCTCGACATTGTCGGCGAACAAAGCGAGATCGGCCTTGCGCTCCTTTGCCGCCATCGACAGGTCGGAGCCGCGAAACAGCGTGCGGGCCATGAACAAGCCGATGTCGAGCGCGATGTTCGGCAGCTCGCGTCCTTCGATCAGCGCGCGCCTGAGAATGATGTGCGGCGACAGATACTCCATGACGATCAGCGCCTGGGTCTCGTCGAAATGGTAGATCGCCGGTACCGAGCCCGGCGCCCGCGCCTCCTGCCTGGTCAGCGCATGATATTCGAAGAAGGAGCGCTTCAACGGCAACGGCCAGCTGTCGCCGACCAGCCGTACATAGGGCAGCGCCTGCTTGACCACGGCGGCGCCCTTGTCGCCCTCGACGATGAAAACGAGGTTCAGATTGCCGTCGCCGACTTCGCGCACCTTCCACTGGCCGGCATCGCTACCGATCCGCTCGGTCAGCGCTTCGTTCTCGCCAAGGCGGCTCGCCAGCGTCTCCACCGACAATGCTTCAAAAGGCTTCGTCTCGGTCATCCTCACCCTCCTGCTCATCTTTTCCAACGATAGCGGAGCCATGGCGGCGGGGCCAAGCTAGGTAGCGCTTTGTCAATTGTCAATCGTGTTGACAATTGACGAGCGAGCCCATAGCGTCGACGTCAGGGAGGAACGAATGGGCGCAGACGCCGTGTTCCGTGTGGAGGGCTTGAGGAAATCCTTCGGCCACAACGAGGTGCTTGGCGGCGTCTCGCTCGAGATCTTTGCCGGTCAGGTGATCGTGCTGATGGGCGCCAACGGCGCCGGCAAATCCACCCTGGTCAAGATCGTCAGCGGCGTCTACGACCGCGACGGCGGCACGATGCGGCTCGCCGGTATGGCCTTTGACCCGAAGACGCCGGCAGAGGCCATCCGCGCGGGCGTCGTCACCGTGCATCAGAACATCAATGACGGCGTGGTGGCCGATCTCGACGTCGCCACCAATCTGACGCTGGACAGGCTGAGCGGCAAGGGCGCCTCGCTGTTGTTCAAGCCCGCCAATGTTCGTGCTGAGGCCAGGGCCGTTGCCGACCGCATGGGACTGGCGATCGATCTCAGGGCACGCGTTGCCGACCTTTCGCTGGCTGACCGCCAGATGGTGGCGATCGCCCGGGCGATGGCGCATCGGCCCAAGGTGCTGATCCTCGACGAACCGACCTCCTCGCTGTCGAGCGCCGAAGCCGACCGGCTGTTTTCGCTGATCGACCGGCTGCGCGGGCAGGGCGTCGCCATTCTCTACATCTCGCATCGCATGTCGGACATCAGGCGCCTTGCCGACCGCATCGTCTCGATGCGCGACGGCGTCATCTCCGGCGTCTTCGACACGAAGCCGCTCGACTATGAAGGCGCCGTCAACGCCATGCTCGGCCGCAAGATCCATCTCGACCGGGTCGTTGCCAGAAGCTCGGCGCGCGCAGTTTTCCGCGCCGAAGGCCTGCAGATCGCGCAAGGATCGAAGCCGATCTCGATGACGCTCGGCGCCGGCGAGGTGGTGGCGATCACCGGCCTGGTCGGCGTCGGCAAGACAGCGCTTGCCGAAACCTTGTTCGGCGTGCGCAGCCCGCTTGCCGGCGCCATGCATATGGACGGCAAGTCCTACGCGCCTCAGTCGGCGCGCGAGGCGATCGCCGCCGGCGTCTACCTCGTCGCCAAGGATCGCGCAGCCAGCGGCATCGTCAGCGGCTTCAACATCGAGCGCAACATCAGCCTGCCGTTCCTCAAGCGCATGTCGGGCCTCGGAGTCATGAAGAAGCGCGCCGAACGGGCTGTGGCGCGCCGCCAGATCGTCGAGCTCGGCATCGTCTGCCGCTCCGAGAAGGACGAGCTCTCGGCGCTTTCGGGCGGCAACCAGCAGAAGGTGATGGTGGCGCGCTGGATGTCGCAGGCCTCGCGGCTGTTCATCCTCGACGAGCCGTTCCAGGGCGTCGACATTTCGGCCAGGCGCGACATCGCCGCGAAGTTGCGGGCAAGCGCCGACGGCCGCGCTACGCTTCTCTTCGTCACCGAGCTCGACGAGGCGCTGGAGACCGCCGACCGCATCCTGGTGATGTCCGAACACACGATTGTCGGCGAGCACAGGAATGCCGATATCGACCTCGACCGCCTACTGGCGGAGGTGGCCGGCGGGCCGCTTCACAGCGCCGCGTGACATCGCCGGATGACGAGATTTGGAGTGCAGGCATGAGTTCCAGTTTGGCGGAGAGGGCAACTGCGCGGGAGCGTTCGATGACATTGCGCGACTATGCCATCCGCTATGGCTTCATCATCCTGCTCTTCGGGCTGATCGCCTATTTCGCGATCGCCGCCGACGGTTTCGTCTCGCCGCAGAGCGCCGTCTTCATCTTCCAGTCGGTGGCGATCACCGGCATTTTGGCGCTCGGCGTCACCGCCACGCTGGTCGTCGGCGGTTTCGACCTGTCGATCGGATCGGTCGCCACCAGCGCCATGATGGCGGCCTCCTACGCCATGGTGGTGCTGGAGCAGAACGCCATCGTCGCCGTCATTGCCTGCCTAGTCATTGGCGTCGCCGTCGGCCTGATCAATGGCTGGCTGATCGTCTACATGCGCGTGCCGGACCTGCTCGCGACGCTCGGCATGATGTTCCTGCTGCTTGGCCTGCAGCGCATCCCGACCGAGGGCCGTTCGATCGCCACCGGGATGACCATGCCCGACGGCTCGGTCGCCAATGGCAAGTTCAGCGAGGCCTTCCTGGCGCTCGGCCGTCACCGCGTCGACTTCTTCATCCCGAACCTCATCCCGGTCTCGGTGGTGGTGCTGATCATGCTTGCGGTGGTGATCTGGTTCTTCCTCGAATACACCCGTTTCGGCCGCATGATGTACGCGGTCGGGTCCAACGAGCGCGCGGCCGAACTCGCCGGCGCGCCTGTCAAGGCATACAAGATCTGGGCCTATGTCATTTCGGGAGTTTTTGCCTCGATCGGCGGGATTTTGCTCGCCGCCCGGCTTGGACGCGGCGATATCGCCTCGGGTAATAATCTCTTGCTCGACGCTGTCGCCGCCGCACTCATCGGCTACGCGGTGCTCGGCGCCGCCAAGCCCAACGCCTTCGGCACGGCCGTCGGCGCGGTCTTCGTCGGCGTCCTCCTGCAAGGCCTGACGATGATGAACGCCCCTTACTACACGCAGGATTTCGTCAAGGGCGCGGTTCTCGTCGTCGCCCTTGTCTTCACCTTCGCCCTTTCCGGCAGGGGCAAGAGATAGTTTTCGACCGGGGCAGATTGAACAAAACAACGGAGGAAAACGAAGTGAGCATCACAAGAAGACTTTTCGGGAAGGCCGCACTCGGCCTTGCAGGCGCGGCACTGCTGATGCAGGGCACCGCATTGGCAGCGGATCGTCCGGCGCCCTTCGACAAGCCCGGCGTCAAGATCGCCCTGGTGCGCTATCTCTCGACCGGCGACTTCTTCCAGGCCTACCTCTCCGGCGTCGAGGCGCAGGCCAAGGCGCTCGGCATCGATCTGCGCGTGCTGGACAGCCGCCAGGACGCGGCGCTCCAGGCCGACATGGTCGACCAGGCCATCGCACTCGGCGTGCAGGGCATCATCATCCAGCACGGCCTGACGGAATCGATGAAGGACGCCGCCCAGCGCGCCGTTGATGCCGGCATCAAGGTCGTGGCCTTCGACGTCAATGTCGAGAACCCGAAGATCCCGCAGATCGAGCAGTCCGACCGCGACCTCGCGCGCCTGGCGCTGGAGCAGGCGGTCAAGGACAATGGCGAGAGCTGGAAGGCGGGCTACGTCTACGTGGCAGGCATCGCGCCGCTCGACCGCCGCAACGAGACCTGGGTGGACGTGAAGAAGAAGCACTCGGGCATCAGCGAGGTCGCCATGTTCGGCACGCTCGACAACCCGATCGCCAATTCCGTCGCCAACCAGGCGCGTTCGGTGCTGCAGGCGCATCCCGACATCAAGGTGATGTTCGCGCCCTATGACGAGTTCGCAAAGGGTGTGAAGATCGCCGTCGACGAGGCCAGCCTGAACAAGGACATCAAGATCTACTCGGCCGACATCTCGACATCAGATATTGCCGCGATGCGCGAGCCCGACAGCGCCTGGGCCGCCACCGCCGCCACCAACCCGGCCGTCGTCGGCCAGGTCTCGGTGCGCGCGCTGGCGCAGCTGCTCGCCGGTGAGGATCCCGGCCACAATGTCATCGTGCCGCCGACGCTGATCACCCAGAAGGAGCTGATCGACAAGGACATCAAGAACATGGAGGATCTGTCGGCCAAGCTGCCGCAGTTCGCCCATGCTGATGTCGCCATGCCGGCCTGGATGCCGAACCCGAACACCAAGTAAAGTTCGGGCAGTCGCAAATGAAGAGAGCGGTCCCGCGGGCCGCTCTCTGTCTTTCTAAGGCGAATGTTGCGGCCTCATTGCTGCCAGAAGGGCAGTTTCGCGATCTCGGCCTCGACCTCTTTCTTTGTCAGCCCGATATCGCCGATCAGATGCGGATTATCCCTCGCCATGTGCCTGAGAAGGCTGACAGCTAGTACTGAATTCTCGAGTGGTCTGCAGCGTTCTCTTGTAACTAGGCCCCACGTTTGATTATGGTGATCAAAATTAAGGCGGAGAGAATCAATGGCCGAGGCAACCATCGTCGAAACAGGTGTCGGGACACATCAGCGCGTAGCTCTCGATCTGGCGAAATTCATCTTTTCGACCAGTTCAGATGTCAAAGGGATGACGCAGGACGAGATATTCAGTCTTTATCAAAAGTGCCTACAGGCTACATACGGGCGCTACCCAAAAACACAAATCGCTTAGATCGCAAAATAGGTACAATTTCTCCTACGCGTGCCGGTACTTTCGGGCAGGTTTGGCGCCCCAAACGACGCCGCTATGTTGTAGCCGCTGGGCACCGCAAGTCATACGCTCGGCCAATTGCCTGAAGCGTAGGAAGGCCTGAGCCACGTCCTGCTCTCAGCCCGTCCGCCCGGCCCGCACCAGTCCATGGGCCACCAGCCGGTCGATGACCTCCGGATAGCTGACGCCGCTTGCCGCCATTGCCTTGGCGTACATGCTGATGTCTGTGAAGCCGGGAATGGTGTTGAGTTCGTTGATCAGGAACGTCATGTCTGGCCTCACGAAAAAGTCGACGCGAGCCATTGCATCGCAGCCGAGCGCCCGGAACGCTTTTGCCGCCGTCTCGCGGATCTCTGCTTCGATTGCGCCGGGCAGTTCGGCAGGCACCTTCAGTGCCGCGCCGTCCTTGTCGATGTATTTGGCGTCGTAGCTGTAGAAGCCGTGGCTTTCGGCCGGCACGATCTCGCCGGGACGGGAGACGAAGAGACCGCCTTGCGTGTCTTCCAGCACGCTGCATTCGATCTCGCGGCCGCGGATGAACTCCTCCGCCAGCAGCTTGCCGTCATGCCTCAACCCCTCGGCCAGCGCCGCCTCGTAGTCCTTGTCGCTCGCAACCTTGCTGACGCCGACGGATGAGCCCTGGCGCGCCGGCTTGATGAACATCGGCGTGCCGAGCGCGTTGGCGATTTCGGCGAAGGCCGGCGTGGCTTCGGGCAGGATCGTGATCGACCGGGCGACAGGCAGGCCCGCTGCCATCAGCAGCCGCTTGGCGATGTCCTTGTCGAGCGCCGTGGCCGATCCCAGGATGCCGCAGCCGGCAAGCGGCACGCGCGCCACTTCCGCCAGCCCCTGAGCCGCACCATCCTCGCCATGAAGACCGTGCAGGACCGGAAACAGGATGTCGATGCTGGGCAGTTCGTGAGGCGGCCCGTCGGCCGGGATCTCCAGCATCCGTCCATGCCCGCCCGGCACAAGACAGACCTCCGAGCCGCTCGAAGGTTTCGCCAGCACTCCGTCTTCGAAGCGGCTCAGCAGCCATTGCCCTTCACGGGTGACGAAGATCGGAACGGCATCATATCTGGCGGGCTCCAGCGCGCGCATGACATTGGTCGCTGAAAGCACCGACACGTCGTGCTCGGCGGACCGGCCACCAAAGAGCACGCCAATCCGCAGTCTTTTCGCCGCCATCGATATCTCCACAGTAGTCACGTTGATGGGCTGGAAATCGAATCGATCGATCTCGTATACTCGTATACGAGATTCCGTTGAGCCTTCAAGCCGAAGAACCCAAGGAAAAGATTGAAGCGGGATTTTGACCTGGCCAGCGCAGGGTAGGCAGCACAATGCTGTCGAATGAGGCAGGCAAAAGAAAAGAGCGGCTCGAGGCCGCTCTTTTGCTGGGGTGCTGCTTCGACGCCTACCGCAGCGCCGCCGCAATATTCCCGCCGTCCACCGTCGTCACGTCGGCGGTGGTGCGATCGGCGAGCGCCTGATGCAGGAAGGCCTGCGCCACGTCCTCGGCCGTCACCTCCTGTCCGAGCAGGTTGCCGGACATGTATTCCTTCTCAGACACGCCGCGCGCGCCGGAGCGGCTGGCAATCATGGCGTCGGTCAGCAGACCCGAGCGGATGCGATCGGCGTTGACCGCGTTGGAGCGGATGCCATGCGCGCCATAGTCCAGCGCATATTGCCTGGACAAAAACAGCGTTGCGGCCTTCGGCAGGCCGTAGGCGCCGAATTTCGGCCCGGGATTGATCGCCTGCTTGGAGGTGTTGAAAAGCAGCACGCCGCCGGTGCCCTGTTCCAGCATGATGCGCACCGCATTCTGCGCCGCCGACTGATGGGCGAAGAAATTGAGCTCGAAGCTCTTGCGCAGGGTGGCGTCGTCGAGCTCGCCGATCCGTCCTTCCCAGGCAGCCCCGGCGTTGGAGACCAGGATGTCGACGCCGCCATAGACCGCGACCGCTTTGTCGAAGGCAGCCCGCATCTCGGCCGGATTGGTGATGTCGGCGCCGACGCCGATCGAATTGTTTCCGGCCGCCTTTGCCGCCTCCGCGGCCTTGGCGGGATCGAGGTCGACGACGACCGCATGCGCGCCGTTGGCGGCGAAGAGCTTGGCCGTCGCGGCGCCGATCGCGCCGCCGCCGCCGGTGATCAGCACGACCTGGCCGGTCAGCGGCTTCGGCTTGTTGGAGGCGAGCTTGGCCTGCTCCAGCGACCAGTATTCGAGCGGGAAGAGGTCGGCCTTGGAGAGCGGCTGGAAATTGCCGATGGCCTCCGCACCGCGCACCGCCTCGATCCACATCTCGCCGATGTCGGAGGCGATCTTGGCATCCTTCAATGTGCGGCCATGACCGAACATGCCGAGGCCCGGGACCAGCGTCAGCCGCGGCATCGGGTCGAGCATGGTGCGCTTGACGTTGTCGAGCGCGTCATTGGTCTCGAAATAGGCGCGGTAATCCTTGGCGAAAGCCTCGACATGGCTTCGGATGACGGCCTTGTAGTCGCCGAGCGCGTCGGCGTCTGGCGCCGGCACGGCCATCGGCCCGGTCTTGATGCGGATCGAAAGATCCGGCGTCGACACGCCGCGTGCGGCCAGCTCGGCGATCCCGGCCGAATTGATGAAATCGACGATCGCATCGGATGTGCGGAAATCGCTGATCATGCGGTCGAAGCGGCCTTCGCCGCGCGCAACAGCCACCGCGCCGCGCAGCATCGGCGCGATATCGCTCGGCCTGGCCAGTTTCGCCGGCAGCGCCGCCTTTGCCGCCTTGGCCTTGCCGTTCTTCGCGACATAGTCCTCGGCGACCGTCACATAGTGGATCATCCGGTCGTAAGCCTGTTTGGCATCGTCGCCGAAGGTGAAGATGCCGTGCTTGTCGAGGATCAGACCCTCGACGCTCGAGTCGGCGTCAAAGACATCACCGGCTGCCTTGGCCAGGTCGAAGCCTGGCATGATGTAGGGCACATAGCCCATCTTCTCGCCGAACACCGTCTTCACCAGCGCCTTGCTGTCTTCCTGGTCGACAATGGCGAGAACGGCAGTCGAATGCGTGTGATCGACGAATTTGTGCGGCAGGAAGGCGTGGAGCAGCGTCTCGACCGACGGGTTTGGCGAGGAAGGGTCGATGAGGTTGGAGCGCTGCAGCGCCACCATGTCCTCGTCCGAAAGCTTGGCAAGAGCGCGGGCTTTCAGCAGCGCGCCCATCTTCACCGCCGGCAGTCCCTGTGGCTCGATGACCGCCATGTCCCAGCCGCTGCCTTTGACGCAGAGCACGTCCCATTCGTCGCCGATGAGGTCGGTGGCCCTGGTCTTGCACGAGGTATTGCCGCCGCCATGCAGCACCAGCCGCGGCTCGCCGCCAAGAAGGCGGGTCGTGTAGACGCGCAGAGCCAGGTCGCGGCCGACACCCTTCCTGCCATAGTCCGCAACCATCTTTTCCGCGTCGGCGTCGTTCCAAAGGTTCTTCATTTCGTTCCGTCCGATGTCCGTCTTCTTGCTGCTCATGAAACATAGGCCGCGACGTCCTGATGACAGAAGCGGCGAGGGTGATTCTTCTAGGAAGCCTTCTTGCTGGCCATTCCGGCGTGCTCGAGAAGGCGTTCGGCCATGCGGGCGCCGATCACCAGATGCGTGCAGAGTCCACCGGTCATAGCTGCCAGCAGCGGCTCGAACTTGCTGTCCTCCTGCACCACCATCAGCCGCTTCTCGATGGCGCGCAGCGACGCGAGCTCGGCGGAAATGACGCGTCGGTTGTAGCTGCAGTCGAGCGCTTCGCCTTTCTGGTCGATGATCTGCCCGGCGATGACGCCGGCAGCACCTCGGCTGCGCAAGTCGCGCATTTCGGCGGGATTGAGCGCGCCGCATTTCACGACATGGCTGTCCGAATCGACCGTGCCCACGGAATACAGCGCCAGGTCGCAGTTGCTGATGCCGTCAAGCTGGTCGCGGATCACCGGCTCGGCGCGCAGGCCCTGTGCCAGTTCCTCGGTCGAGAGCACCAGGGGCGCGTAGAAATTCAGGCCCTTGGCGTTCAGCCGGCGCGCGATCTCCATCGTGCACTGGTCAGGCCGGTAGGAATAGGGCGCGCCGAGATTGCCGCAGAGCTGCACCACCGTGACGTCCTGCAAATCGGCATAGGACATGATGTCGGCGATGGTATAGACGGTGCGGCCCCAGGCGACGCCGATGCGATCGCCTTTCTTCACCAGTTCCAGAAAGACGCTCGCCGCCAGCACTGCTATGTCGGTCGAGGGATCGGCGACATAGGCATTTTCCGGCGCGATCCATACGGCGTCGAGCGCGAAGGCGTCCTCCAGCCTACGCGCGGTCACGTCATCGGTGAACAGCTGCGTCGAGGTCGAGATGTTGACGATGCCGGTCTCGCGCGCCTTGCGCAGATACATGGCGACGGACGCCCGCGAAATCTTGAGCTGGGTCGCCACTTCGTCCTGGCGAAGGCCGTGGGCATAGTAAAGCCAGGCGGCCTTGTGGATGAGCTGTTCTGCCGGTCGGATCGCCATGCCGTCTCCTCGGCTGACATTAGTCACGGCTCTCGACAAAAGTCAAATCGGCGTTATCGGCATGATTTGTCGGTCTGCAGGATTGGGTCGAAACGAGGCATTCTGCCAGACGCCCATATCATAGCATTTTCCCGCCGTTCGCGGGGGATGGCATGATTGCCGCCATGCGGCTAGAAAGCACGAAAAGCACTCTGGGGAGGACGGGATGGCCAATCCCTACGAACAGGATCTCGACCGCAACGCCGCCAACCACCAGCCGCTGACGCCGCTGACCTATCTGGAGCGGGCGGCCAAGACCTATCCCGATCATGTCGCCATAATTCATGGCAGCCGGCGCATCTCCTATCGCGATTTCTGGCGCCGTTCGCTGAAGCTCGCCTCGGCGCTTTCGAAACGTGGGATAGGCAAAGGCGACACCGTGACGGTGATGCTGTCGAACACCCCGCCCATGCTGGAAGCGCATTTCGGCGTGCCGATGACAAAGGCGGTGCTGCATTCGCTGAACACCCGGCTCGACGCTGCCGTGCTCGCCTTCCAACTCGACCATGCCGACACCAAGCTGCTGATCGTCGACCGCGAGTTCTCGGGCATCGTCAGCCAGGCGCTGGCATTGGCCAAGGCCAAGCCATTGGTCATCGACTACGACGATCCCGACTACGCGGCCGATGCGCCCTATCCCAAAGGCGAGCGGATCGGCACGCTCGACTACGAGGAATTCGTCGCTGAAGGTGACGAAGCATTCGCCTGGTCGCTGCCCGACGACGAGTGGGACGCCATCTCGCTGAACTACACCTCCGGGACAACAGGCAATCCGAAAGGCGTCGTCTACCATCATCGCGGCGCGGCGCTGATGGCCTATGCCAACACAATCCATGCCGGCATGGCCAAGCACGCGGTCTATCTCTGGACGTTGCCGATGTTCCACTGCAACGGCTGGTGCTTCCCCTGGACGCTTGCCGTGCAGGCCGGCACCCATGTCTGCCTGCGCTGGGTGCGGGCGAAACCGATGTATGATGCCATCGCCGACAATGGCGTCACCCATCTCTGCGGCGCACCGATCGTCATGTCGGTGCTGATCAATGCGAAGGACGAGGACAAGCGCCAGTTCCCGCAGACCGTCACCTTCAACACCGCCGCCGCGCCGCCGCCCGAAGCCGTGCTCTCCGGCATGGCCGATGCCGGCTTTGCCGTCACCCATCTCTATGGGCTGACCGAGACCTACGGGCCGGCGGTCGTCAACGAATGGCACAACGAGTGGGACGAACTGGAAAAAGGGCCCCGAACGGCAAGAAAGGCGCGCCAGGGCGTGCGCTATGCCGCGCTCGAGGGTCTGACGGTGATGGACCCCGAGACGATGGCGGAGACGCCTGCCGACGGCGAGACCATCGGCGAGGTCATGTTCCGCGGCAACATCGTCATGAAGGGTTACCTGAAGAACCGCAAGGCAACCGACGAGGCCTTTGCCGGCGGCTGGTTCCATTCCGGCGACCTCGGTGTCATGCACCCGGACGGTTATATCCAGCTCAAGGACCGCTCCAAGGACATCATCATCTCGGGCGGCGAAAACATCTCGTCCATCGAGGTAGAGGATGCGCTCTACAAACATCCTTCCGTCGCGTCCTGCGGCGTGGTGGCGCGCGCCGACGAGAAATGGGGCGAGGTGCCGCTCGCCTATGTCGAGCTGAAGCCCGGCAAGACCGCGAGCGAGGCCGAGATCATCGAGCATTGCCGCGGCTTGCTCGCCCGCTTCAAGGTGCCGAAGGCGGTGGTGTTCGCTGAGATTCCGAAAACCTCGACGGGCAAGATTCAGAAGTTCCGGCTGCGGGAAATGGCGAAGAGCGCCTAGGCTTCGCGATGCCAAGGGCTTCGACGTTGGCGGGCCAGCGCCCCCCTCTGTCCTGCCGGACATCTCCCCCACAGGTGGGGAGATTGGCAGTCATCTCCGTCTTCGCCAATCCCCAACGTCGGAGGAAATAGCGCCGGCATCGAGGCCGCTGATCTCCCCCCAAGCGGGGGAGATGTCCGGCAGGACAGAGGGGGGCGCGAAGGATCGCCGCGCCCAGAGATTAGCTTCCTCCTTCGCATCCGCCTGTCACCATCTGTCACCAATTATACGCGTACGTCGAATCCGCGTTGACTCCGCGCCTCTTTCGATTTAAGAGTGACGAAAATTTAAATTCGTCACTCATCAAACGACAGAGAGCGATGTCAGAAGCCGCCAACATCGTGGCCGATCCTGCCAGACAGGAGAATGTGACGCGCATTCTCGACTGCGCCGAGCGCCTGTTCAGGCATTACGGCTACGGCAAGACCAACGTCGCCGACATTGCCCGCGAGCTCGGCATGTCGCCGGCCAACATCTACCGTTTCTTCGCCTCCAAGGTCGAAATCCACCAGGCCGTATGCGGCCGTATGCTCGGCGCCAGCTACGCCATGGCTTACGAGATTTCGCGCCTGCCGCTCAGCGCCGAGGAGCGGCTGCGCCGCTACGTTCACGCGCAGTACAAGATGACGCTCGAGGTCATGCTCGACGAGCAGAAGGTGCATGAGATGGTCATCGTCGCGCTGGAGCGCGACTGGGGCGTCATCGACAAGCATGTCGACCGCATCCACGACCTCCTCGCCGAGGTGATCCGCGAAGGCATCGCGGCCGGCGAGTTCAGGGAGCAGGATCCGGTCATTGCCTCCCGCTGCTTTGGCGCTTCCACCGTCATCCTGTGCCATCCGCAGATGGTCGCGCAATGCCTGGCCAAGACCAACCGGGCAATGCCCGACGACCTCATCGATTTTGCCATCAGAGCCTTGAAATAGCCGCCGCCCGCCGGGTGCCGGTTCGACAATCATCTCCACTTCGGGAGTGCTAAGGTGTCTTTGTCCAGTTTCGTCCTCCGCAGGCTGCCGGTCGCCGGCCTCATCGTAGCGGCGCTCGGGCTTGCCGGCTGCAGCCAAGAGAAGAAGGCGGAAGTTCTGGAAGTCATCCGGCCGGTGAAGGTCGTCGAGATCGGTGAGGCGCAGACCACCCGCCAGCTCGACTATTCCGGCTCGGTGCGCGCCCGTACCGAGATGAATCTCGGCTTCCGCATCGCCGGCAAGGTCACCGAGCGCCTCGTCGACATTGGCCAGCATGTCAATGCCGGCGACGTGCTCGCCCGCGTCGATCCGTCCGACTACGAGCTGTCGGTGAAGAGCGCGAAGGCGAGCGTCGACGCGGCCGAACGGCAGGTCGAGACCGTCGATCTCGCCAGAAAGCGCGCCGAGCAGCTCTATGCCAAGAATTTCGCGCCGAAGTCGCAGCTCGATCAGGCTGTGCTCACCTACGACCAGGCGGTGGCGACGCGCGATGCCGCCCGTTCGACCCTGGCCCAGGCGCAGAACCAGGTCCGCTACACCGATCTCAAGGCCAGTGAAGACGGCATCGTCACTACCATCTCGGCCGATATCGGCCAGGTGGTCGGCGCCGGCACGCCGGTGATGACGGTGGCTGTCGACGGTGAGAAGGAGGTGCTGATCGCGGTGCCGGAGATGGATATTGCTGGTTTCAAGCCGGGCAAGGAGGTCAAGGCGAGCTTCTGGTCGGACGACGCGCTCGTCCTCGACGGCAAGGTCCGCGAGGTTGCCGGCAGCGCCGATCCGCAATCGCGCACGTTCGCGGTTCGTGTCTCGCTGCCCAACGACCCGCGGGTCCTGCTCGGCATGACCGCCAATGTCGAGGCGACCGTCGGCAGCAAGGCTCAGTTGGTGTCGATCCCGCTGACCGCGATGACCGAAAAGGACGGCAAGCAGATCGTCTGGACGGTCGACCGCGCCTCGGAGACGGTGCATCCGCGGCCGATCAGGGTCGCCAATTTCACCGCCGACGGTGTCTCGGTCGCGGAGGGCCTGAAGCAGGGTGACGTGGTGGTGGCGGCCGGTACCCAGTTCATGACCGAAAATCTCAAGGTCAAACTCTCGGGCGATGCAGAGCAGCAATCCGCCTCGGCGAGCGACGACGTCGCGGCAACCAGCAGCGTGCGCTAGCGACGAAGAAATGCCTGCCTCGCCGAGGGCCGGGCAGGCCACGGTTTCCGGGCGACAGGCGCCCGATCGCCAAGATGCCGGCATGATGGCTCCCCCGCGTCCATGCCGCTTCCAGGGCGATTGCGCGTCTCTCCGCCGCAGGGCCCTGTCGCCCGGAAACCCGACAGAGACATCACGACTAAACGGCAAGCGTGCCTTGTCGACCAATTGGACTGGACTTGTGCCATGACCACCGACAGCAGCACTGAAAAGCGCCCCTTCAATCTCTCGCGTTGGGCGATCGGACATCCGAGCATCGCCCGCTTCCTGTTCGGCCTGATCATCGTTGCCGGTGCGCTGGGCCTGATGCGCATGGGCCAGAAGGAAGACCCGGATTTCACCTTCCGCATCATGGTGGTGCAAGCGATCTGGCCGGGCGCCTCGATCCAGGACATGGAAGACCAGGTCGTCAACAAGATCGAGCGCAAGCTGCAGGAAACGCCGCATCTCGACTTCGTGCGCTCCTACACCCGCGCCGGCAGCGCCATCATCACCTTGCAGGTCAAGGGCGACACCAATCCTGAAGAGGTGAAGGACGCCTTCTACCAGGTGCGCAAGAAGGTCGGCGACATCGCCAGCGACTTGCCGCAGGGCCTGCTTGGTCCCTATTTCAACGACGAGTTCGGCGACACGTTCATCACGCTGCATTCGATCAGCGGCGACGGCTTCACCTATCCGGAATTGAAGAAGTTCGCCATTCAGGCGCGCGACATGCTGCTGACGACGCCGGGTGTCGAGAAGGCGGTCATCATCGGCGACCAGCCGGAGAAGATCTATGTCGACGTCTCGTCCAAGGCGCTCGCCGAGCGTGGCCTGACCATCCTCGACCTGCAGAACGCGATCAAGGGCCAGAACGCCGTCGACCCGGCGGGCTCGGTCGATACCGGCCTGCGCTCCGTTCGCATCTCGGTCGAGGGCGACGTCACCAAAGCCGCCGACATCCGAGAACTGAGGTTGCGCTCCGGCAACCAGGTGACGCGGCTCGGCGACATCGCCACAGTTACCTCCGGCCTCGAGGACCCGTTCGAGCGCAAATACCGCTTCAACGGCCACGAGAGCGTCCAGGTCGGCGTCGTCATGGCCAAGGGCTTCAATGTCAGGGACGTCGGCAAGGATGTCGAGGCGACCTACAAGCGCTTCGAGGAGGGGCTGCCTTATGGCGTTGCTGTCGACCAGATCTCCGACCAGCCCGAGGTCGTCAAGGATGCCGTCAACGAGTTCATGGAGGCGCTCGGCGAGGCGCTGCTGATCGTGCTCGTCGTCTCGTTCCTGTCGATCGGCTGGCGCTCCGGCCTGGTGATCGCCATCGCCATTCCGCTGGTGCTGGCCGCTACCTTCGCCATCATGTACGAGATCGGCATCGACCTGCAGCGCATCTCGCTCGGCGCGCTGATCATCGCGCTCGGCCTGCTGGTCGACGACGCCATGATCGTCGTGGAGATGATGGAGCGGAAGCTGGAGGAGGGACTGGTCAAGATCGAGGCGGCGAGCTTCGCCTATTCCTCAACCGCCTTCCCGATGCTCACCGGCACGCTGATCACCACCGCCGGCTTCATCCCGGTCGGCTTCGCCGCCTCCACCGCCGGGGAATATGTGCGCACGCTGTTCTACGTCGTCGGCATCGCGCTGGTCGTGTCCTGGTTCGTCGCCGTCTATTTCACGCCGTGGCTGGGCCACATGATTCTGAAGCAGCGCAAGCACGCCGGCTCGCATCACGATGTCTTCGACACCGGCTTCTACCGCCGCCTGCGCGCGACGGTTACCTGGGCCGTGCGCCATCGCATTATCGTGCTGTTGATGACGCTGGTCACCTTCGGCACCAGCCTCTGGGCCTTCCAGTTCATTCCGCAGAACTTCTTCCCGCAGTCCTCGCGACCGGAGATCCTGGTCGATCTCTGGCTGCCCGAAGGCACCTCGATCAAGGAGGTCGAAAAACAGGCCAAGGCGCTGGAAGCCAAAATGATGGACGACCAGGACAAGCGCTTCATCGCAACCTATATCGGCGAGGGCGCGCCGCGCTTCTTCCTGCCGCTCGACCAGCAGCTCAGGAATCCGAACTTCGCCCAGCTCCTGGTCATGGCCAAGGACGAACCGGCGCGCGAACGGCTGATCCTCAAGCTGCGCGGCATTCTCGCCGAGGATTTCCCCTCGATCCGCGCCAAGGTCGATCGCCTGTTTCTCGGCCCGCCGACCGGCTGGCCGGTGCAGATGCGCGTCATGGGTCCGGACCGCAAGGAAGTGCGCCGCATCGCCGACGAAGTGAAGGAGCGCTTTCAGGCCAATCCGCTGCTCGGCGCCGTTCATGACGACTGGCTGGAGCCGGTGCCGGCGATGAAGCTGGTGATCGACCAGGACCGCGCCCGCGCGCTGGGCGTCACCTCGCAACGCATCCGCCAGATGCTGCAGGCCACCATGGCCGGCGCGCCGCTCGACGACTTCCGCGACGGGGAGGAGACGGTCTCGATCGTCGCCCGCGAGCCGGACGCCACCCGCCATCTGCTGTCCTCCGTCGACTCCGTCTACATCCCGACCGACTTCGGCGGCTCTGTGCCGCTGTCGCAGGTGGCGAAGGTCGTGCCCGTGATGGAGCAGGGCATCGAATGGCGGCGCGACCGCCTACCGACGATCACCGTGCGCGGCACGCTGCCCGACGGCGTGCAGTCGAACGACGTCGTCACCAAGATGTACAACGACATCAAGGACCTGCGCGCAGGCCTGGCGCCCGGCTACAAGATCGAGATCCAGGGTGGCGCCGAAGACTCGGCCGAAAGCCAGGCCTCGATCGCGGCCAAGGCGCCGATCATGCTGGCCATCATCGTCATCTTGCTGATGGTCCAGTTGCAGCATTTCGGCAAGGCGATGCTGGTGCTGGCCACCGGCCCGCTCGGCATCATCGGTGCCGCCGCAGCGCTTCTGATCAGCGGCGCGCCATTCGGCTTCGTCGCCATTCTCGGCGTCATCGCGCTGCTCGGCATCATCATGCGCAACTCGATCATCCTGGTCGACCAGATCGACCAGGACATCGCAGCAGGCATGGAACGATCGGAGGCGATCGTGGGTGCTGCCGTGCGCCGCTTTCGGCCGATCATGCTGACGGCGCTGACCGCCGTGCTGGCGCTGATCCCGATCTCGCGCGCCGTCTTCTGGGGACCGCTGGCCTACGCCATGATGGGCGGCATCCTGGTCGCCACGGTGCTCACCATCCTGGTGCTGCCGGCCGGCTATGCCCTGTTCTTCGGCCGCGAGCCCAAGAAGGCTGAGGCCGAAGAGCAGACACCGGAGCCGGCCGATATTGAAGGCATTGAAAGGCCGCAGCTGGCGCTGGCCGCGGAATAAGAAGGTGGCGACGTCGTGTCATCCGCCATCGGCGCAAGCCGGTGGCGGATGATCCCGTACCAAGGGGACAGAGGCGCGCGAAACCCGGCTGGCCGGGCGTCAGCCAAGTTCTTCGGCAAGCGCCACCGCCGCACCATATTCGGCGGCGGAGTCGAGCATTGTGTGCCAGAGGCTCTCGGCGAAGGTCGCGAACACCAGCAGGTTGAAGACGGCCTGGCCGTCGTCCCGGTCCTTGCCGCGCCAGAGCGTCACGCTCGTATGGTCGATCGATGTTGCTGCTGCGGCGCCGACGGGGAACGCGTCAGGGTGCAGGTCGATCGACGCCAACTTGGCCAGCATTGTTCGGGCCTTCGCGCCGGAGACGCCGACCAGTACCCGCGCATGCGACTGGTCGGACAGCGAGGCCGAACCGGCAAAGCTTGGAACGAGCGCGTCCATACTGTGCCTGCCGCCTTTCGACAGCACAAAGAACTGGTCCGGCCCGGACCAGATCAGTGTCGCGTCGGGCGTGCTGACCGCCTTCGGCGTTTCCGGCGCGGCGATACCGAAGCGCGCCTTCGCAGCATTGAGCATCGCTGCCGCCTTGCCTCGCCGCGCCATCACCTGGATGAGCTCGAAATTGCGGATGTCGGTCAGCGACACACCCGCATCGCCCTTTGCGCCATAGGGGCCGGCAACAAGCGCGCGCTCCAGGGGGCTATGAACGTCCCAGGAAAACTCAGCCACGCTGGCGCCCTCCATCCGGATCATAGAAGACGGAATGGCAAAGCTCGACATCGTAGTCCTCACCGCGCAGCGGATCATGCGCGCGCACGATCTCGCCGATACGGTCGCGGCCGCGCTCGACCAGTCCGAGCCCGATCCACTGGTCGAGCATCGGCGAGAAGCACACCGAGGTGACATAGCCCTGGTCGTTGCCGGGACCGGGGACTTCGCCCTTCGGAATGATGTGCGCGCCGGAGCGCAGGCGCCGCGCCTTGTCGGTCGGCTTGATGCCGACGACCACCTGCCGGTTCGGCGCGATCAGCGCCTCGCGGCCGGCCATGACGCGGCCGACGAAATCCTTCTTGGTCGACATCATTTTGCCGAGGCCGAGGTCGCCCGCCGTGGTGGTGCCGTTGAGCTCGGGCCCAGCGACATGGCCCTTCTCGATGCGCATCACGCCAAGCGCCTCGGTGCCATAGGGTGTCACGCCGAACTGCTTGCCGGCAATCATCAGGTTGCGCACCAGCGCCTCGCCATAGCGCGCCGGCACCGAGATCTCGAAGGCCATCTCGCCGGAGAAGGAGATGCGGAACAGCCGCGCCTTGATGCCGCCGCGCAACACGACTTCACGCGCGCCCATGAACGGAAAGCCTTCGTTGGACAGGTCCTCGACCGGATCGACGACCTCCTTCAGCAGATCGCGCGTCTTCGGCCCGGCGATCGAGAACTGCGCCCATTGGTCGGAGACCGAGGTGAGCTGCACGTCGAGGTCGGGGAACAGCACCTGGCGGCAGAACTCGAGATGCTGCATCACCAGCCCGGCTTTGGCGGTGGTGGTGGTGAGGAAATAGTGGTCATCGGCCAGTCGCGAGGTCGTGCCGTCGTCATAGACGATGCCGTCTTCGCGCAGCATCAACCCGTAGCGCGCCTTGCCGACGGCAAGGTTCGAGAAACTGTTGATGTAGACGCGGTCGAGGAAGGCGCCGGCATCAGGACCGTGCACGTCGATCTTGCCGAGTGTCGAGACGTCGCAGAAGCCGACGCCGCCGCGCACCGCCTTGACCTCACGGGTCACCGATTCCAGCCAGTCCTTCTCGCCGGCGCGCGGGTACCATTGCGCGCGTTTCCAGAGACCGGTGTCGACGAACACCGCGCCCTGTTCTGCCGCCCAGTGATGCGACGGCGTCAGCCTGATCGCATGGAAATTCTCGTCGCGGTGATGGCCGGCGAAAGCGCCGATGGCGACCGGCACATAAGGCGGCCGGTAGATCGTCGTGCCGGTCTCCGGAATGGACTTGCCGGTGACCGCCGCCATGATGGCAAGACCGGCGACGTTGGAAGTCTTGCCCTGGTCGGTCGCCATGCCCAGCGTGGTGTAGCGCTTCAGGTGCTCGACCGATTCAAAGCCCTCGCGCTGCGCCAGTTCGACGTCGGACGCGGTGACGTCGTGCTGCAGGTCGACGAAGGCCTTGCCCTTGCCGGCGACGTGCCAGAGCGGAGTAAGCGAAAAAGCCTCGTCACTGGCGACGGGCATGGATCCGGCATCGCCGCCGCGTCCTGTATCGCGGGCCGCAGCCGCACCGGCTTCAAAGCCTTCGCGCAGACAGGCCCCAAGGCCGAAAGCGCCGTTGGCGGCGCCCGCGGCAACCATGCCGGGCGGCGCGCCGTCCGGCACGAAGGCGGCGATGTCGTCGCGCCATTTAGGCCGCCCGCGATGATAGGAGGTGAGCCCGACCGCCGGGTTCCAGCCGCCGGAGACCGCAAGCCCGTCCGCCTCGACTTCGGCCCGCGCGCCGCCGGTCAGCGAGACGGTGATCTTGCGCACGCCGTCCTTGCCGCCATCGACGCTGCTGACGGAGCCGTGCAGCACCGGGAAGCCTGCCTTGCCGGCAAGCGAGCGGTGCGCGGGCGAAACGTCGGGCCTCGCATCAATCACCGCTGCGACCTGCAGTCCCGCGCCGAGCGCCGTTTCGACCGTGCGCCAGCCATCCGCATTGTTGGTGAACAGCGCGAGGCGTCGCGCCGGCGTTGCCGCGTAGCGGCTCATGTAGCTGCGCATGGCCGACGCCATCATCACGCCCGGCGTGTCGTTGCCGGCAAAGACGATCGGCCGTTCGATCGCGCCGGCAGCGACCACGCACCGCTTCGCAACAATGCGCCACAGCCGCTGCCGCACCTGGTGTTCCGGCGGGACCGGCAGATGGTCGTTCACCTTTTCGATCGCGCCATAGGTGGCGCCGTCATAGACGCCGAACAGCGTCGTGCGCGGCATGATGCGGACATCCGGCATGGCCGCGAGTTCGCCGAGCGCGCGCGCTATCCACTCGGCCGCCGGCAGACCGTCGATCGTGCCGCCATCGGCAAGCAGCCGGCCACCGAGGACGAAATCCTCTTCGCACAAGATGACGCGCGCGCCGCTGCGGCCTGCCGCAAGCGCCGCCGCCAGGCCGGCCGGGCCGGAACCGGCGATCACCACGTCGCAATGCGCCCAGGCCTTGTCGTAGTGATCGGGATCGGAAACGCCCGCCGCGCGCCCGAGGCCGGCGGCACGGCGGATCATCGGCTCGTAGACCGACTCCCAGAACTTCGCCGGCCACATGAAGGTCTTGTAGTAGAAGCCGGCGACGAAGATCGGCGCGAACAGCTGGTTGACCGACATCAGGTCGAAATTGAGTGACGGCCAGCGGTTCTGGCTGGCGGCTTCGAGGCCTTCATAGAGTTCGGCCGTCGTCGCCTTGGTGTTCGGCTCGCGCCTGGCGCCGCTGCGCAGTTCGACCAGCGCGTTGGGCTCCTCCGAACCCGCCGTCAGGATGCCGCGCGGGCGGTGATACTTGAACGAGCGGCCGACCAGCTTGATGCCGTTGGCGACCAGCGCCGAAGCCAACGTGTCGCCCTGGAAGCCGACAAGCGTCTTGCCGTCGAAGCTAAAGCTCAGTGGAACCGACCGGTCGATGAGTCCGCCGTCCGCCAGCCGGTGTGTCTGCGCGCCGCCAATCATCACGCACCGACCTTTGCCGCACCGGCGCCCGCTGCCGGCTGAACGGAAGAAATTTCATGCGTCAGCGTGTTGCGGGTGACCTTCAGCCACGCCCGGCAGCCGCCGCCATGATACCAGTGCTCGTCCATCACGCCGGCGACGTTGTCGCGCAGGTAGACATACTCGTAGACCGCGTCCTCGCCGGCATGGGCCGCGGGGCGTTTCGGCTTGGCGTCGCCGAGATAGGTGAACTCGCCGAGTTCGCGTTCGCCGCAGAAGGGACAGACTATCCGCATGGTTCCGAGGGCCTCAGAGCATGATGCCAAAAAGTGTGGAGCGGTTTTTGGATGCCATCATGCTCATCTCTAGTGCAGGTTCGGTTGGGCGCCCTGGCCCTTCTCGTCGATCATGGCGCCGCGCTGGAACCGGTCGAGCCGGAACAGCGCCGCTTCCTTGTGCGATTGATCGCGGGCGATGAGATGGGCAAAGACGAAGCCGGAACCCGGCGTCGCCTTGAAGCCGCCATAGCACCAGCCGGCGTTGAGATAGAGACCATCGACCGGGCTCTTGTCGATGATCGGCGTGCCGTCCATCGACATGTCCATGATGCCGCCCCATTGGCGCAGGAGCCGCACGCGGCCGATCATCGGGATCAGCGCCATGCCGCCTTCGCAGACATCCTCCATGACCGGCAAATTGCCGCGCTGGGCGTAGGAATTGTAGCCGTCGAGGTCGCCGCCGAAGACAAGCCCGCCTTTGTCGGACTGACTGACATAGAAGTGCCCGGCGCCGAAGGTCATCACGTTGGGCAGCAGCGGCTTGATCGCCTCCGAGACGAAGGCCTGCAGCACGTGGCTTTCGATCGGCAAGCGCAGTCCCGCCATCGCCGCGACGCGCGAGGATGACCCGGCGACCGCCATGCCGATCTTGCCGGCGCCGATGCGGCCGCGCGAGGTCTCGACGCCGGTCACCTTGCCGTTGGCGTCGCGCAGGAAGCCGGTGACCTCACAGTTCTGGATGATGTCGACGCCGAGCGCGCTCGCCGCATGCGCGTAGCCCCACACCACGGCGTCGTGCCGCGCCGTGCCGCCGCGCCGCTGCAAGAGACCGCCTTGCACCGGGAAGCGCGCATTGTCGAAGTTAAGGAAGGGCAGCATCTTCCTGAGCGCCGCCTGGTCGAGCAGCTCGGCGTCGATGCCGTTGATGCGCATCGTGTTGCCGCGCCGCGCGAACGCGTCGCGCTGTGCGTCGGAGTGATAGAGGTTGAGGACGCCGCGCTGGCTGACCATCGCGTTGTAGTTGAGGTCCTGCTCCATGCTTTCCCACAGCTTCATCGACAATTCGTAGAAGCCGGTGTTGCCGGGCAGACCGTAATTGGAACGGATGATGGTGGTGTTGCGCCCGGCATTGCCGGAGCCGATCCAGCCCTTCTCCAGCACCGCGACGTTGCGGATGCCGAACTCGCTGGCGAGAAACCAGGCCGTCGCCAGCCCGTGGCCGCCTCCGCCGATGATCACGACGTCGTAACGGTCTTTTGGCGCCGCATCCCGCCAGGTGGTCGTCCAATTCTTGTGGCCGGAGAAAGCGGCGCGGGCGAGCGAGAAGATCGAGTATTTCATGACGTCATTCCGAGGCCGCTCGCCTCACGCTGGACTGTTCCTGGACCGCCGTATGTGCCGACATTCGCTTCACGCTTTTTTGGTCCGATGCTCTAGATATCCAGCGTGTGGTCGCGTTCCCACTGCGTGAAATGCGAAGCATAGGAATTCCATTCCTGGTGCTTCAGCTTTAGGTAGGCCGACGAAAATTCCTCGCCCAGCGCCGCCTTGAGCGATTTGTCGTTGTCGAATTCGCGCAATGCGTCGAGCAGGTTGAGCGGCAGTTTCGGTGCGTCGGTCACCGTATGGCCGAGCTGGTACATGTCGATGTCGTAGCGCCTGCCCGGATCGGCCTTGGAACGGATGCCGTCGAGACCGGCGGCGATGATCACCGCCTGCAGCAGATAGGGGTTGGCGGCTCCGTCCGGCAGGCGCAGTTCGAAGCGGCCGGGGCCGGGCACGCGCACCATGTGGGTGCGGTTGTTGCCGGTCCAGGTCACCGTGTTCGGCGCCCAGGTCGCGCCCGAGATCGTGCGCGGCGCATTGATGCGCTTGTAGGAATTGACCGTCGGATTGGTGATCGCGGCAAGCGCCGAGGCGTGCTTCATGATGCCGCCAAGGAAGTGCCTGCCCTTGGCCGACAGGCCGAGTTCCATCGACTTGTCGGCGAATACGTTCGTCTTGCCGGTCTCGTCCCATACCGAGATATGGGCGTGGCAGCCATTGCCGGTCAGCCCCGGGAAAGGCTTGGGCATGAAGGTCGCGCGCAGGCCATGTTTCTCGGCGATCGAGCGCACCATGAACTTGAAGAAGGAATGCTTGTCGGCCGTCGCCAGCACGTTGTCGAAGGCCCAGTTCATCTCGAACTGGCCGTTGGCGTCCTCGTGGTCGTTCTGGTAGGCGCCCCAGCCCAGCGACAGCATGTGATCGCAGATCTCGGCGATCACGTCGTAGCGGCGCATGACCGCCTGCTGGTCGTAGCAGGGCTTGGAGGCGGTGTCGTACTGATCGGAGATCGCGCTGCCGTCAGGCGTGGTCAGGAAGAATTCGGCCTCGACGCCGGTCTTGACATGCATGCCGTCGCTCGCCGCTTCCGCGATCAGCCGCTTAAGCGTGTTGCGCGGCGCCTGGCCGACGAGCTTGTCGTCCATGATGCAATTGGCGGCGACCCAGGCGACTTCCGGCTTCCAGGGCAGCTGGATCACGGAATCCGGATCCGGCACCGCCAGCATGTCGGGATGCGCCGGCGTCAGGTCGAGCCAGGTGGCGAAGCCGGCAAAGCCGGCACCGTTCTTCTGCATGTCGGCGATCGCCTGCGCCGGCACCAGCTTGGCGCGCTGCCCACCGAACAGGTCGGTGTAGGAGATCATGAAATATTTGACGCCCTTTTCTCTGGCGAATGCGGCGAGATCGTTCCCCATTTTGTCGTTCCTCGCGGATTGGGATGCCTGTGGTCTGGTGTCTTAGAAGCCGTTCTTCCCCGGGATCCAGCTGGTGCCGGCGAGCGGCACGCCGGCCATGGCGGCGGCTTCGATGGAGAGCGCGACGAGATCCTCGGGCTCGAGATTGTGCAGGCTGTTCTTGCCGCAGGCGCGGGCGATGGTCTGCGCCTCGAGCGTCATCACCTTGAGGTAGTTCGCCAGCCGCCGTCCGGCGGCGATCGGGTCGACCCGTTTCATCAGTTCGGGGTCCTGCGTGGTGATGCCGGCCGGGTCGCGGCCCTCATGCCAGTCGTCATAGGCGCCGGCCGTGCTGCCGAGCGCGTTGTAGTCGGCCTCCCAGCGCGGATCGTTGTCGCCGAGCGCGACCAGCGCCGCGGTGCCGATCGACACCGCGTCGACGCCGAGCGCCAGCGCCTTGGCGACGTCGGCGCCGTTGCGGATGCCGCCGGAGACGATCAGCTGCACCTTGCGGTGCATGCCGAGGTCCTGCAGCGCCTGCACCGCCGGCCGGATGC
>NZ_SRTP01000157.1:0-356 GCF_004791945.1 Mesorhizobium sp. M3A.F.Ca.ET.175.01.1.1 | reverse complement strand
AATTATCGGTCGGCTTGTCGGCCGACACCTTGGCCAAAAGCAGATAGATCGAGATCATCCCAAGCGGCAGGTTGATGGCAAAGATCGCGCGCCAGACCCCATCGCCGAAAGTCGTGAGCACAAAGCCGCCCAGCACCGGCCCTAGCGCCGTGGTCAGCGCCGAAGCGGCGGCCCAGATGCCGATGGCCCGGCCGCGCTCTTTCTTCGGATAGGCTTTGGCGATGATGGCGAGGCTGCCCGGCACCATGATCGCCGCGCCAATACCCTGTATGGCGCGGAAGGCGATCAATATGGCCGGATCGGGCGCGATCGCACAGGCGAGCGAGGCCGTGATGAACAGCGCGATTCCGGTGACG
>NZ_SRTP01000156.1:0-356 GCF_004791945.1 Mesorhizobium sp. M3A.F.Ca.ET.175.01.1.1 | reverse complement strand
AGCTCCTTGCGGCCGTGGGTATAGCGCCAAGGGGGGTCATGCGCAACTATGCAGGCATTGGAAGCGTTGGACAATCCTGCTTGCCGCGATAGCGACAAGCGCCCAGGCTGGCCAAGAAGCCGGCACAATCTTTTCGGTCGCGGGTGCGCTTGCGCGGATGCTTTGCGCGTTCGACCAACCCAGGCGCGAGCACTCTGCGTGCCAAAGGAGACGATCATGCTGCATGAACCCGACATTTCGATCGGCGCAAGGCCGATCGCCCTGCCGCCGCGCCTCACCGAGGCGGATCGGGCGGCGCATGCCGGCCTGGTCGGCACGCTCGGCGAAAAGGCGCTGTGGCTGAAGGTGGCGGCGGC
>NZ_SRTP01000155.1:0-357 GCF_004791945.1 Mesorhizobium sp. M3A.F.Ca.ET.175.01.1.1 | reverse complement strand
GCGGCCGCGTCGTCAAGAACGTCACCGGCTACGATCTTTCCAAGCTGATGGCGGGAAGCTGGGGCACGCTCGCCGTGCTGACCGACGTCACCTTCAAGGTGCTGCCGGCTGCCGAGACCGAGGTCACCTTGGCCATCCGCGGCCTGCTCGACGATGCCGCCGTCGCCGCCATGGCGCTGGCGCTGGGCTCCAGCGCCGAAGTCTCGAGCGCGGCGCATCTGCCGGAGCGCATCGCCTTGAAGGTTGCCGGCGGCAAGCACGGCAGCGATGCCGTGACGCTGCTACGCGTCGAGGGGTTTGGCCCCTCGGTCGTCTATCGGGTCGAGGCGCTTAAGCAACTGCTCGGCAAGGCTGGGC
>NZ_SRTP01000154.1:0-357 GCF_004791945.1 Mesorhizobium sp. M3A.F.Ca.ET.175.01.1.1 | reverse complement strand
GGAAGTGTTAGTGCCAGCCAGCAGCACCTCTCAGAGCAGAGTTACCGTCATGTCCCGCCGCGGATCGCCGCTTGGCGCGACGGGTCTGTCCCGAGGGATCTGCGAGCCGGGACAGTCCTCAGTCAGGCGAAGGATGACTCCATGATACGGTCGGAGCCGCGGACAACCGACATGATTTCGTTTGGTCCTTTCACCCTGGTTGTGAATGAACGGCTCCTGCTGCGCCAGGGCGTGCCGGTTGATCTTGGCGAACGCGCCTTTGACATCCTGACCACTTTGGCTGCCCGCCCGAACGAGGTCGTCAGCAAGAAGGATCTGCTGGCTCATGTCTGGCCCGATGTCACCGTGGAGGAGGGC
>NZ_SRTP01000153.1:0-358 GCF_004791945.1 Mesorhizobium sp. M3A.F.Ca.ET.175.01.1.1 | reverse complement strand
CCCAGTCTTACGGAGTGATGTCGTCGATGGCTTTCAGCATTCCATCTCCCTCGGGTAATCCGAGATGATTTCAGCGCCGGTCTCGGTGACGAGCACTGTGGCGCTGAAGCCTACGCTAATGTTCGGCTCGGGAAATAGCACCGGCACGATATGGAATACCATGCCTGGGTGCAGGACGCGGGGATCTCCGTCCTTTAGGTCCATGACCCATCCTTCACCCCAACCCGGACAGATGCCAACGCCCACGGAGTAGCCGATTCTATTAAGAAAGGCATGGGCGAGACCAGCGCGAGCCACAGTGCCACGACACGCAGCATCGACTTCTCCACTTGTTACGCCGGGTCTAATGGCGGCGAGC
>NZ_SRTP01000152.1:0-358 GCF_004791945.1 Mesorhizobium sp. M3A.F.Ca.ET.175.01.1.1 | reverse complement strand
GTGTGCTCTTCCGATCTGCACATCCGTTCCCTCCCAGCCGACGCGGGTCGAACCCTTGGCGCCGGAATGGCCGATCTGGGCGCAGATCTTGGCCTCGGTCTCGGCATGGACGAAGTCGACCAGGCGCTTCCACGCGACCTCGTGCTCAGGCTTGTAGAAGCCGGGACATCCGGGCGTGATGCGCCCCTCGGGGCTGACGCAGGTCATTTCGATATAGACGAGGCCGGCGCCGCCCTTGGCGCGCTCGGCATAGTGAGCAAAATGCCAGTCGGTCGGACAGCCGTCGACGGCCTTGTACTGCGCCATCGGCGAGACGACGATGCGGTTGTTGAGCGCCATGTCGCGCAGCTTGAACGGC
>NZ_SRTP01000151.1:0-361 GCF_004791945.1 Mesorhizobium sp. M3A.F.Ca.ET.175.01.1.1 | reverse complement strand
GAAGGAGATGGGCCGCGCCGACCTGATTGGCCCCCGCCCCGACCAGCTCGTGCCCGCTCACCAGCCGCCAGGAACCGGCAAGGCCGCCGCCACGAAGCGCCCCGTGCGCCCTATCGGCAGAGGGCAGCGATTCACCACCAAGGGCGTGCCCTTCCCAAAGAAGTGAGCCTAGGGGCCGATAGTCTCTTTGTAGCGCACCGTCAGCATAGCTGGCCTGCCGGATAGCGATCCGAGCCACAGGCAGATCCGATTTCGCCGACAGCTTGGCGCCTCAATTTTGGCCACCGAGGCGGCCGTTACCCCCGAAAGCCGACGTTTTGGCTGACTGTGCCCGGGGGTCGCACATGCGCATTCGATGCCG
>NZ_SRTP01000150.1:0-361 GCF_004791945.1 Mesorhizobium sp. M3A.F.Ca.ET.175.01.1.1 | reverse complement strand
CAAACCAGAGCACCACGGCAAGGCCGCCGCCGGAGATCAGTTGCACCAGCAGGATCAGCGCAGAGAGCACCGTGCCGACAGGCATCGAGATGAAGACGCATTTGCTCAGATCGCCAAGCTGGTCGCGCAGGATGCCGGCTTCCACCGCCTCGCTCCGCCCCTCCGAAGAGGGGCCTGCAACCAGCCGGTCGTCATGCTTTGCCATGCTTAACGTGGTTAGGCGAGCGGGATGAAAATCGTGTTAAGGATTCCGGCGGTTAGCGGATATTTCCGCAGCGTAGCAAGGCGCGCGTCCGGGCGTCGGATGCCGGCAAGCGCCTTGCCGCAAATCGCTCGCGATAATGTGTATGGCCGGCAATTC
>NZ_SRTP01000149.1:0-361 GCF_004791945.1 Mesorhizobium sp. M3A.F.Ca.ET.175.01.1.1 | reverse complement strand
CGCGCGCACGCTCCGGAAGGCGTTGATTGCCTCGGCATAGCGTTCGAGGTGATAGAGGACGCAGCCGCGCACATTCCAGACCCACGTCGGGGGAAACGGGTCGCGCTCCAGCGCCGTGTCCAGCGTGGCGAGCGCCTCGTCCAGCCGGCCGATATGCATGAGCCAGTTCGCACGGCCGGCGGCGATGTCGGGATCGCCGGGATTGAGGCTCTGCGCCCGGTCGTGGTGGCGGCCCGCCAGATCGTACTCGCAGCGGCGGAGCGCGACATAGGCCATGGCGTAGTGGCAGCGCGCGTCATTGTCGTCGAGGGCTAGCGCCGTGCGCGCGCTGGCAAACGCCGCGTCGAGCGTGTCTTCCCGG
>NZ_SRTP01000148.1:0-362 GCF_004791945.1 Mesorhizobium sp. M3A.F.Ca.ET.175.01.1.1 | reverse complement strand
AAGGTCCGAGGTGAGAGATAGATGCCGTAGCTGATGCGGCCGAGCCCGAGCAGTGGCGGCAGTTCGGCCAGCCTGCCGAGCGTGCCGCCGAGGCCGTTCGAGCAGGCGGTGACGATCGCCGTCAGCGGCACCAGCGGCAGCACCTGCACCAGCATCCAGCGCGGCCACTCCCAGGCCGAATTCGCCGGCCCCGGATCGGACCAGACGACGAGCAGGAAGAGCGCCGCCAAGGCCGGCCAGCCGAGCCGCATCCAGCGCGGCAGGTCGGCGCCCCTGGCGCGGCGGACGGCAAGCAACGCTCCGCCGGCAAGCGCATCCATCGAGGCCGGTGGCAACAGGTCCCGCGCCAGCGCCGGGTCGGC
>NZ_SRTP01000014.1:71263-157344 GCF_004791945.1 Mesorhizobium sp. M3A.F.Ca.ET.175.01.1.1 | reverse complement strand
TCGGGCAGCGCGCCAAAATAGCTCTCAAGGCTGGAAATGGCAGTCTCTCCTTCGTTCGACTGCCTGCCCAAAGAATCCCTTCTCAGGCCAACTTCAAGTCCCAAAAAGCCATATGCGATTCCCCTGCCCACAGGGGGGAGATTGGCAGCTTCTGCGACCGCGCCTTTCTTGCAACTTTGAAGATTGGCGATGGCCGAGATGAAGGCTGATCTCCCCCCCTTGTGGGGGAGATGTCCGGCAGGACAGAGGGGGGCGCGACAGAACGCCAACATGCGAATTTGAGCCCCCATCAAAACCTCGGAATGTCCGGGAACGCCACCTGGCCGCGGTGCACATGCATGCGGCCGAGTTCGGCGCAGCGGCGCAGTTGCGGGAAGACCTTGCCGGGATTGAGCAGATGGTTGGGATCGAAGGCGCATTTGACCCGCATCTGCTGGTCGAGATCGACCTGGTTGAACATTTCCGGCATCAGGTCGCGCTTTTCGACGCCGACGCCATGCTCGCCGGTCAGCACGCCGCCAACCTCGACGCACAGGCGCAAAATGTCGGCGCCGAAATTCTCGGCCTTGTCGAGCTCGCCCGGCACGTTGGCATCGTAAAGGATCAGCGGATGCAGATTGCCATCGCCGGCATGGAAGACATTGGCGACGCCCAGCCCGTATTTCTCGGAAAGATCGCGCATGCCGGCGAGCACGCGCGGCAGTTCCTTGCGCGGAATGGTGCCGTCCATGCAGTAGTAGTCGGGCGAGATGCGGCCGACCGCCGGGAAGGCCGCCTTGCGTCCGGCCCAGAAGCTCAGCCGCTCCTGCTCTGATTGGGAGATGCGGCAGGTGGTCGAGCCGTTGCGATAGGCGATCGCCTCGACCAAGCCGATCAGGTGATCTACCTCCACGCTCGGCCCGTCGAGCTCGACGATCAGCAGCGCCTCGACGTCGAGCGGATAGCCGGCATGGACGAAATCCTCGGCGGCGTGGATCGCCGGCCGGTCCATCATCTCCATGCCGCCCGGAATGATGCCGGCGCCGATGATGTCGGCGACGCACTGGCCGCCCTGCTCGCTGGTCGGGAAGCCGATCAGCAGCGCGCGCGCCGTCTCCGGCTCCTTCAGGATGCGCACGGTGACTTCAGTGACGACGCCAAGCAAACCTTCCGAGCCGGTCATGACGCCGAGCAGGTCGTAGCCTTCCTGGTCGAGATGGCTGCCGCCGAGGCGCACCACCTCGCCATTCATCAGCACCATCTCGACGCCGAGCACATTGTTGGCGGTAAGGCCGTATTTGAGGCAATGCACGCCGCCGGAGTTCTCCGCGACGTTGCCGCCGATCGAGCAGGCGATCTGGGAGGATGGATCGGGGGCGTAATAGAAGCCCTCCTGCTCGACGGCGGTGGTGATGCCCAGATTGGTGACGCCCGGCTGGGCGATGACGATGCGGTTCGGATAGTCGATCGCAAGGATGCGGTTGAAGCGGCTCATCACCAGAAGCACCGCGTCCTCGAGCGGCAGCGCGCCGCCGGAGAGCGAGGTGCCGGAGCCGCGCGGCACGACACGGATGTTGCGGTCGTTGCAATATTTCAGCACCCGCGAGACCTGCGCCACCGTTTCCGGCAGCACCACCACCAGCGGCAGCTGGCGGTAGGCTGTCAGGCCATCGGTCTCGAAGGCGCGCATCTCGTGGGCCGTGTCGACGACGCCTTCGCCAGGCACGATGATGCGCATGTCGGCAACGATCTCGGCGCGGCGGCGCATCGTCTCGGCATCGGGCTTTGGCATGGCAAGGCCGGACATCGGGCAGCCTCATGTCGCGTAACTGGTAAAAATCTTTTACCAGCTATGAGCCTTCGTTGCAAATGCTGCTTTGCTCGAAATGGAGCGGCGAGCGCTGGCCAACGCCGCGCAGCGGCAATCTGCCGCTGGCAGCGCCTCTCCTTGCCGCCAGGGTCGCGCACAAGGTGAACGGAGTGGGATAAGCGTGCGAAGCGGCGCCTTTCTCCCCATTGAGAGGAGATTGCGTGGCTATTCGCCTGGATGCTTGCCCGGCTCGGAGTGCATGCGGCGCACGCGGCGCACGCCCCACCAGACGAGCAGCACCGCGACCGGCACGCACGCTGCGGTGACGACTTCCGGCGCGAAGGCATGGCCGAAGGTCGACGCGCCCTTGGCAACGTAGCCGATCAGGCCGACGACGTAGTAGGACACGGCCGCGACGGAAAGGCCTTCCACGGTCTGCTGCAGGCGCAGTTGCAGCCTGGCTCGGTTGTTCATGGAGGCCAGCAAGTCGCGGTTCTGCTTCTCGACCTCGACATCGACCCAGGTACGCAGCAGCGTCGTGGCGCGGGTGAGTTTGCGCGACAAATTGGCCTGGCGCTCCTCGACAGAACGGCAGGTGCGCATGGCCGGCGCCATGCGTCGCTGCAGGAAGCCACCCCAGGTGTCGTAGCCCGGCACGGCCTCCTCCTCCAGAGCCTCCAGCCTCTCGGTGACTATGCCGTCATAAGCGCGGCTCGCGCCGAAGCGGTACAGGCTGGACGCCGCGTCGGCCTCCAGTTCAGCCGCCAGTTCTGTCAGATCAGCCAACAACGTCTGGCTGTCGCGGGTCTCGGCCGCCTTCATTTCCACCGTGGTCAGCGCCAGCCGGTCCTCGATGCGCCGCGCCCGTCCGGAAAGGGTCAGCGCCAAGGGCAGGCCCAACATGGCAAGCGTACGATAGGTCTCGATGTCGATAAGCCGCTGCGACAGCGCCCCCGTGCGGGCAGGAGTCAGACCGCGATCGAGCAGCAGGATGCGGGTCATGCCGTCGCCATCCTGGCGGAAGTCGGTGACAATGGCCGCTGCGCCTCGCTCGACCAGCGAATAGCACAGGCTGGTCGGGTCGAAGCCGGCGATCAGCTTCTCGCTCACCTGCGTCCATTTGCGGATCTCGAGCCGGATGCCGGAAATCACGGTTCCCGGCGGCGAGAACCCATTGCCGAAGGGTGAATCCTCCTGGCCGCGGCCGTGCTCGGCAAGCGGCCCTTCCCACAGATAAGTCGAGAATTCCGTATGCCGCTCCCAGCGCAGCGTGCCCTTGCCCCACTTCATCGCGTGATGACGGGCATGCCGCTCGGGCGCGGCGATACCGAGGCGCCGCGACAATTCCGACAGCACGGCATGGTCGACGCCGGAGCCGCCCTCGGTCATGAAGGAAAGCTGGATCAGCACACGCGGCTTCTCGACCAGCGGATGCGGGCGGGCATGGACCTCGCCCAGCGCGCCGGGCCGGCCCTCATGGGCCGGAAAGCCCATGACGCTGCCCTGCGCGCGCGGCTGGAACTGGAGATTGGACGTCTCGTCCGACACGGCTGGTCCCCCTGGTTTCGACCGTTCGTGGAACCCGGCCCTCATGCGGCAATCGGTGTGACACGTAAACAGCAAATTTTTGGCAGACCGCCATGAAAGGCTCTCAACGGAAGCCGACCGGCCTGGGGGAATTGGATAAATAATTTGACCAGTTGACGACAGACGCTCTAACCTGGGCGCCATCCATTCCGTTCCCCAGGCGCCTTTCGTTGAGTGACATCTTCTCCCGGATCGAGCATTCGCGCACCGCCGACGAGGTGGTGCAGCAGATCGAGAGCCTGATACTCGAGGGCGTGCTGCGCACGGGTGACCGACTGCCGGGCGAACGCGAGTTGGCGCGCCAGTTCGACGTGTCGCGACCGATCCTGCGCGATGCGCTGAAGGCTCTCGAAGCGCGCGGCCTGCTGACGACGCGGCCGGGCGGCGGCACCCATGTCGCCGATGTCATCGGCCAGCTTTTCACCAAGCCGGTGACCGACCTGATCTCCACGCACCGCAAGGCGGTGACCGACTATCTGGAGTACCGGCGCGAGATCGAGGGTGTCGCGGCCGAGTACGCGGCACGTCGCGCCACACCTGAGGATCTCGCCCTGCTCGACCGCATCATGGCGCGCATGGACGAGGCGCACCGCACCGGCGACTTCGACGACGAGGCGGAAATCGACGTCGAGTTCCATCATGCGGTGTGCGAATGCGCGCACAACATCATCCTGCTGCATACACTGCGTTCCTGCTACCGGCTGCTGTCCGAGGGCGTGTTCCAGAACCGTCTTCTGGTTTTCACCGTGCCCGGCGCGCGCGAGGCGCTGCTTCAGCAGCACCGCGCGATCCATGCCGCGATCAAATCCGCAGACCCGATCGCGGCGCGCAGGGCGGCAATGGACCACATCACCTATGTCGAGCGCTCGATGGCGGAAGCGGAACGCAGCGGCGACTGGCAGCGCGTGTCTCGGTTGAGGCTCAGGCAGCGCTCGGAACCCGGCGACGTCGAACCCACAGGCAAACCCACCTAAGCACCGATCAAGCGGGGACAATCATGAGCGACATCCTGACCATCGCCGACCTGAAGGACCTCGCGCGCCGCCGCGTGCCGAAGATGTTCTTCGACTATGCCGATTCCGGCGCCTGGACCGAGAGCACCTACCGCGCCAACGAGGAGGATTTCGGCAAGATCAAGTTCCGCCAGCGCGTGCTGGTCGACATGAGCAACCGCTCGCTGGAAACGACCATGATCGGCCAGAAGGTGGTGATGCCGGTGGCCCTGGCGCCGACCGGGCTGACCGGCATGCAGCATGCCGATGGCGAGATGCTGGCGGCGCAGGCGGCCGAAGAGTTCGGCGTGCCGTTCACGCTGTCGACGATGAGCATCTGCTCGATCGAGGACGTCGCCTCGGCCACGAAGAAGCCGTTCTGGTTCCAGCTCTATGTGCTGCGCGACAAGGATTTCGTGCTCAACCTGATCGACCGGGCGAAAGCGGCGAAATGCTCGGCGCTGGTGCTGACGCTCGACTTGCAGATCCTCGGCCAGCGCCACAAGGACGTGCGCAACGGGCTGACGGCGCCGCCGCGCATGACATTGACGAACATCATCGACATGGCCATTCGCCCGCGCTGGTGCCTGGGCATGGCCGGCACCCAGCGTCGCACTTTCCGCAACATCGTCGGACACGCCAAGGGCGTCGGCGACGTCGCCTCGCTGTCGTCCTGGACAACCGAGCAGTTCGATCCGCAGCTGTCCTGGAAGGATGTCGCATGGATCAAGGAGCGCTGGGGCGGCAAGCTCATCCTGAAGGGCATTCTCGACAAAGAGGACGCGCTGATGGCGGCCAAAACCGGAGCCGACGCGATCATCGTCTCGAACCATGGCGGGCGCCAGCTCGACGGCGCTCCTTCGTCGATCTCGGTGCTGGAAGAAATCGCCGACGCGGTCGGCGACCAAATCGAAGTGCATATGGACGGCGGCATCCGCTCCGGCCAGGACGTGCTCAAGGCGCTCTGCCTCGGGGCCAAGGGCACCTATATCGGACGGCCCTTCCTCTATGGACTCGGCGCCATGGGCAAGGCGGGCGTTACCCAGGCGCTCGAAATCATCCGCAAGGAGATGGACGTGACGCTGGCGCTGTGCGGAAAGCGCCTGGTGACCGACATGGGCAAGGAACAGTTGCGGCGCTAGAGCAAGCCCGCCAGCTGCTTCGAGCGACATGCGCTAGGGCTTGTTCACCGATTGGCCCTAGTTTTCCCGAGATCGACGCGGAAAGACGAGCAAACCTTGACCGAGACCGGCATTCACTATCTCGACGCGCGCGGGCCGGAAGGCATGCGGCTCTATGCCATCGGCGACGTGCACGGCCGCCATGACCTGCTGGCCGCCATGCACCGCCGGATCGAAAGCGAATTGCAACATGCGCCGCCGAACGACTGGCGCATCATCCATCTCGGCGACTACACCGACAGAGGCCTTCACTCCAAGGAGGTCATCGACTTCCTGATCGAGGCACAGAGACGCGATGCGCGCAATCTGATGCTTGCCGGCAACCACGACATCGGCTTCCTCGAGTTTCTGGACCGACCCGATCCGGATGGTCTGTTCATGCGAAATGGCGGCGTCCAGACGGCAGCTTCCTATGGCGTGAAGCTTTCGGCAGGCGGCGGCTGGTTTGGAAGGTCGGATGAGACATTGCTGCACGGGCATGCGGCACTGGTGGGCGCGGTGCCGCCAAGCCATGTCGAGTTCCTGAAGTCCCTGCCCTTTTCAGCGACCTTCGGCGACTTCTTCTTCTGCCATGCCGGCATCCGGCCGGGCGTGCCGCTCGAAAGCCAGAGCAGCGACGACCTGATCTGGATCCGCGACGCGTTCCATGTTCATCCTGGGCTTTTCCCCAAGGTAATCGTGCACGGACACACGCCCGTGCCGGAAGCCGAGGTGATGGCCAACCGCGTCAATGTCGATACCCTTGCCTGGCAGTCGGGAAGGCTCAGCGCGCTCGCCATTGACGGCGCGGAAAAGCGGATCCTGACAGTGGAGGGAAAGGCGTTCTAGCGAAGCGCGGCGGTGACGCCGTAGCCGTCGACGGCCTGATGATTGTTGGCCGCGTCGGCAGAATAAATGCCGAGGCCGCATACGACGATGGCAGACAGCATGACAAAGGACAAAAGCGCTGCTTTCACGGACGTCATCTCTGGTTGAGCTTTCTGCATCTGTGCACGAGGCGGTTACCAATGCGTTGAAACGATAAAATGCGTCTCAATGTTTCGACGATTTCGCGCTTCTAAGCAGCTTCTGTATCGCCGGTGTGTCGCGCGGATCACACAAGAGGTTCATCGCGGATGCACGCTCGATACAGAGCGCGCGCCTTCTAGGATGAGGCGCGAGCACAAGCCAAGGATGAAGCGGGTTTTCCCCAGGCAGAACCGGCGTCGCGTGCCAATTATGTCACGCCTGCCCGGAGCACGGGCGATATTCAGATGGTCGCCACCCAGGCGCGGGCAATAGCCATTCCGGCGGCGTCGGCGCCCGGTCCGCTGCGGGCTATTTCGTCGTCCAGCCGCTCGTTCCAGTCAGGATTGCGCTCGGCAATGATCGATGCAAAGGACGCGCTCCAGTCCCGCACCATTGGGCTGTCCGCCTCGAAGTGGAACTGGAATCCGTAGACGGCGCGGCCGAGGCGAAAAGCCTGGTTTTCGGCGACATCGTTGCCGGCGAGCCTTATGGCGTTTTCGGGCAGGTCGAACGTGTCGTCATGCCACTGGAAGATCGGGAATTTTTGCGGCAAGGCGCCAAGCACCGGATCGGATATGGCTTCCGCGGTCAGCGACACGCCGCGCCATCCGAATTCATTTGCGCCGCCGATGCGGTTCTCGGCACCGAAGGCGCGGGCCACGAGCTGGCCGCCAAGACAGATACCAAGCACCGATCGGTCCTTACCGGCGAAATCGCGCGTCAGTTCGAGCAGGGCCGGAAAGTAAGGGTAGTCGGCATCGGCCAGGGCATTCTGGCCGCCGCCCAGCACCACCATGGCATGATGCCCGTCCGCGTCCTGCGGAAGGGGATCGCCCTGGTAGGGACGGCGCAGGTCGATGTCGGCGCCCGCCTCCGTAAGCGCGGCGCCAAGCTGGCCGAGCCCGGTATTGTCGTAGTTCTGGACCACCAGCACGCGCATGGGAAATCCTGCTGACATGAAATGCTGGGGCGAGCGATATCATGCCGCCAGCATTTCAGCCAAGATGCGTGCCGGGGAGAAGCCTATGCCACTGCAGAACCGGGTCGATCCGTTCGGCGCCATCCATGCCGTGCCCGAGCGCGGCCTGTTCATGGGCAATCGCGGCATCATTCATGATCCGGAAACGAAGACGCTTCTCAAGAAGCGCTGGGCCTTGCAGGCCTGGATCATCTGCGCTTGCAAGTTCCGCAACGTTCGGCGCGAGCCCATGGGCCGCAACAGGCCCGGCGGCAAAGCCGGCTGGACCGAGCTGTTCTTCCTCGACGAGGTGACGGCTTTGGCTGCGGGCCATCGGCCCTGCTTCTTCTGCCGCCGCGAGCAGGCAAGCGATTTCGTGCGGAGCTTCGGCGAAGCTTTCGGCATCGCCGAGCCGCGTGCGCCAATGCTCGACAGGCGCTTGCACACGGAACGGCCGGCATCCGGTGGTCGGCCGCCAGTCGTTTCCGTGCAGGAACTGGGCGGGCTTCCTGACGGGGCGATGGTGGCAGACGGCAACACCGCATATGCGCTGCGCGCCGGCAAAGCCCTCGAGTGGTCGTTCGCCGGCTATGTCGCTCGCATGGCGTTCAACGGCCTTGCCGGCAGGCCACTGGGGCTGCTTACGCCTGCCACGACCGTTTCGGTCTTGCGACAAGGCTACGCGCCGGTCTGGCATCGATCCGCCGACACTTGACGATCCCCTCCGCCTCGCCCATTCCTCCGCCATGCGTGCCAACTACAAGAAGCAGCGGCTGTTCGTGCCGGACGACCTCGAAGCGGGCTTCGAGTTCGACGCCGGACAGCAGCAAAGCCATTACCTCGCGCATGTGCTGCGGCTCGGCGAAGGCGCGGAACTTCTGCTGTTCAACGGCCGCGACGGCGAATGGTCGGCGGCGATCGCGGGCAAATCCAAGAAGGCCGTCCGGCTGAAGGTGCTGGAACGGCAAAGGCCGCAACCGCCGCTGCCCGACCTTGTCTACTGCTTTGCACCGCTGAAACAAGGCCGGCTCGACTATCTGGTGCAGAAGGCAGTCGAGATGGGCGCCGGCGTGTTGCAGCCGGTCATCACCCAGCATACGCAAGTGGCCAAGCCCGGCATCGAGCGGCTGCGCGCCAATGTCGTCGAGGCGGCCGAGCAGTGCGGGATCCTGGCGGTGCCGGAGGTGCGCGAGGCGGAAAAGCTGGAGCGGCTGCTTGGCGGCTGGGACAGGGAGCGCCGGCTGATGTTCTGCGACGAGGACGCCTCGACCAACAATCCGCTGCCGGGCCTACAGGCCGTCAAGGAGAAGAAACTCGCGCTGCTGGTCGGACCGGAGGGCGGTTTTTCCGAGGACGAGCGCAGGATGCTGAGGGCACTGCCCTTCGTCTCCGCCATTCCGCTCGGGCCGCGCATCCTGCGCGCCGACACGGCCGCGGTGGCGGCACTTGCGGTGATGCAGGCCACAGTCGGCGACTGGTGATCAAATCCCGTTGAGGCTTGGCTCAGGATTTTTTGCTTGATCGGCTGCTGCCATTTCGTCCATCTAGCGCCCGGCGGCGTGCTAGCCGCTGCGGAGGGCTTTCCATGGCGCGCGATACAACCGATTTCCGGCCCATCGAAGGGGTCGACGAGCTCGTCGCCTATCTGGCGGCCGGCAACAAACCGCGCGAGCAATGGCGGATCGGCACCGAGCACGAGAAGTTCCCCTTCTATGTCGACGGCAACGCGCCGGTGCCCTATGGCGGCGAGCGCGGCATCCGCGCCATCCTCGAAGGCATGCAGGAAAAGCTCGGCTGGGACCCGATCATCGATGATGGCCGCATCATCGGTCTGGTCGAGCCGACCGGCCAGGGTGCGATCTCGCTGGAACCAGGCGGGCAGTTCGAGCTGTCCGGCGCGCCGCTGGAGTCCATCCATCAGACCTGTCGCGAAGGCAATGCGCATCTGGCACAGGTGCGCGAGATCGCCGAGCCGCTTGGTATTCGCTTCCTCGGCCTCGGCGGCAGCCCGAAATGGTCGCTCCCCGAGACGCCGCAGATGCCGAAGTCGCGCTACGAGATCATGACGCGCTACATGCCGAAGGTCGGCACCAAGGGCCTCGACATGATGTACCGCACCTGCACCATCCAGGTTAACCTCGACTTCGAAAGCGAAGCCGACATGCGCCGCAAGATGCAGGTCTCGCTGAAGCTACAGCCATTGTCGACGGCGCTGTTCGCCAACTCGCCCTTCACCGAGAGCCGGCCGAACGGGCTGCAGAGCTGGCGCGGCGACATCTGGCGCCATACCGACAACCAGCGCTCGGGCATGCTCGAATTCTGCTTTTCGCCCGACTTCGGCTTCGCCGACTATGTCGAATGGGCGCTTGACGTGCCGATGTATTTCGTCATCCGCGACGGGCGCTATCACGACATGACGCGCTACACCTTCCGCCAGTTCATGGCGGGAGCCGCGCGCGGCCAGGTGCCCGACGGGCTGCCGACAATGGGCGATTGGGCGAACCATCTGTCGACGCTGTTCCCCGACGTGCGGCTGAAGCGTTTCCTCGAAATGCGCGGCGCCGACGGCGGTCCTTGGCGGCGCATCTGCGCCCTGCCCGCCTTCTGGGTCGGGCTGCTCTACGACGAGCAGGCGCTGGACGCCGCCGAGGCGCTGACCTCGAGCTGGACCTATCAGGAGGCTCTGGCGATGCGCAACGCGGTGCCGGAGCAAGGCATCCTGGCGCCGTTCCGCAACACCACCTTGCGCGAAGTCGCGCGCGACGTGCTGGCGATCTCACGCACGGGGCTGAAGAACCGCGCCCGCAAGAACCGCGACGGCTATGACGAGACCTCGTTCCTCAACACGCTCGACGAGGTCGTGGCGCGCGGCACCACCAGCGCCGAGGAGATGCTGTCGGCCTACCATACGCGCTGGGGCGGTTCGATCGAGCCGGTGTTCATGGAATATGCCTATTGACCGGCGGCTCAGGTTTCGCGCCGCTTCGGTCGAAGACGCAGAGGAGAGCGTTGCGTCAGAAGCGTGACCCCTTCTGAAAATCGATTCCGATTTTCAGGGTCATGCGCTAGGCTCTCCGCGACCACATTGCGGAGGAGAGCCAATGCCGTCCCTGTTCGACATCTTTACGCAAGCGCAGAACGGCGCCGGCATGCAGGCTATGGCCCAGCAGTTCGGGCTTTCCATGCAGCAGACCCAGGCGGCGGTTGAGGCGTTGCTGCCGGCGTTCTCGCAAGGGCTTCGACGCAACACCGCGGACCCATACGGCCTCGGCGCCTTCATGAGCGCAATGGCGAGCGGCCAGCACGCCAAATATTTCGAAGACGCAACGAGGGCCTTTTCGCCGCAGGGCATCAATGAGGGCAACGGCATTCTTGGCCATCTGTTCGGCTCGAAGGAGTTGTCGCGCGCCATCGCTGCCCAAGCCGCACAGGCGACCGGACTCAGCCAGCAGATCCTGCAGCAGATGCTGCCGGCGATGGCTTCCATGATGATGGGCGGGCTGTTCAAGCAGACCAACAATCAGATGCAGGCCAGCGGATTTGGCGGCAGCGGCAATCCGCTCGGCGAAATCATCGAACAGATGATGCGACAGGCAGGCGGCGGCGTGCAGCGCCAGTCGCCGCAACCGGCCCCCAATCCATACGGGGACAACCCGTTTGGAAAGGTTCTGCAGGACATGTTCGGGGGCGGCGCGCAGCAATCGCAAAGTCAGCCGCAGCAAGCGCCCAATCCGTATGGCGACAACCCGTTCGGCAAGGTGCTGCAGGATATGTTCGGCGGCGGTGCGCAGCCGCAAGGCCAGCCCCAACAGACGCAGAGCCCCTATGGCGACAATCCGTTCGGCAAGATGTTCGAGGAGATGCTGCGCCAAGGCGGCAGCTTCGGCATGCCCGGCGCGCAGCCGGCGCCGCAGCCCGAGGCATCACAGCCGAAAACAAACCCGAGCGGCCGGCCGCGAAACCCGTTCGACGATATTTTTGGCCAAATGTTCGAGGCCGGCGCACAGCAGCGCGACGAGTATCAGAAGGGCATGGAGAGCATTTTCGACCAGTTCAAGCGCGGCATGGACCGGCGCTAGGGGCGGCTCACCCTCCAAAAAAAATTCCCGGTCCGCAAGGGACCGGGCAATGTGCAGGCGGGCCGACGGGGAACCGGCAGGGAGTGCTTGGTCGCGCCGGCCCTCGATAAAGTTCAGCGCGACCGGCAAAACGAACTCCGGCCTGTTCAGGCGACCCTGCGGGCGAGATCCTCGACCGTGTCGGCGCGGTCGCTGGCGATGGCGCGCAGCTTTGCCGTCGGATCGCGGCCGAAAGGCACGTCGATGGCGACGTGGAGGTCGGCGCGTGTCAGGCCGATATCGGCAAGCTCGGCATCCGTCATCTCGCCAAGGCGATAGAAGGCGCGGCGATTTTTCCAGGCTCGATACACGTCGGCAACCGCATTGAGCACGCGCGTCGCAACGGCCGGACGCGTGGTGATGCGCGAGGTCTGGGAAGCGAATTCGATCGTGGTCATGTCAGTCTCCTTCGGAGTCGAGCGACGAAACCGTTCAACCGGCGCCTGGGAGAAAGCGCCGTTCCGGTCTCGATACACATGTTGTCATGTGGACAGTCGCAATTTGCCATCACCGGATTGATTAATCCAACGAATGTTTTTAATCTGTAGCATCAACATCAATGATGGATTGGACCGATGAAAGCGCCGCTCGATCTCGATCAGTTGCAGACCTTCATCTCGATCGCCGACACCGGCAGCTTCACCCGCGCGGCGGAGGAAGTGCACCGGACGCAGTCAGCGGTGTCGATGCAGATGCGCCGGCTTGAGGAGCGGATCGGCAAGCCGCTGTTCGAAAAGGACGGCCGCACCAACAAGCTGACCGAGGAAGGCGACAGGCTGCTTTCCTATGCCAGGCGGCTGATCTACCTCAACCGCGAGACGCTCGCCGCCTTCGACGACCAGCGGCTCGAAGGCACGATCCGCATCGGCACGCCGGACGACTATGCCGACCGTTTCCTGCCGGAGATCATGGCGCGCTTCTCGCGCTCCAATCCGCGCGTGGAACTGACCGTCGTCTGCGAACCGACGCCGGGGCTGGTCGAGCACATCAAGCGCGGCAATCTCGATCTCGCGCTGGTGACGCACAACGATACGCGCGGCCAGTCGGAAGTGGTCCGGCGCGAGCCGCTTTTGTGGGTCACCTCGGCCAATCATGCCACGCATGAGCAGGAGATCCTGCCGATGGCGTTCGGCCGGCCGAACTGCATCTGGCGGCGGGCGGCGGTCGACGTGCTCGATCGGCAGAATCGCGAGTACCGCGTGCTGTTCTCCAGCTTCTCGGCCACAGTCATCACGGCGGCCGTGCTTTCCGGCCTCGCAATCTCGGTGCTGCCGGAATGCGCGCTGCGGCCGGGCATGCGCGTGCTTGGTGAAGCCGACGGCTTCGGTGCCCTGCCCGACTGCCGCATCGGCCTCATGCGGGGGCAGACCTCGCAGCCCGAGATCGTCGACGCGCTCGCCCGCCACATCGCGGAAAGCCTCGACAACATTTCGGTGCCGCTGGGTGAGGAGGCGGGAAGCTTCGACTTCGCCGCGCTCGCCTTTGCCAGGATGAAGCGGACAAAATCGAGCCAGATCCTGCCTGGCTGGTGAGCGATCAGGCGCGGGCAGCCGTCCAATCAGGAGCACCACCGGACGACAGGGCGGGCTAGCGCCAGCAACTGGCCGGGCTCCAGGGGCGGCGAGAGCAGGAAGCCTGGTGGCAGCCCATGCCGACGAGCAGCGTTTTCTGCGCGTCGGTTTCGACCCCCTCGGCGGTGACGTCCACGTTCAATGCCAGTGCAAGCTCGATCAGCGCCTTGACGATGGCCGTCGCCTTATCGTCCTCGTCGAGAAGGCGGATGAAGGACCGGTCGATCTTCAGCTTGTCGATGGCGTGGCGGCGCAGATGGCTGAGCGACGAATAGCCGGTGCCGAAATCGTCGAGCACGACGCCCACGCCCGAACCGCGAAGATCGGCAAGAACCGATCTGACGGTGTCGTTGTTTTCGAGTAGCACGTTCTCGGTGATTTCGAGCTGCAGGCGGGATGGGTCCAAGCCCGTGTCCGCGAGAATCGATGCGACCTGTTCGGCGAAGCCGACGTCGCGCAACTGCATCGGCGAGACGTTGACGGCGACCCAGGGCAGCTTGGTGCCCGCGACGAAGCGGCAGGCCTCCAACAGCGCCCATTTGCCCAGTTCGCCGATCAGGCCGCGCTCCTCGGCAATGGCTATGAACTGGGCCGCGGGCAACGCGCCATGCACCTCGTGGCCCCAGCGGACAAGGGCTTCCGCGCCGAGTATCGTGCGGCCGTCAGCCGCGAAGACGGGCTGATAGGCGAGCTTTATACCGCCTGCCCCGGTGAGTGCCTTGCGCAGCTCGGCTTCGACCTTGCGCTTGCGCAGCAGGAGGTCGTCCATATCGCCGGCAAATATCTGATAGCGCCCGCGCCCGTTCTTCTTGGCTTCGTAGAGCGCGATATCGGCCTTGCGCAGGAGATCGTCGGCGTCGGTCTCCGGGCCCGAAGACAGCGCGATGCCGATGCTGGCCCCGACGAAGACCTGGTCATCGACGAGCTTGAACGGCTCGCACAGCTTCTGCAGCAGCCGCTCTGCAACATCCTCGGCGCTTCTGACATCCCGGACATCGAGCAGGATGATGGCGAATTCGTCGCCGCCCAGCCGCGCCACGGTGTCGATCTCGCGGATCGTCTGTCTGAGCCGCGCCGCGGTCTGGCGGACCAACTCGTCGCCGGCGGGATGCCCAAACGTGTCGTTGACATGCTTGAAACGGTCGAGGTCGAGGTAGAGCAGTGCCACCCTCGCCGCGTCGTGGCTCGCAAACAGCAACGTACGCCGCAGACGGTCGTCAAAAAGCGCCCGGTTGGGCAGGCCGGTGAGCGTGTCGTGGAAGGCGAGATACTGCGCGCGATCCTGGCTGGTCTGCAATGCCGAAGACGCACGACGCAGGCGGCGCAGCAGGAACGCCAGAACGCCCACCCCGACAAGTAGGGCAATCAGCAAGGCCGGCCCCATCTTGCGCACGAGGGTGAGGCCGGGCCGCTCCTGGTCCCAGCCGAGATAGCCAAGGATGATGCCGCGGCTGTCCACCAGCGGCACCGCGGCGCTGCCGACCGGCTGCGAGAGCGACAGAAGATGGGCGCCGTCGAGCAGGTACTTGTCGGCGATCCTGGCGATAACGGCGTCGTTTATGAACTCGACGGACACATGCAGATATTCGCTGCCGGGCTCCTGGGTCACCCGGTCGCTGCTCGGAACCAGCGGCATGACGCTCAATATCGCAGGCTTTCCGCCGAGCGAGACCAGATCGGCGACCAGCTTGGCAGGCCCGGCAGAGGCCTCCTGCTTCGGCGGCTCGGCGATCATGGCCCGCAGCTTTTGGATCGTCGGCTGCAGTTCGGGCTCGTCCTCGCCATAAACGGCCGGGGCGAGCACCTTGCCCTCGCGCATGGCGTGCACCGGATGGTTCGCGGCGTCGAGTATGTAGATCCGGTTGTGACCATAATAGGTGTACATCCAGACGCTGAGATTTTCCTCGATCCAGGGCTCGTTGCCGGCTTTCACGTTGGTGACTGAGTCGTCCCAGACGGTCACGCTTTCCTGCTCGCGCTGGACAGCCGCGATTTGGTCCTTCAGACCATTGGCGATGAGTATCTTCTGCCGTTCGAGCGAGACGTGATCGGCCTGTGCGGTCGCATAGATGCCAAATCCGACGACCATGGCCAGCGCAAAGGCAGCCAGTGCCAGCACGGTCACGTCACTTGACGCGTCAAGGGGCTGCTGTTGGGGCCTTCGTTCATGCGTCCTGGCGATTCTCCTGCCGCGAGTGAAACCAAATCAGGCTTAAGATCGCGTTATAATATTAGCGAGGATTGGGCGCCGGGATGGATCGACGCCTTGACTGGGGCCGATATCCGCTCCCCAATCCAAGCATGAGTGAAGCCGCTCCCGAATCACGCAGCAACGCCACCGAGTACACGGTGAGCGAGATTTCCGGCGCCCTGAAGCGCACGGTCGAAGACGCTTTCGGCAATGTGCGGGTGCGCGGCGAAATCTCCGGCTATCGCGGTCCGCATTCCTCCGGCCATGCATATTTCGCGCTGAAGGACGACCGCGCGCGGATCGAGGCCGTGGTGTGGAAGACCACGATGAGCCGGCTGAAATTCCGTCCCGAGGAAGGGATGGAGGTGATCGCCAGCGGCAGGCTGACGACCTATCCGGGCAAATCCAACTACCAGATCGTCATCGACAATCTGGAGCCGGCGGGCGCCGGGGCGCTGATGGCGCTGCTGGAAGAACGCAAGCGCCGCCTGCAAGCGGAAGGCCTGTTCGAGGCCGGGCGCAAGCGGCGGCTGCCGTTCATGCCGTGCGTGATCGGCGTCGTCACTTCGCCGACCGGGTCGGTGATCCGCGACATCCTCCACCGCATCAGGGACCGGTTTCCGCTCGCTGTGCTGGTGTGGCCGGTGAGGGTCCAGGGCGAGACGACGGCCAGGGAAGTGACGGCCGCCGTCAACGGTTTCAATGCCCTTGCCTGGGAGGGCCCCATCCGCCAGCCCGATCTTCTGATCGTGGCGCGCGGCGGCGGCAGCCTCGAGGACCTCTGGGGCTTCAATGACGAGGGGCTGGCGCGCGCGGTCGCGGCCTCGCGCATTCCCGTGATCTCGGCCGTCGGCCACGAGACCGACTGGACGCTGATCGACTTTGTCGCCGATGTGCGGGCGCCGACGCCGACCGGCGCGGCCGAGATCGCGGTCCCGGTCAAGGCCGAACTGGAAGCGATGCTCGCGGGCCTCAGCGCACGGCTCAATGCCTGCACCTCGCGGCATCTGGAGCGCAAGCGCCAGGCGGTTCGCGCGGCTGCGCGAGCGCTGCCGTCGCCCGACCAGTTGCTGGCCCTGCCGCGCCGCCGCTTCGACGAGGCGACCAGCCGACTCGGCCGGGCGCTGATGGTGAATATCGAGCGCAAACGCGCAAGACTGGAGCAGCAGAGACTGACGCCAGCGACGCTGTCGCGCCGCATCAACGAGGCGCGCACGCTGACAGGCCGCGATATTGCCCGCGCGCGGGCGGCCTTCTTCGCCATCGTGCGCGAAAGACGGGCGCGGTTCAAACGCACTGCGGCAAGATTGTCGCCAGCGCCGATCGCAAGGCGGCAGAAGGCACAAGCCGAGATGCTGGCCGGGCTGGCGCGCCGCGAGGATCAGGCGCTGGCGCGACGGCTCGACCGGCTGCGCGCGGCGCTGACGCAGGCCGACCGGCTGCTCGCGACGCTGTCGCACAAGGCGGTGCTGGCGCGTGGCTTCGCGCTGGTGAAGGACGCGGAGGGGGCGGTGGTCAAGCGGGCGGCGGACCTTGCCCCCGGCTCGGCGCTGCAGATCGAATTCGCCGACGGCAATGCCGAAGCCATTGCCACCAGCGGCGGCGCGCGCCCGAAGATGGCCGCCAAGTCGCCGGTCAGGACCAAGGAGCCGGGCAAGCAGGGCTCGCTGTTCTGAGGATGGCATGATCGGCCACGACCCGCATCGCAGCACACCAACCGGCAAGCCAAGGCTGCGCTCGTTCGGCGTGACGCTCGACGGCAGGCCAGGCCGCTTCAACGCCATCACGGACGTGCCGGGCGTAACGGTCGGCTACACCACGCTGATTGCCGGCGACGGCCTGCTGCAGGTCGGCGCGGGCCCGGTGCGCACCGCGTGACGGCGATCCTGCCGCGGCCCCGCCAAGCGCTGGCGACGCCGGTCTTCGCCGGCGTCTTCAGCCAGAACGGCAATGGCGAGCTGACGGGATCGCACCTCATCGAGGAGACTGGCGCCTTCAACCTGCCGGTCACCATCACCAACACCCATTCCTGCGGCCTCACGCGCGACGGCACGCTGCGCTGGATGAGCCGAGTGCTGCCCGAGGCGCTCGACAGCGCCTGGGGCCTGCCGGTGGCGGCGGAGACCTATGACGGCTTCCTCAACGACATCAACGGCCACCATGTGAGCTTCGACCACGTCGCCTCGGCCCTCGACAGCGCAACGGGTGGCGCCATCGAGGAAGGCAGCATCGGCGGCGGTACCGGCATGATCTCGTTCGGCTTCAAGGCCGGCTCCGGCACTGCCTCGCGCATCATCGAATGGCACGGCTCCAGCTACACGCTCGGCGTGTTCGTCCAGGCGAATTTCGGCAGGCGCAGCAATCTGACCATCCGCGGCCGGCGCGTCGGACCGCAACTGGTCGAGCCAGCGCTCCGCGAAAGCACGCCGCGCGCCGAAAAGGGCTCGAGCATCGCCATCGTCGCCACGGACGCTCCGTTCCTGCCGCATCAGATGAAGCGGCTCGCCAGGCGGGTGCCGCTCGGCATCGCTATCACAGGCGGCTATGGCTATCACAGCTCGGGCGATATCTTTCTCGCTTTTTCGACCGCCAATCCCGGGGCCGCGCTGGCGCCATCAGGGCGGATGGCACATGCGGATTTCATCCCGGACGTCGAGATCGATCCGTTCTTCGACGCGGTGGTGCAGGGCGTGGAGGAAGCCATCCTCAATGCGCTGGTCGCCAACGAGGACATGACCGGGCGCGACGGCAATTTCGTGCCGGCGCTGCCCAGGACGTGGCTGAAGGAGAAATTCGGCTAAGCCTCGCGCTCAGCCCAGGTGGGACGTGCCCGGGAGCGGCGGCTCAATCGGACGGCTTGTCCGACTCCGTCTGGTGCGCGTTCTCTTCCGCGGCTTCCTCGAGCCGGGAAGCAATCAGTTCCTGGATGTCCCCGACTTCTTCCTGGATGTCTTCCAGAAGGATGCCTTCCTCGGCGGCCTTGGCGCAGCATTCCTTGGCCAGGGTCTCGGCCTGCTTCTCGATCTTGGCTGGCGAAGGCTGGCAATGGACCTTTTCGCCAATCCACCCCCGCAGGAATTCGATCGCGTGTTCACTCATACTTTGCTTATTCCCTAGCGGCTATGCCGGTTGGTCAACATAAACATCAGCATCCCGCCCGAGAATGCATACCCCATTCGAACCGAGTCGGGCCCGGAGGGCAAGGCATCCTGCCCCAGGTCCACAGAGCGGAAAGTATGGGAAATTGAAGAGGCACGTTCAGTCATCGACACCGTTGGCTGGGTTGCGCTTCGCGCTATGCCTTTGTTTCTTCTTGTCTTTTCGTCGGCACCAAGACCGACATTCATCACCATGCGCGAACGTTTCGCGGCCTGCCAACCCCGCTGTGCCGCCCGGAAGCCGCCGCTATATAGTGATATCCTCACGCAATGTCGACTCTCCCCTTCTGCTACCTTTTGTTCATTCGGTTCGGCAGCCTCATGCACCGCCACAGTCCTTTCGATCGACCCTTGAAGGGGCATCGCGGTGAACGACTGCGGCGGCGGTTACTTCCGTGTTCGATGCATCTCGCACAAACAATTTCAGACGCGGGGAAGAGCCTCCGAGGCCAAATGCCATCAGGTCGGCTCATGTCCCCAAAAGGCGGACCCTGGGGACATCGGGTCCGCCTTGCCTGCCGACGGGCTTCGGGGAAGTAGGCGAGTTTCGGCAAACAGCCGAGGGCAACATTGGTGGGTTTTGGAGTCTTTGCTGGCCCCGGCAAGGACAATAGTGAGCTTGTTTTGCCCCGTGCTCGTGGACGTCATCGACAGCTTCGACACGCTCGTTCGCCTCAGAAGCAATTGGGATACCGTCTGCGCAGCGGATCCGGAAGCGCCATACTTCATGTCCTGGCCGTGGATAGCAGGCTGGTTCAAACGGCTTCGCTATCAATGGCTCGTTCTGGCCGCCCGGAAAGAGGGTTCATCCGACTATGTCGGCTTCTTCCCGATCCAGCTTCGCACCGAGAGAACCAGGGACGGTGCGTTCCACAATGAACTGAGAACGGGCGGCGGCTATTTCGCCGGCTATGCCGGCTTCATCTGCGACCCGGACGTTGAGGAGGACGGAATCCGCTCCTTTGCGGAGGCGACCGTGCAGCTGAACTGGTCCAGGCTGCATCTCGAAAACATCTTCATGTCGCCGCGGCGGCTGCACGGTTTTCGGAGCGCGTTTCCCGCCCCCGAGTTCCTGACGGGCAAGATCAGGCGGCCTGACGACGGCGACGGCATCGATCACGACGTCTATGTCTATGTCCACCTGCCTGGCGACTGGGAAGAATTCCTCAACGGCAGGCTCGGACCTGCGACGCGCAAGACTGCGCGGCGCACATTGCGGGCGATCGACGATGCCGCCGAATACCGTGTGACCGACGTTACCGCAGCGACACTGGAGCGCGACCTGCAGATCCTGATTCGGTTCTGGTAGAATCAGTGGGGCGCCAAACTGGCAGCGCGATACCATCCCGGCCTGCCGCAGGCGATGATCAACAATTTCCGCAACATGCTGCGATGCGCCTTCGAGGACGATGCTCTCTATCTTCCGGTGCTTTGGCAGGGCGAGAAGCCGATCGGCGTGCAAGCAACCCTGATCGACAGGAAGAACCGGTCGCTGATCGGCATGCTCAACGGGCGCGACATGACTATCAGAAAGCCGGCGCCCGGCTTTGCGCTTCACCTCTACAGCATGCGCTGGGCCATCGAGAACGGCTTCAGCGTCTACGACCTGCAGACTGGAGACTTTTCCTACAAATATGATTTCGGCGGCCTCGAGCGTCGGGTGGAGTGCCTGCTGGTGACGACTATGTCGGCGCTGGAGGACACGGCCTGACATTCACGCCGGCAATCGGGATGCCAGATCGATCGGCAGCGTGCTGGAGCAGGCCACCAAATCCCACGAGGCCGGCAATTTCACCAACGCCGAAATCGGCTATCGCCAGATTCTGCAAGTCGATCCCCGCCACGCGCGCACTCTCTAGGCCTGGGTCAGCTGCTTGGCGCCAGGGGCGATCATTGGCCGGCCGCCGATACTTTCCAGTCGCTCGTGGCGATCGCGCCAAGATCGGTGAAGGCCTGGTCGAGGCTGGCTATCGAATTCCAAGCTCTAGGCCGCCACGCAGATGCCGCGGGGGCATTCCGCAAGGTGCTCGAACTCGATCCCGAACTCCCCGGAGCACAATACGTGCTCGGCCGCAGCCTGGCCCAGCTTCGCCAGACCGACGAAGCGGCGAAGCTCCTGAGCGTGGTGCGGGATGGGTCCGATCGTCCCATCGATCCCGTGCTGCGCGCCAAGGCACGCATCCAACTGCAAAGGCTGAGCAGGACGCGAACCCTTGCTACCTCAAGCTGGATCCGGCGATAGCAAGCCCACCGATCTTCGAGCACGCGGGCGGCTGAAGCGCCTGTATCAGAACAAAGAGATGGAGCGGTTCAGCGTTTCCGTGAACGTTCCGCTCTAGCATTTGGCGGGGAAGCGCCTCTGCAGTTCGGTCGTCTCGTCGCAACTCAACGGTTTCGTCTTCTCATTGCGCAACAGCAGGAACAGTTTGGCCGTCTCCTCGAGTTCCTCGACGGAGTAGACAGCCTCGGAAAGGTCGACGCCGGCAACAACCGGTCCATGATTGGCGAGGAGCACGGCATGGCTGTCGGCAGTCCGCTCCGCAACCGCCTGGGCCAGGGCCTCATCGCCGGGCGGGTAATAGGGGACCAGAGGCAGACGGCCGACGCGCATGACATAGTAGGCGGTAAGCGGCGGAAGCACGTCGTCATGATCGAGGCCACAGAGGCAGCTGACGGCGACAGAATGTGTCGAGTGCAGATGGACGACGGCGCCCGCCCTTGGCCGCTTCTCATACATGACGCGATGGAGAAACGCTTCCTTGGTGGGCGCGTCGCCCGAGATGTGCCGCCCCGCCGCATCCAGTTTGGCGATGCGTGCCGGATCGATGGTTCCCATCGACGATCCGGTCGGGGTCATCAACCACCCATCGTCGAGGCGGACGCTGATATTGCCGGTCGATCCGGCGGTCAGGCCGCGGTCGAACATCGATTTCGCATAGCCGGCGATCTGGTCGCGAATTTTGGCGTCGCTCATGCGGGAATATCCAAGGCGCGTTCAAAGAAATCGGGACCACCGAAGTTGCCGCTTTTGAGCGCCACCTGCAACGGCCGATCGGAAAGCGTCGTCGTCCATGGCACGCCAGGCGCGATTTCGGCGCCGATGGAAAGTCCCTGCACCTTGAGCGCCGAAATCACCGCGCCCGAAGTCTCTCCGCCTGCGACGAGCAGCCGGCCGACGCCATCCGCCACGAGCCCCTCGGCGATAGCGGCCAGCGTTTGCTCCATCATGGCGCCGGCCTGCAGGCTGCCATACCGTGCCTGGTTTTCCTCCACCTCGGCGGGATCGGCGGACCCGTAGATCACCACCGGTTGGTCGGCGGGCTGGCTTTTCGCCCAGGAAAGGACCTCCTGCACCACCGGACGCTTCTCGGCCACGGCGTCCAGGTCAATCCTGCGGCTTGGCCAAAGGGCCTTGGCCCTGGCAAGCTGCTGGCGGGTTGCGGCAGAGCAGCTTCCGGCCAGAATTGCCGTCCGTGGCGGCACCCTGGAAGTGATCGTCGTCTCCGCCGGCGTGCGTGGCGAAATGCCAAAATTGGCAGGCAGGCCCATGGCGAGCGCCGAACCACCGGTGACGAGCTTGTGGCCGCGTATGGCGCGCCCGATGGAGCGGAGATGATCGTCATGGATGGCGTCCACCACGACATAGCGTTGTCCTGTCGCGGCGATCGCGGCAAAAGCTTCGGAGATCGCTGCATCGCCCGCGGAGATGACCTCGTGGGGAACGAGGCCGACGCCATGGGCCGACTGTTCCGCCATCAGAGCGACGAGGTCGGAGCGGCGCATCGGCGTCAGCGGATGATCCTTCATCGGCGAATCCTGCAACAGTTGACGCCCGACGAAAAGATGACCGTTGAACACTGACCGGCCGTTCTTGGGAAAGGCCGGACACACGACCGCAATTCCGGCCCCGAGTGCGTCGCTTAACGCGTCGGCAACGGGACCGATGTTGCCTTTCGCGGTAGAGTCGAAGGTCGAGCAGTATTTGAAGAATATCTGCTCAGCGCCGCGCGTCTGAAGCCACCGGAGCGCATCGAGGGATTGCGCAACGGCATCCGCGACAGGGGTGGTACGGGACTTCAGCGCAACGACGACGGCGTCGGCGTCATGAACGTCGAATGTTGCGGCGGGCACGCCGATCGACATGACGGTGCGCATTCCCTCGCGGACGAGAATGCTGGCGATGTCGGTCGCGCCGGTGAAGTCGTCTGCGATGATGCCAAGAAGAATGCCCATCGATCATCCCCGTTTGTAAGGTTCGAACCAGCCCAGGCCGTCGGTCGTTCGACCGCGAGGAAGATACTCGCAGCCGACATAGCCCCTGTAACCGAGCCGGTCGAGTTCGGCGAACAGGAAAGGATAGTTGAGTTCTTCGCTGTCGGGCTCCTGCCTGGACGGCACGCTGGCGATCTGCACGTGCCCGCTGATCGGCATCAGCGTGCGCAGGCGTGTCGTCACGTCGCCATGAATGATCTGACAGTGATAGATATCGAACTGCAGCTTCACGTTGGCGAGGCCGAGCTCGCCGATCCACTGCGCCGCCGCATTGAAATCGTTAAGGAAATAGCCGGGCATGTTGCGCCCATTGATCGGTTCCAGCAGTAGATTCAAGCCCCTTTCGGCGAGAAGATCAGCGGCATGCTCGACCGCGCGACGATAGTTGAGCCGTGCCTGAGGATCGCCGGCATCCGCCAGGCCGGCCATCAGGTGAATGTTCTTCACGCCGGTGGCCTCGGCATAGGCAAGCGCGCGGGTCACGCCTGCGGCGACGTCGTCGAAGCGACCCGACAGGGACGCGAGGCCGCGCTCACCGGCAGCCCAGTCGCCCGGCGGCATGTTGAACAGCGCCTGGGTCAAGCCGTTGCGGACAAGCCGATCCTGGATATCTTCGGGCTTGAAGTCGTAGGGAAACAGATACTCGACAGCGGAGAAGCCGGCCTCGGCGGCAGCGTCGAACCGATCAAGGAACGACCATTCGTTGAACATCATCGTCAGGTTGGCAGCGAAGGCAGGCATGGCTCACCTCGTCTTTTCCGGCAGCGCGGCGCCGGAAAGTTGCGCATAAAGGCGCGCCAGCGAGGAATCGTCATCGCGACCCATGCCGGCGCCACTGGCCGCGAGATACATCTGCAAAGCAGCCGCGCTCACCGGCACGGGGTAGCGTTCGGACCGCGCCATGTCCTGGATGATGCCAAGATCCTTGACGAAAATATCGACAGCGCTGAGCGGCGTGTAGTCGCCGGCGAGCACATGCGGGATGCGGTTTTCGAACATCCAAGAATTGCCGGCCGATCCGGTGATCACCTCATAGACCTTGTCGAGGTCGAGCCCCAGTTTCGCGGCGAGCGAGATCGCCTCGCAGGCGGCGGCGATGTGAACGCCGGCCAGCAGCTGGTTGATCATCTTGAAGGCAGCGCCTCCGCCAGCGGCGTCGCCAAGTTCATAGACCTTGGCGGCCATGGCATCGAGCGCGGGACGCGCGCTGCCGAAGGCAGCTCTTGTCCCGGAAGCCATGATCGTCAATTCGCCCTTGGCGGCGCGCGCCGCTCCACCCGAGATTGGTGCATCAAGATAGTGAACGCCCTTGGCCTCGAGTTGCGAAGCAAGCTTGCGGGCAACGGCTGGATCCATCGTCGCGGAGGCGACAAATACGGTGCCGGGACGCAGGATATCAGCAATGCCGTCCGCGCCGAACAGGACGCTTTCGGTCTGCGCCGCGTTGACGACCACCGCAACGACGGTGTCGGCCTGCTTCGCGGCGTCCGCGATCGGGGCAGAGCGGCCGCCCGCTTGCACGAAGCGCGAAACGGCATCCTCGGAAATATCGATGCCGATCACATCGAGACCGGCCCTCTTGAGCGAGAGGGCCATGCCCATGCCCATGGCTCCAAGGCCGATTACCACCACCACCTGGGCTGTTTGTCCATTTCCCTGAAGGCTTGTCATATGATGATCCTTGAATGACGAGTGGGCTGCCTCCCCGGCGCCAGGCGGCGGGGAGGCGCTTGTTCAGCGGTTCACAGTCTTGGCCGGCACGCAAAGCGTTGCAATGCAGCCGACAATCAAGCCTGCGGCCAGAACGTACATGCCAATGGCATTGTTGCCTGTGGCGTCCTTGAGGTAGCCGATGATGAACGGTCCAAGGAAACCGGCGAGATTGCCGACCGAATTGATCCAGGCGATGCCTGCCGCGGCGCCGGTGCCGGCCAGAAATGCAGTCGGCAAGGACCAGAACAGGGGCGCGCAGGTAATCACACCGGCAGCGGCCAACGAGAGCGCTGCGATGGCAAACCCGGTGCTCGATGCGGTGGTTGCGGCGATGAAACCGACACCAGCGAACATAGCCGGAACGACGAGATGCCAGCGGCGTTCGCGGAAGTGGTCGGACGAACGTCCAAGAACAAGCATGGCAACGAACGTGCAGATGTAGGGAATGGCCGAGACCAGGCCGACGTTGAAATTGCCGACAACCCCCGAAGCCTTGACGAGAGACGGCATCCAGAAGTTCAAGCCGTATTGGCCGAACACGAAGCAGAAGTAGATGAGGCTCATCAGCCAGACGCGACCATCGCGCAAGGTTGAGCCGAGGCTATGCGGGCTGTCCGTCTTGGTCCGGTTCTCGGCCTCCATATTGGCCAGCAGCACATCTTTCTCGGCTCGGTCCAGCCATTTTGCCTCTTCGATGCCGTTGTCGAGATAGGAAAGAACCACAAAGCCCAGCAAGACAGCGGGAACGGCCTCGATCAGGAACATCCACTGCCAGCCGGAAATGCCGTGGAAGGTGTGGAGGCCATCCATGATCCAGCCCGAGAGCGGATTGCCGAAAATGGACGAGACCGGGATGGCCGACATGAAGGTCGTGATGATCTTGGCGCGCCGATGGGACGGGTACCAGGACGTCAAATAGAGAATGATGCCCGGGAAAAAGCCGGCTTCGGCCAGACCAAGCAGGAAGCGCAGGATGTAGAACATCGTTTCCGAGCTGGTGAACGCGAAGGCGGCGGAAATGATGCCCCAGCTGATCATGACGCGGGCGATCCATATCCGCGCGCCGATCTTGTTCATGAGCAGATTGCTGGGCACTTCGAAAAGAAAGTAGCCAAGGAAAAAGACGCCTGCGCCGAAGCCATATGCGGCGTCCGAAAGGCCGAGTTCGCCGGACATCTGCAATTTGGCGAAGCCGACATTCACGCGGTCGAGATAGGCGACCACATAGCAGATAATGAGAAGTGGTATGATCCTCCAGAAGACTTTCTTGTAAGCAGCATTCTCCAAGGTCTCGGACATGCCCGTTCGGGCAGCCGATGCCTGATCCAGCACCGTCATTGCTCTCCTCCGATAAAATTGGGGTCCCTATCCCCGCCTCCGGCGCCCCGTTTTGGCAGCGCTGCCATTTTGTATAGAGAATTTTGGCAGCGCTGCCAAGCAGTTTTTGGCAGCGCTGCCATTGAATAATCGAATCCTTTTTCTAGAATGCCTGCGAACGTTGCGTTGGGCGCGCAAAGGGGGACAAATGGACCTGAAAACCACTCCGATCACATTGGCCGAGGTTGCCGACACGGCGGGGGTGGGCGAAAGCACGGTCTCGCGCGTGCTGCGCAATCATGGGTCATTTTCCGAGAAGACGCGTGCCCGCGTCATGGCAGCGGTCGACAAGCTCGGCTACGTTCCCAACAAGATCGCGGGAGCCTTGGCATCGACGGGCACGCCGTTGGTTGCCATCATCGTGCCCTCACTGTCGAACATCGTATTCGCCGACGTCCTCAGCGGCGTAACCCGGCCGCTCGAGCTGCGGCAGAGGCAGGCGGTGTTTGCCGTTACCGAATATGATCTGGCACGCGAGGAGGCCCTTGTCGCGGCCGTTCTGGCATGGCGGCCCGCAGCGGTCATGCTTATCGGCCTGGAACACACCGAAGGAACGCGCAAACTGCTTCGCGCCTCGGGCTGTCGCGTCCTTGAATTGCTCGACATCGACGGGGAACCCCTCGACATCGCGGTCGGGTTCTCGCATCGCTCGGCAGGCAGGGCTACCGCGGCTTATCTCGTCGAGAGAGGCTACACCCGTATGGCTTATGTCGGGCACGACATGGACCGCGATACCCGCAGCGCAAAACGCTTCGAGGGGTTTGTCGATCAGCTCAATCAGGCGGGGCTCGCGCTGAAAGATCTGCAAATCCGCAATGCGCCCTCCTCCGTCAGCGTGGGAAAAGAGGGGCTAGCGAGCATCTTAGGCCGATCCCCTGACATCCAGGCCGTGTATTTTTCCAACGACGACGTTGCGCTGGGGGGCTACTTCCATTGCCTGGCAAAGGGAATTTCCGTGCCGGACCAGCTCGCGATCATCGGGTTCAATGCCCTCGATATTTGCCGCCACACCCCGCAACCCATCGCCAGCATCCTCACGCGGCGTGTGGAAATAGGAAAGCTGGCGGCGGAACTCCTATTGGAAGAGGCGCCGGCCCAGACGGTCGATGTCGGCTTCCTGCTTGTGCCGGGTGAAACGGTTTGACATGCATGTCGCCCGAAGCGTGTAGCGGTTCTGGGGCAACGACATGCATCCAAACAAAAACTTAAAGCGCGTCGCCTGAATCGCTTTCAGAGCGACGCGCTTTGTCGCGCCGCTTCGGCCCGGCCTTCCAACCGGTGGAAAGACGACCGCTGTGCGGGTCCGAACGCCGTGGGGCTCGTGGTGGAGAGCGCGGCCTCAGACAGGTCCTGGGTCGCGCGGGTCGAAAGCTGCCGGCTGCCAGGCGGAGCGAGGACGGTGCGTCCACGCGGGAGCCCGACCGGACCCCGCGCCGTCCGCGATTATCTTCTTCATCCGTCTTGTGTTGCGGGCCCGGTCAGGCCGGACCCGCCTTTGCGAGGTGTCAGTTGCAGGCTGGCTTAGCCTTGTTGCAGGCATCCAGCAATTCCGGCGGCGGATCCTTCTTGAACACGATCTTGCAGGATTCGAGCACGTTGGACTGCACCACGGGCAGCGACTGAACGGCGATCCAGGGCGGCGTCTCCTTGCCGATCAGCGCGTTCATCATGGCGAGCGCTTCCGCAACGCCCTGGTCATAGGGCCGCTGCGAGCCGGTGGCCTTGAGCTGGTCGCCCTTGGATCTCGATTGCCGACTGCAGGCCGAGATCGATCGTGGTCATCGGGGTGTCGATACCCTGGGCACGCATCGAGCTCAGAGTATCTGGTTCTCGACGCATAGGAAAGGCTTGAGCCGCCGCTCGTTGTGGTCGCAGACAGTTTGTTGAAGCGTCCAGCAGCCGCCATAGCGAGCCCGCGCGGCGCGCAGTTCGAGAGCGGCTGCGTGCGGAGGATTCAGGAAGCCGATGGTACCGTTGGCTGGGCTCGAACCAGCGACCCCCAGATCCACAATCTGGTGCTCTAACCAACTGAGCTACAACGGCACGCCTGCCTGTGGAGAGGAAGCTTTGCGCTCCGTCCTTCGGCGATGCGTCCAATACGGGCTATCGAATTTTAATTCAAGGCCCTTAACAAGGCAAAGGGTCGGTTGTCCTCATCCGCGCCAGCCTCCGATCAAGAAGCGGGGCAAGGCAAAAGAAAAGGCCGGCGGGAGGAGGTGCCGGCCTTTTCCTGTTACAAGCCAGCGGGAGGAGGTGCTGGCTGGTCACCCCGAAGAGCAGAGGGAGGAGGTTCCGCCCATCGGGTATTCATCGCATCAATTCATCGCACTTCTATTTGTCTGACGAAATGCGACCTTTTGATGCATTGGCTGTTGGCGCCTGAGATCAGGCGGCCTTGATGTCCTTCACCGCCTTGTCGAACGCGGTCTTGATCGGCTTGGAAACGTCCTCGACGGCCTTCGAAGCGGCAGCCTGGAATTCCTTGGCCTGCTCGACGGTCATCTCCGCACGCTTGCGCAGGAAAGCGGTCTGCAGTTCGACGACCTCCGACAGCGTCTTGGCGCCGATCAGCGCTTCCAGATGCGAGAAGCCGGCCTCGGCGTTGGCGCGAGCCACGGCGATGGTCTTCAGCGAAAGGTCGTTGGAAACGGTCTTGGCGGTCTCGTAGGTCGACTCCAGAACCTTCTGGGTCTCCTCGGCGCCGGTCTTCAGCTTGGCATAGGCTTCTTTCGACTGCTCAACGCCCTTCTCGGCGAAGGCGCGGATCTGGTCGGTGGCCTTGGAAGCATCGAAGCTCGGGAACTCAACGTTGCCGAGGGTATCAGCAGTCTTGATCTTGGACATTTCTTCCAACCTTTCAGGGGTAGCGGCTTTGACAGAAAGCCGTCTCGTTCATGTATGGTGGCAATATAGAGGTTTTTTTGTGCATTGCAACATCTTTGTTGCAGCGCACCATAAAATGCCTCCTGCCGTTAACCACGAGGCCAGAGATTTCGGCGGTTGCACCGCATGGATTGTGGACCTTCGTCCCGTGCGCTTTTATTAACAAAGCGTTAACTGAAATGCCCGCTTCGAAGGGTTCGCCAGCGCATGCCGCCTGAAAGCTACTCCTTCCTCGACGTTGCCGTGCTCGACGCGGTTCGCCAGCGCTTCGCCGCCGGCGACGCGCTCGCGATATTGTCGGCAGACCTCGAGCAGGTGATCTGGGCCAACGGACCGGGCGCTGCGATATTCGGCTATCCCGACATCGAGGCCATCATCGGTTCCTCGGCGCGGCTGCCGCTGATCGCCCGGCGGCAGATCATGGCGACCAGCGGCTTTCCCGAGATCGGCAGCGACCGGGCCATCACCGTCAGGCTGGCGAGCGGCGTGGTGAGCCGCGCCGTCGGCTTCCTCGCCAGCACGGTGACGATGCCGGATGGTGAACGGGCAATCATGCTGGCCCTGCCGGCCGCGCAGACCAATTCGCGCAGCGCAGCCGAAATCGCCAGCCGCGCCATTGGCGGCTTCACCGAAGCCGGCCATTTCATCGCGTTCGTCGACGCCGGAGGCGGCGTCGAAGCGGCTTCCGAGGGTTTCGATGCGCTCGGCATCAAACCGGAAACGCTGGCTGCGCTGGTTGCGGACGTAGCGAGCGCCGGCGATCGTATCGTCAAGCGCCTTGTTCCGGGCGCCGGCACCTCCTACCCGGCCGGCTTTGCACGACTGACCGACGAACGCCACCTGCTGGTGGTGATCGACGAGGCTCAACTCGACCACGAGGACGATCAGGCTCGCGGCGATCAGGGCCAAAGAGCGACGGAAACCGCGTCTGGCGCAACCGGGGGCGCCCGGCTGGAAGCCGAGCCGGTTCGGGACCAGACACCAGCGGCGGAAACGGCCGGAGAAAAGGGCGATGCAGTGCCGCAGCCATCCGCGACGGACGCGCAGCCCGCCGGCGCGAGCCCCCCGATAGGCTCGGCCAGCCATGCACCTCCTGCGGCGGAGGCCGGACAAACGGCAGCAAATGCCGGTCCCGCCCACGACCATTGGTATTTCAACGCGGGCGGCGACGATGCCAGGCGGCCTGAACGAGCCGCCCCGGCCTCGAACGCCGAGGCCGGGCCGTCGTCCGAGCCGGGCCCGCGCCGGACAATCGACCGCTCGGCGCCGCCGCTGCGCTTCGTCTGGCGAACCGACGCCGAAGGCAGGTTCAGCGCCCTGTCACCGGAATTCGCCGATCTCGTCGGCAAGACTGCCGCGGATGTGATCGGTCGCCATTTCAGGGATGTGGCGACCACCTTCGGCCTTGACGCGGCGGGCGAGATCGCCGGCCTGCTCGAACGGCGCGACACCTGGTCCGGGCGTTCGGTGCTCTGGCCGGTGGCTGGCACCGATCTGAAGATCCCTGTCGACCTGGCCGCGTTGCCGGTCTACGGCCGCAGCCGCGTCTTCGAGGGGTTCCGCGGCTTCGGCGTCGCACGCAGCGGCGACGCCGTGGTCGATCCGGAGGGGCTCGGCATGGCGCTTGTCCCTAACGGCGAAGCGCCTGCCGCCGCCGAACCGACCGACGAGCAGCCGGCACCGGAAGCGCCGACGTCCGCCGATCCGTTCGAGGGCGAGGTGCCGGCGCTGACCATCGTGCCGAAACCGGAGCGGCGCTTCGCCGACAAGGTGATCCGGCTGGCGGAGCACCGGCAGCCGGCCAACGACAAGCAGTCAGCAATCGAAAAAGGCCTGTCGGTCCTGGAGCGCAGCGCGTTTCGAGAGATCGGCGAGCGTCTGAAAAAGGACAGTTCCCTGCCGGCCCCCGCCGAAGCGCCTGGCGTTGAAAGTGAAGCCGAGGCCGCCCAAGGGAAAGTGGCAGCTCCGGAGCAATCGACCACCCGCGAACCCGGCGCACCGGCGACCGATACGGTTGAACGGGAATCCCCCATAGAGGATGGCGACCAGGCGCAACCCGAGCCCGTCGAGATAGCCGAAGCGGAAACCGAGGCGGAAGATCAGAAGGATCTGGCGCGGCTCGACGGCGCCGAGGATGCTGCCGAAACATCCACCGGCCAGGACGGAGCGGTGCCCGCCTCCGGCTCGCTGCTCAGCTATGCAGGCCAGAAAGCAACCGGCGAAGCGGCCGGCGCCCGCGCGCCTGATGCGGGCGCTGACGACGACAGCATGGCCGCCGACGATTTTCGCGATGCGGAACACAGCGAGGACTGGTCCGGCGCCGACGTCGACGGCTCCTCACCTGCCGCTGCGCAGCCGGCCGAAATGGAAGCGCCCCCGGCCGAGCAGCCGCGGCTCGAGGTGCCGCCGCTGAAGCTCGAAGGCATCATGCCGTCCGCCCTCACCACCGGAGAGGAAGCCAAGGCTCCCGACACCTCCATCATCGCAAGACTGCCGGTACCGCTGCTGATCCATTCCGGTGACGCGATGCACTACGCCAATGAAGCGTTCCTGGAGCTCACCGGCTACGATGCAGTGGAGGATCTTGCCGATGCTGGCGGACTGGGCGCGCTGTTCGCCGACCACTACACGGACGATGGTGAGGCTGATGAAAGCGACCGGTCGCTGAAGCTCAGGACGCGCCACGGCCAGGAATTCCCGATCGATGCGCTCTTGCGCTCGGTGCCATGGCGCGGCGGCAAGGCGCTGATGCTGGTGGTGCGCCGCTCGGGCGAGGATGAGGCGCCGCATTTGAGCGCCGCCAATGACGAGCCGAGCCAGCAGCCGGATGTTTCCGAGCTGAAGGCTCGCATCGCCGAAATGCGCACCATCATCGACACCGCAACCGACGGCGTTGTGCTGATCGGCCGCGACGGCAATATCCGCTCGATCAGCCGGCCGGCGGAAGCGCTGTTCGGCTTTGACAGCGACGAGGTCGCCGGCAAGCCATTCGCGTCGCTGTTTGCCATCGAGAGTCAGCGCGCGGCGCGCGATTACCTCACCGGACTTTCCGAGCCGGGCGTGGCGAGCGTGCTCAATGACGGCCGCGAGGTCATCGGGCGCGAAGCGCAGGGGCGTTTCATTCCGCTGTTCATGACCATCGGCAGTCTTCCCAACGACAGCGGCTTCTGCGCCGTCGTGCGCGATATCACGCAGTGGAAACGGGCGGAGGAGGATCTTACCCAGGCGCGTGCCGTGGCCGAGCGCGCGTCCTCGCAGAAGACGGATTTCCTCGCCCGTATCAGCCACGAGATCCGCACGCCGCTCAACGCCATCATCGGCTTTTCCGAGCTGATGGTGGACGAGAAGTTCGGCCCGGTCGCCAACGACCGCTACCGTGACTATCTGCGCGACATCAACCGTTCCGGCAATCACGTGCTCGATCTTGTCAACGACCTGCTCGATATCTCGAAGATCGAGGCCGGCCAGCAGGAGATGGATTACGAGGCGGTGTCGCTCAACGACACGCTGGCCGAAACGGTGGCGATGATGCAGCCGCAGGCCAACCGCGAGCGCGTCATCATCCGCTCGAGCTTCGCCTCGCGCCTGCCGGAAGTGGTTGCGGATCTGCGCAGCGTGCGCCAAATCGCCCTCAACATTCTGTCGAATGCCATCCGCTACACGCAGGCCGGCGGTCAGGTGATCGTGTCGACCGCCTATGAGGCCTCGGGCGACGTGGTCATGCGCGTGCGCGACACCGGCATCGGCATGACCCAGGCCGAGATCGAGCAGGCACTGAAACCCTTCAAGCAGATCAACGCGCTGAAGCGGGGGCGCGGCGACGGCACCGGCCTCGGCCTGCCGCTGACAAAGGCGATGGTGGAGGCGAACCGCGCCCGCTTCAGCATCACCTCGACCCCGGGCGAAGGCACGCTGGTGGAGGTCGCCTTTCCTTCGACGCGAGTCCTGGCCGAATAGAGCAATTCCAGGAAAAGTGCTTTGCGGTTTTCCGTCCGGAATTGCGTAAAAGCAATATCCCGCTTCGGCTGGAGATCGCGCGCAAAGAAAAAGGCGTCCAGTGGACGCCTTGAAAAATGGGATTGCTGTCACAACGGGGCTTGAGCGAATCTGATCCTCGGGGGGACGAGGAACGGGATTACTCCCTCAAGTTACTCGCGACTATCGGCGCCGTCCGTTAACAAGTCCTTACCAGACCGCGAAAAAATTTACGAATGTGTACCACTCGTGAAATCTAGGTAAATTCGGCAGATAGATTTCGTTAGCCATACCGAGGCGACGTCAACTCGCCAATTGCGGCAGGTTCCTGAACAGCTCAAGCGCTTCCGGGTTGGCGAGCGCCTCCTTGTTCTTGATGGCGCGGCCATGCACGACGTCGCGTACCGCAAGCTCGGTTATCTTGCCCGATTTGGTTCTCGGAATGTCGGTGACCGCGACGATCTTCGCCGGCACGTGGCGCGGGCTGGCGCCGCTGCGGATCCTGGCGCGGATGCGCTTCTCCAGATCCTCGTCCAGCTTCACCCCGGCGGCCAGCCGCACGAACAGCACGACGCGAACGTCATTGTCGAAATCTTGGCCGATGCACAGCGCCTCCAGGATCTCCGGCATCTGCTCGACCTGGTTGTAGATCTCGGCCGTGCCAATCCTCACACCGCCCGGATTGAGCGTGGCGTCGGAGCGGCCATGGATGATCATGCCGCCATGGGCCGTCCATTCGGCGAAGTCGCCATGGCACCAGACATTGTCGAAGCGCTCGAAATAGGCAGCCTGGTATTTCTTTGCCTCGGGATCGTTCCAGAAACCAACCGGCATCGAGGGGAACGCCCTGGTGCAGACGAGCTCGCCCTTTTCCTGCCGGACCGGCTGGCCGTCATCGTTCCAGACGTCGACGGCAAGGCCGAGGCCCGCCCCCTGGATCTCGCCGATCCAGACCGGCTCTATCGGCACGCCGAGCACAAAGCAGGAGACGATGTCGGTGCCCCCCGAAATCGAGGCCAGATGCACGTCCTTCTTGATCCCGTCATAGACGAAGCGGAAATCCTCCGGCGACAGCGGCGAGCCGGTGGACGAGACGGTGCGCACGCTGGAAAGGTCATGACTGCCGATCGGCTTCAGACCGGACTTGCGGACGGAATCGATGAACTTCGCCGAGGTGCCGAAATAGGTCATCTTCTCGGCATCGGCGAAATCGAACAGCGCGTTGCCGTCCGGATAGAAGGGCGAGCCGTCATAGAGCAACAGCGTCGCCCCCGAGGCGAGGCCGGAGGCCAGCCAGTTCCACATCATCCAGCCGCAGGTGGTGAAGTAGAAGAAGCGGTCGCCGTCGAGCAGGCCGGCATGCAGCCGCTGTTCCTTGACATGCTGGATCAGCGTGCCGCCGGCGGAGTGGACGATGCATTTTGGAATGCCGGTCGTGCCCGAGGAGAACAGAATGTAGAGCGGATGCGAGAAGGGCAGCCGCTCGAAGCTCAGCGGCTTCGCGGCAAAGGGCGAGAGGGCTTCTTCGAATGCCGTTGCCTTGTCGATGGTCGCGGCGACATCGGTCGAGGTGCCGAGATAGTCGACGATCAGCAGCTTGCGGACGGTCGAAAGCTTCGCCGCGACCGCCGCGAGCTTGTCGGCGACCTCGATGGCCTTGCCGTTATACCAGTAGCCGTCCGGCGCGATGAAGACGACGGGTTCGATCTGGCCGAATCGGTCAAGCACGCCCTGCTCGCCGAAATCGGGAGAGCAGGACGACCAAACCGCGCCGATCGAGCTTGCTGCCAGCATGGCGGCGACCGTCTCGGGCATGTTGGGCATCATGGCGGCGATACGGTCGCCTGCCTTGACGCCCAGCGACAGGAAGAGCTGCTGCAGGCGCGACGTGAGCTGATGGAGTTCGTTCCAGGAGAGCCGGCGCTCTACCTTGTCCTCGCCGCGAAAAACGATGGCCGTACCGCCGCCGGTCTTCTTCAGAAGGTTCTCCGCGAAGTTGAGTTCCGCGTCGGGAAAGAATACCGCACCCGGCATTTTGTCGCCATCGACGAGCGCGCGCTCGCCCTTGTCGCCGACAAGGCCGCAAAAGTCCCAAACCAGGCTCCAGAAGGCCTCGCGGTTGTCGATCGACCAGCGATGCAGCTCGGCGTAGCTGGAGAAAGCCTCTCCTGCCTTCGCCGCAGCAGCGTTCATGAAGGCGGTCATCGGCGCTGAGGCGATCTGGTCCTGCGTCGGCGTCCACAACGGGGTGTCGGCGGCCATGATCGTTCCTCCCAAAGCGCGTCGCGATCGCGGCAGTAAAGCCTGACCTCGCGGTTGTCGTTATCCCAAAACCGGCACAGGGTTTCGGCCGCCGGACGGGTTCATCGCTTATGTATCCCGCAGCCCGGCAGAGCAAGATGTTGTTGGAAAGGCCGGCGCCAATGGGGTGCAAATGCCATTGCAGGGCCATAAAGACTTGAAAAGCGTCGGCGCTCGGCTACACCCGTCGAGCGATTTGTCGGCAATGGAAGCATACGGGGCAAGATGCCATCATCTTTGATCCGGCGAGGGGTGTGGGTGATCGGCGTCGCGGCGCTGGTCGTCGCGCTGGCTGTCGCCGCCCTGCCGCTGATTGCTTCGACCCGCATCGTGCGCGACCGCATCGCCTGGGAATTGAGCGCCTGGAGCGGGTTCAGGGTCACGATCGACGGCTCGCCACGCATCGAGGTATGGCCGACCTTCCGGGCCATCCTCAGCGACGTGACGCTGTCGCAATGGACTGAGGCCGACGCGCCGCCGGTGGTCGAGGCAGAGCGGGTCGAGGTGGATCTCTCGGCCATGGCCGCCTTGCAGGGCAACGTGGCGTTTTCGACCGCCAGGCTGGTGCGCCCGACCATCAGGGTCGAGCGCGCGCCAGGCGGCTTCTATCTGCCGCCGCTGCCCACCGGCGGCCGCATTACGCGTTCGATCGATGCCGCGCGGAGCGTGCTCACCGCGAACCCGCAGAAGCCCGACCTGGGCAAGCTTCCCGCGGATCCCTTCGGCACGGTCGAATTCCGCGACGGCCGCGTGGTGACGAGCGCGGACGGCAAGGACACCGAGATTCTGAGCAGCCTGAGCGGCCAGGTGAATTGGGCGGCGATGAACAGCGAGGCCTCGCTGACGGCCACGGGAATCTGGCGCGGCGAAAGCGTCCAAGTCGATTTTACCTCGGCCAAGCCGCTGGTGCTGTTTGCCGGGGGAGCCGCTCCTGTCGCGCTCTCGTTCAAGGCAGCTCCGGCCACCTTCTCGTTCGACGGCGTCGCCTCGATGTCGGAGAATGCCTATCTGGACGGCCAGGCGAAATTTGCCGCGCCTTCGCTGAGGCGCCTGCTTGAATGGTCCCAGGCCGGCATCGCGCCAGGTGCTGCGATTGGCGCCGTGTCGGTCGCCAGCAAGGTGACGGCGTCGGCGGGTCGAGCGAAATTCGAGAACACGACGGTAGCGCTGGACAACAACCCCGGCATGGGGGCGCTGGACTTGTCGTTCAGCGAAGCGCTGCCAGTCGTTTCCGGCACGCTTGCCTTCGACACGCTCGATCTAAGGTCCTTTCTTTCCGGCTTCACGCCGATCGCTCCGACCGGCGAGGCCGGCCCAGGCGAGATCGACACCAGCTTCGCCGACAAGATCAACCTCGACCTCAGACTGTCGGCAGCGCACGCCACTGCGGGGCCCATCCAACTGGCCGACGTCGCCGCGACCGCGCAGGTCAAGAACGGGCTGGCGGTCTTCGACATCTCCGATGCGTCTGCCTTTGGCGGCAACATCCAGAGCAGCCTGCGCTTCGATCGCAAACCTGACGGCACCCAGGTCGAGATGCGGCTTCTGGCCTCGGAAATCGACAGCGGCGCATTCGCCACTGCGGCGGGGATGACGCGTCTGGTGCCAATCGGCACCGGAACGGTCTCGATCATCCTCAAAGGACCGGGCAAGGCCTGGGACTCCATCCTCGAGAATGCCGACGGATCGTTCTCGGCGACGTTCGGGCCAGGCGCGCTGAACGGGCTCAACCTGCCCGCCTTTCTCAAGCGCAACGAGCAAGGCGGCTTCTTCGCGCTCGACGACGTCGCCAATGGCGCGCTGCCCATCCTCGGCGCGGAGATCAAGGCGAGCATTTCGAAAGGCGTGGCGCGACTGGACAAGGCCGAGGTCAATGCGCAGCAGTACAAGATCTGGCTTTCGGGCATCGCCTCCTATGTCGGGCGCGGGCTGGCATTGTCCGGCGGCATCGTGCCGACCGGCCAGCCGGCGCAATCACAGCCGCAGGCCAACGCCCAAGCGGCCAAGCCGGCTCCGCCAGCGCCCAACCAGTCACTGTTCTTCGTCGGCGGCAATTGGAGCACGCCGTTCATCTCGCCGATCAGCCGCGGCGTTTCAGGACAATAGAGAGCGAGCCCCGCAACGGCTCAGCGTCCGAATGGCGCAAGGCCTGCGCGGGCGTCAGTCGTCCCCCCCGCTTATCCTCGCTGCGCCGCCTGCTCGTCGCGCTGGCGCTGGACCTCGCGGCGCTTGTTGGCGATCGAGGCGATGATGACGCCGACGGCGACCACCGCGATCAGGATGGTGCAGGCGGCGTTGATCTCCGGCGTCACGCCGAGGCGAACCTGGCTGTAGATCTTCATCGGCAGGGTCGTGGCGCCGGGACCCGACGTGAAGCTTGCGATGACCAGATCGTCGAGCGAGAGCGTGAAGGCCAGCATCCAGCCGGAGACGATGGCCGGCATGATGACCGGCAGGGTGATCTGAAAGAAGGTCTTCACCGGCGGCGCGCCGAGGTCCATGGCCGCCTCCTCCAGCGAGCGATCGAAGGACACAAGCCGCGACTGCACGACGACGGCCACGAAGCACATGGTGAAGGTGATGTGGGCGAGCGTGACGGTGAAGAAGCCGCGGTCGAGGCCGACGGCGACGAATAGCAGCAGCAGCGACAGGCCGGTGATGACTTCCGGCATGACCAGCGGCGCAAAGACCATGCCCGAGAACAGCACCCGCCCCTTGAAGCGCGTGTAGCGCGTCAAGGTGATCGCCGCCAGCGTGCCGAGCACGGTCGCCACGGTGGCGGAGATGACGCCGACGCGTGCCGTCACCCAGGTGGCGTCCATCAGGCCCTGATTGTGGAACAGCGAGACGTACCATTTGGTCGAGAAGCCGCCCCAGACGGTGACGAGCTTCGATTCGTTGAAGGAAAAGACGATGAGCAGCACGATCGGCAAATAGAGGAAGGCAAAGCCGAGAACGATCGAGGTGATGTTGAAGCGGCTCCAGGTGGCGTTCATTTGCCTTGCTCCTGCGCTCGCGCCTGCGCCTGCTGGAAGAGCATGATCGGAATGATCAGCAGCAGCAGCAGAATTACGGCCACCGCGGATGATACCGGCCAGTCGCGGTTGGCGAAGAACTCGTTCCACAATGTCTTGCCGATCATCAGTGTCTGCGAGCCGCCGAGCAGGTCGGGAATGACGAATTCGCCGACGGCCGGGATGAAGACCAGCAGGCAGCCGGCAACCACGCCGGGCAGCGACAGCGGGAAGGTGATCTTCCAGAAGGCGACGATCGGCGGGCAGCCGAGATCCTGCGCCGCCTCAATCAGCGAATAGTCCATCTTCTCCAGCGACGAATAGAGCGGCAGCACCATGAAGGGCAGATAGGAATAGACGATGCCGATGAAGATGGCGGTGTAGGTGTTGAGGATGACCAGCGGCTCGCCGATGACGTGCAGTGACAGAAGCACCTGATTGAGCAGGCCCTCCGGCTTCAGGATGCCGATCCAGGCATAGACGCGGATCAGGAACGAAGTCCAGAACGGCAGGATCACCAGCATCAGCAGGGTCGGCCGGATCGTCGCCGGCGCGCGCGCCATGCCATAGGCGATCGGATAGCCGACGATCAGCGTCAGCACCGTCGAGATCGCCGCAATGATCAGGCTCGTCACATAGGCGTTGAAATAGAGCGCGTCCTGGGTCAGCCAGGTGTAGTTGTCGACGCTGAGCTGCTTGAGCTTTTCGACGAAGCCGGACCAGCCGCCGCCGAAATCGAGCACCGGCGTGTAGGGCGGCATCGAGATCGCCGTCTGCGACAGGGAGATCTTGAAGACGATGACGAAGGGGATGAGGAAGAAGAACAGCAGCCAGAGATAGGGAATGATGATGACGAGGCGGTCGACGAAGCCCTTCGCCAGTCGCGTCGGCAGCCCAGTCCCAGCTTCAGCCGACGGAGAGCCGGTGGCGGCGATGTTGGTCATGGCGCCGGCTCCTATCTCGTCAGCACGACGCCGGCATCGGGACGGAAAGAGACCCAGGCGCGGTCGTTCCAGGTCAGCGGGTCATCGCTGACGCGCGCCGCGTTCAGGGCGCTTGCCCGCACGATCTGCCCGTCGTCCAGCCTGACATGATAGACGGTCATGTCGCCGAGATAGGCAATGTCGTAGACCTCGCCCTCGAGCGCATTGACCGCATCGGCGGGCTTCTTCGAAGAGACCCTGATCTTCTCCGGCCGGATCGCGAAGACGATGTCGGCGCCCTTGGCAGTCTCGGCAGCGTTCTCCACCACGATCTGCGCCCCTGTCGCCCCGGTGATGCGCGTGGTGTGGGCCGCCCGCTCGGCGACCTTGCCCTCGAACATGTTCACGTTGCCGACGAAATGCGCGACGAAGCGCGAGGTCGGCGCCTCGTAGATTTCGGCCGGCGTCGCAACCTGCATCACCTCGCCCTTGTCCATGATCGCGATGCGGTCGGCCATGGTCATGGCCTCTTCCTGGTCGTGAGTGACGACGACGAAGGTGAGGCCGAGCTCCTGCTGCAGGTCCATGAGCTCGAACTGCGTTTCCTCGCGCAGCTTCTTGTCGAGCGCGCCGAGCGGCTCGTCGAGCAGAAGGACCTTTGGGCGCTTGGCCACCGAGCGGGCAAGCGCGACGCGCTGGCGCTGGCCGCCGGAAAGCTGGTGCGGCTTGCGCTTGGCGAACTGCTCGAGCTTGACCAGCCTGAGCATCTCCGCGACACGCTTTTCGATGTCGGGCGCCGGCATGCCTTCCTGCTTGAGGCCGAAGGCGATGTTCTTCTCCACCGTCATATGCGGAAACAGCGCGTAGGACTGGAACATCATGTTGACCGGCCGCCGGTAGGGCGGAATGCCGCGCAGGTCCTGGCCGTCGAGCAGGATGCGGCCCGCCGTCGGTTCTTCGAAGCCCGCCAGCATCCTGAGCAAGGTCGACTTGCCGCAACCGGACGCCCCGAGCAGGGCGAAGAACTCGCGCTCGAAGATGGTCAGCGACAGATTGTTGACGGCGATGAAGTCGCCGAACTTCTTGGTCACCTTGTCGAACTGGATATATGGCTTGGCGTCCGGATTATTCCATGGCGCGAAATCCCTGCGGATGCTGCCAAGCGATTTCATGTCCCCACTCCGTTATCTTCGCTATTCCTGGCGAAAAACCGTGCCCGCTTCTCCCGGAATTGCTCCAAAAAGCGACCCCGGCAGTTGGCTGCCGGGGGCCGCTCTCAATGCTTATTGGCCGGTGACGATCTTGGTCCAGGTGCGCGTGATGATGCGCTGGGTCTTGGGATCGTATGGCTGAACGGTGTAGAGCTTTTTCGTCGTCTCCTCGTCCGGATAGACCGAAATGTCTTCCAGCAGCGCCTTGTCGACGAACCGCTGCGAGGCCTTGTTGCCGTTGGCGTAAAGCACATAGTTCGACGACTTGGCGATGACTTCCGGCGTCATCATGTAGTTGATGAACTCATGCGCCTCGGCGACATGCGGCGCATCGGCCGGGATCGCCATCTGATCGAACCACATCTGGGCGCCTTCCTTTGGCACGGAATAGCCGATCTCGACGCCCTGCTTGGCTTCCTCAGCGCGGCTTCGGGCCTGGAACACGTCACCCGACCAGCCGACGGCCAGGCAGATGTCGCCGTTGGCTAGAGCATTGATGTATTCGGACGAATGGAACTTGCGAATGTAGGGCCGGACCTTCAGCAGCGCTTCCTCGGCCTTGGCGATGTCGTCAGGCGAGGTGCTGTTGGGGTCAAGACCGAGATATTTCAGCGCCGCCGGAATGAGGTCGGCGGGCGAATCCAGCACATAGACGCCGCAATCCTTCAGCTTGGACAGCTTGTCCGGATTGAAGAACACGTCCCAGCTGTCAATCTTGTCGGTGCCAAGTGCTGCCTGCACCTTCTTGACATTGTAGCCGAGACCGACCGTGCCCCACATGTAGTTGACCGAGTATTCATTGCCGGGATCGTACTTGGCGGTACGCTCGGAGATGACGTCCCACATATTGGAGATGTTCGGCAGCTTGGACTTGTCGAGCTTCTGGAACACGCCGGCCTGGATCTGGCGCGAGAGGAAATTGGCGGTGGGCACGACAACGTCGTAGCCGCTGCCGCCGGCCAGCAGTTTCGTCTCCAGTATCTCGTTGGAATCGAATGTGTCGTAAACGACCTTGATGCCGGTCTTCTTGGTGAAGTCATCGATGATCGAGCTGTCGATGTAGTCCGACCAGTTGTAGACGTTGACGACACGGTCCTCGGCGTGGGCTCCTGCAGTCAAGAGCGTCAGAAGTACCGAGGTCGCCGAAAGCCAGAGCGCTTTGCGGATCATGCTTTTCTCCTTTGGTGAGTGTTCCCCGTACCGTGTCTCGCGACGTTGGAGCGAGGCGGCTGTTTCAGATTCTTGAGCGTTCCTGCAGGCGATCGGCACCAGCCCCATGAGGCAAGCTGCCCCGTGGGTGGCGTCCCGGCGTCGTCAACGGCTTTTGCCGTGGCGTGGGTGTAGCTATGGCGATGTGGTCCGGCCTCGGTCAGGCCGGCAGAGCGACTTGGCAAGATACGCCTGTCTTGTTGTTGCCGTAATCGCAGCCTGCCCGCCCAGCATCGCGGTTGTCAATGACAAAGGCTCGCGCAGCATCAATTGGGGGCAGGCAGGCCCGTGACGCCGGGCCGCTGGGGGCGCGCCTGCCGCTTGAACTCCAGGCCGATATGCACCAGCAGCGCGACGACAACGACCGTTCCGCCGATGATGGTGCGCAGTGACGGCACCTCGGAATGAACGAGCCAGACCCAGATCGGACCGAGGATTGGCTCGAACGTGCCCAGCAGCGCAGCAACCGCCGCCGGCACGAGCCGCGCACCCATTGCGAAAAAGGCGAGACCGACGCCGAGGTTGAGGACGCCGAAGGCGAATAGGAAACCCATGTCGCGCGCGGAAACGGCGAATTCCGAAGCCTGCGTGGCGGCGAACGCACCTGCAAGCAAGGCGGCGAGGCAGTTCGCCGGCACCATGCGCACATGGGCAAAGCGCCGCGTAACGACTGTCGCGACCGAAAACACGACGGCGATCAGCAAGGCCAGCCCATCACCGGTTGGGGAGACGGTGCCGCCGAGCGATTCCGAGACCATGATGGCGACGCCGGTAATGACGGCGGCAATGGCGATCCAGGTTGCCAGGCTCACGCGTTCACGAAACAAAACCCAGGAAAGCAAGGCCGCCAGAAGCGGCACACCGGCCTGCATCAAGAGGATGTTTGCGACCGTGGTATAGGAAAGCGCCACGACGAAGCTCGTCGAGGCCGTGGCAAAGCAGAGTGCGACCCCAAGCCCGGGGAGGCCCATGTCCCGGAAAGCTTTCCCGATTCCCCGCCAGCCGTCGCGCCAAGCCATGAAGGCGACGAGGAAGGCCACTGCCCAGAGCGAGCGCCAGAACACGATGGTCCAGTTGTCGTCGACATGGATGAAGCGAGCGATCGCGCCGCCGAAACTCCACATCAGCGCCGACAGGAAGACCAGCAGCATGCCGATGCGCTCCTCGCGCGGGGAGACGGCAGGCAAGGCGACGCGTGGCAAGGCGGTTTCGGACATGGACACGACTGTCGGCGAGTTGCGCGCCGTTCGATAAGTCGACGACGACAGGACTATGTCCATTCGCGTAGCGCAAAGGCGGGACGCAGGCGTGATCCAGCATCCGGCGAGATTTGGGACCAAGCCCGGCAGGCGCTACCCCTGGAAATCGAAAGCGCTCAAGCCTGTCACCATTTCATCGAGACCGAGGGGACGCGTAACCGGCGGCTCGGCGCGCGCCAGGCAGCCGACGCGCTCGCAGAGCCTGCAGGCCGGGCCGACCGGCGTGGCCGATGACTGACCGTGAGCGGTCTTGCCGGCGACGGTTGCGGGCAGCGCGCCGCCATAGACAATCTCGTCGCGAAAGGCGATGTCGCAGCCAAGCAGAAGTGCCGTGCGCCGCGGCCGTTCGGAAAAGGCGCCTTGCGGCCCTTCCAGCGTGCGGGCGATGCAGAGGAACTCGGCACCATCCGGCATCTCCACCGCCTCGACCAGAATCCTGCCCGGCTGCGAGAAGGCTGCATGGATGGGGAGTTTCGGACAGCCGCCGCCGAAGCGGCTTTGCGGATAGCCCTGGCTGCCCGCCTTGCGGAAGCGGTTGCCGGCATTGTCGACTTCCAGCATGAAGAACGGAACGCCCGACAGGGCTGGCCGCTGCAGCATGGTCAGGCGGTTTGCGGCCTGCTCGAAGGAGACGCCGAAGCGCGAGCGCAGGACGTCGATGTCGTAGCGCGCACGCACCGCGGCGGCGTGGAAGGCCTGGTAAGGCATCATCAGGGCGTGCGCGGCATAGCGGCCAAGCTCAAACCGCGCCAGCCGCCGGGCCTCGTCGGTGCCGAGCTTCAGCGCCTTGATCTCGCTCGCCACGGCGACTGTCATGCGTATGAGGCAGGCTTCCATCGCGACTTCGCGCAACTGGTCGAAGGGTGAGAGCCGCTCGGACAGGAACAGGCGCTGCGAGTGGCGGTCGTAGCGTCGGCGCCAGTTCGGCATGGTTGCTACCGGCAGCACCTTGACCACGATGCCGTGCTCGCGCTTCAGCCAGCTCTTCAGCGCGGCGAAGAGGTCGTCGCCGGGGTCGAGCACGGACGTAAAGGCCTCCGCCTCTTCCTCAAGGGCGGCGAAGTGGTTCGGCCGCCTCTCGAGCACCTCGTGCACTTCGTCGATGGGCAGGCGCGTCCCGGATAGCGCGGTGGCGCGTCCTTCTCGCGCCAGAAGCTCGTTGAGGTCGGACAGCCGCTCGGCCTGCTCGCGATAGGCGCGAAACAGCTTTATCATCGCCGCCGAGGCATTGGGCGCGGCCTCCACGAGGTCGACCAACTCCTGGTCGCCGGGGAGCTCGCCGACCAGCAACGGATCGCCGAACACCTCTCTCAGCGCCGCTATCGATCCTTTCGTCTCGCCCTGCAATTCGTGCGGATCGACCTTGTAGACCGACGCCAGCTTGAGGATGAGCTGTACCGTCAGCGGCCGCTGATTGCGCTCGATGAGGTTGAGGTAGGACGGCGAAATGCCAAGTCCTTCGGCCATCGCCGTCTGGGTAAGACCCTTAGCGTTGCGAAGGCGGCGGATGCGCGGCCCGGCAAAGATCTTCTGGTCGGCCAACGCATCTCCTTGACAAGAATTTACACGCGGCTGCGCGCAATCGCGTGACCGAGGTCTTTTACAAGTATGACAATTTACAGCGCCCTTTTGTCAAACGCAACACAGTTTTTCCCTTATTTCAGCGCCTGTCGCGCGGTTTTTCTCGCCTATTTCGCAGCGCAATGTAAATGATGTCATATAGAACGGATGCAGAAGCCAACTCGCCGACGCGCCGTCCAAGGCAGCCATCAAACGATCTGGAGTAAGAAATGACTGACTTTTACAACCTCGTCCCGTCCGCGCCGGAAGGCCGTTTCGACGGTATCGAGCGTCCGTACTCTCCAGAGGACGTCAAGCGGCTGCGCGGCTCGGTTCAGATCCGCCAGACGCTTGCCGAAATGGGCGCGAACCGGTTGTGGAAGCTCATCCATGAGGAAGACTTCGTCAACGCGCTCGGCGCCATGTCCGGCAATCAGGCGATGCAGCAGGTGCGGGCCGGGCTGAAGTCGATCTACCTGTCGGGCTGGCAGGTCGCGGCCGACGCCAACACCGCATCCGCCATGTATCCCGACCAGTCTCTCTATCCGGCCAATGCTGCGCCTGAACTGGTCAAGCGTATCAACCGCACGCTGCAACGCGCCGACCAGATCGAAACCTCCGAGGGCAACGGCCTTTCGGTCGAGACCTGGTTCGCGCCGATCGTCGCCGATGCCGAAGCCGGCTTCGGCGGGCCTCTCAACGCCTTCGAGATCATGAAGGCCTTCATCGAGGCCGGCGCGGCGGGTGTCCATTACGAGGACCAGCTTGCATCGGAAAAGAAGTGTGGCCATCTCGGCGGCAAGGTGCTGATCCCGACCGCGGCGCATATCCGCAACCTCAACGCGGCGCGCCTGGCGGCCGACGTGATGGGCACGCCGACGCTGGTCGTGGCGCGAACCGATGCCGAGGCGGCAAAGCTGCTCACCTCCGATATCGACGAGCGCGACCGGCCATTCGTCGACTACGACGCCGGACGCACGGTGGAGGGTTTCTACCATGTCAAGAACGGCATCGAGCCCTGCATCGCCCGCGCCGTCGCCTATGCGCCGCATGCCGACCTCATCTGGTGCGAGACCTCGAAGCCGGATCTCGCGCAGGCGAAGAAGTTCGCCGAGGGCGTGCGCAAGCACCACCCCGGCAAGCTGCTCGCCTACAATTGCTCGCCATCGTTCAATTGGAAGAAGAACCTGGACGATGCGACGATCGCAAAGTTCCAGAAGGAGCTCGGCGCCATGGGCTACAAGTTCCAGTTCATCACGCTGGCCGGCTTCCACCAGCTGAATTTCGGCATGTTCGAACTGGCCCGCGGCTACAAGGACCGGCAGATGGCGGCCTATTCGGAACTGCAGGAGGCCGAATTTGCGGCGGAGATCCACGGCTACACCGCTACCAAGCACCAGCGCGAGGTCGGCACCGGCTATTTCGATGCCGTGTCGATGGCAATCACCGGCGGCCAGTCTTCGACCACCGCCATGCACGAATCGACCGAGCACGACCAGTTCAGGCCGGCGGCCGAGTAACAGAAGAAACTTCAGAGGAAACGCCTACGGGCATTCACATCGAGGAGAACAGCAATGGCATCGATCAGCCGCGTCAAGGAAAGGGCCGAGGAACAATCGAGCGCGATGAGCGTCGATCAGCAGGCAACGATCCGCATGCTCGCCAATGACCTTCATCGGCTCAATCAATCGGTGATGAAGGCAGTCGAGGCCGGCGTTTCGGTGGAACTGGTGCGCTCGGCCAGGCATCATGGCGGCGACGGCAACTGGGGTGACCTTCTGATCCCAGTCATCGTCACTCATCAAAACCATAGCTGACGTAACGTCAACGATCTCCGCCAGAGTCTCCCGCACACAATACCTGCGGGAGACTGTCACCTTTTTCCGAAACGCTGCGCAGCGCTGGATTGGACTTTTCCTAAATTTTCGAATTTCTTCCAATATTGTCGATTCCAACCTTTTCAGCTTGACAGCGCGAGCGACCTCACGCCAATTGCGCCTCGAGTTTCAACCCTGCATTGAAACTGAGAGGAGCGCCCGCCTGCCAATGTCTCCGATGCATCGCGACACCAAGCCCGAAAAGCAACCAACGCCGGCGCACGGCAGGGCGGGGGCCGAGCTGCCGATGGATTTTTCCAAGGTGCTTGTCGTCGGAAAATCGTCAATCAATCGGGTGGTTATCTCGAAGATCGTGGAGAAATCGGGACTGAAGCCGATCTCGGAGTCGCCGGAAACCGCGGCAAAGGCGCTCAGCGCTTTCGCTCCCGCCGCCATCGTCCTCGATGGTGGCGCAGACAACAAGGACTGCGACAAGCTTCTGGCCGCGATAGAGTCGCTGCGGCGCTCATCGGGCAAAACGTTGCCGTCGGTGATCCTGCTTTCGACCGCCGCCGGCACACCGGAAAGCGTCGGCCTGCCGAACGTGGTCGATGCCGTAGTAGCCAAGCCGATCACGCCCGAAAGGCTGCAGCCGGTAATCGACCGAATCGTCGGCCGCCGCTAAGGCCCATCGCGCCGACGGGTGCACGCTTTTCACGACATGCTATAAATTTGCCGGCTCAGCCGGTCTTAGCGATGCTTTCAATCAACGCAGGCAACTCGCCGAGGTCGGTGATCTGGCGAAAGCGCGGCGCCGCGACGGGCGGCTCGGCATGCTCGATGGCCCATGTCAGCTCATGCGGCACATGGATGCCCCAGCCGCCCGCTTCGATGACCGGAACCACGTCGGATTTCAGCGAATTGCCGACCATCATGCTTTTCTTCGGCCCGTCGCCATGGCGGCTGAAGATACGGGCATAGGTGGCCGCGCTCTTGTCGCTGACGATTTCGACGGCATCGAAAAGATCGCCGAGACCCGATTGCGCCAGCTTGCGTTCCTGATCGAAGAGGTCGCCCTTGGTGATCAGCACCAGCCGATAGGAGCCGGCGAGCCTTTCGACCGTCTCGCGCGCATGCGGAAGCGGCTCGATCGGATGACTGAGCATGTCGCGGCCGGCAGCAAGAATCTCGGCGATGACGGAGGCCGGCACCCGGCCTGCGGTGACTTCGATGGCTGTCTCGATCATCGACAGGGTGAAGCCTTTGATGCCGAAGCCGTAGACGGCAAGGTTTCGCCTTTCCGCTTCGAGCAGCCTGGCGGAAATATGCTGATGATCGCCGTGCTCGGCGAGCAGCCCGGCAAACCGTCTCTCGGTCATGCGGAAGAACTGTTCGTTCTGCCACAGCGTATCGTCGGCATCAAAGCCGATGGTGGTCAGATGGGAAGCGGACATTTGCAGAACTCGCCTTGCGGATAGGCTTCATCTAGACCTTGCGAAGCCGCGCCGCCAGCAAGAAGACGGAGCGCAGTGTACCAGGCGGACTGCCCAGCGGGCGCTTGCCCGCGCCAGGCGCCTCCCCTTCCCTTCCCCCGCGCGCCCCGGCTATACTTCGAAATCCGCAACACAATCTGGTGAATGATGCCGCCTGAAAAAAAGGAAGTCCGTCCGTCGAACCGGGGGGGACGCGTCCGCACGCCTGCCTTCTTGAAAAACCAGCGCGGTGTGAAGAACTGGAAGGAAGCCAGCGCCTGGCTTGAATGGCGCGGCATCGAGGACATCGAATGCATCACGCCGGACCAGGCCGGCGTCGCGCGCGGCAAGATGATGCCGTCGAAGAAATTCACCTCCAACACCTCGCTGGCGCTGCCCTCGGCCGTGTTCATGACGACGATCTCCGGCGGCTATCCGGAGGACGGTAACGGCTTCCGCTATCCGGAAGACGACGGCGACCTGAAGCTCTTGCCCGATCTGTCCACCCTGACCGTCGTGCCGTGGGAGGAGGACCCGACTGCGGCGGTGATCTGCGATCTCGTCCACCAGGACGGCCGCTCGGTCGAGTTCACGCCGCGCAATGTGTTGAAGCGTGTGCTTGCGGCCTACGCCGACCGCGGGCTGAGGCCGGTGGTGGCGCCAGAGATCGAGTTCTATCTGGTGCGCAAGAACCCGGATCCGGACTATCCGTTGACGCCGCCCGTCGGGCGCTCGGGGCGGCCGATCGGCGGCGGCGCCGGCTATTCCATCGCCGGCGTCAACGAATTCGACGAACTGATCGACGACATCTACCATTTCTCGGAGCGGCAGGGGCTGGAGATCGACACGCTGATCCACGAGGAGGGTGCCGGCCAGCTCGAGATCAACCTGCGCCATGGCGATCCGATCGAACTCGCCGACCAGGTGTTCATGTTCAAGCGCACCATCCGCGAGGCGGCGCTGAAGCACGAGATTTATGCCACCTTCATGGCCAAGCCGATCCAGGGACAGCCCGGATCGGCCATGCACATCCATCAGTCGGTCCTCGACCGGAAGACCGGCAGGAATATCTTCTCGGCCGAGGACGGCTCGGAGACCGAGCACTTCTTCCATTTCATCGGTGGCATGCAAAAACATGTGCCGAATGCGCTGGTGATGTTCGCGCCCTACGTCAATTCCTATCGCCGGCTGACGCAGGCCGCGTCGGCGCCGGTCAACACCCAATGGGGCTACGACAACCGCACGACGGCGTTCCGCGTGCCGCGATCGGACCCCGCGGCGCGGCGCGTCGAGAACCGCATCCCGTCCTCCGACGCCAACCCCTATCTGGCGCTTGCCGCTTCGCTAGCCTGCGGGCTGATCGGCATCACCAACAAGGTCAAGGCTTCGGCCCCGGTGCTGACCACCGCCAACGAGGACGAGATCGACCTGCCGCGCAACCTGCTCGAAGCGGTCGACCTGTTCGAAGGCGACAGGGAGCTCGGCGCCATCCTCGGCAAATCGTTCGCCGCCACCTATGCGGCGATCAAGCGGGCCGAGTTCGAGACCTTCATGGAAGTGATCAGCCCGTGGGAGCGGGAGTATTTGTTGCTGAACGTGTGAGTGGCGACTTCGTGGCGTGGTGAATGGTGAATAGTGAATGGTGAATAGTGAATGGTGAATGGTTTCATCTTGGACGGGTGAAGGACGCGTCGTGGCTTTCGCAACCCCTTTCATTCACCATTCACCATTCACCGACGTTCCCATGCCCTACCAATCCCCCATCTCCCCCGGCCGGTCCTGGTATGAGGACACGGCCGGTCCTCGTCCCGAGTATCCGGCTCTCGACGGGAACCGCCAATGCGACGTCGTCATTGTCGGCGGCGGCTTCACCGGACTGTCGGCGGCGGCGCATCTGGCCAAGGCCGGCACCAATGTCGTGCTGATCGACGCGCATCGCTTCGGTGACGGCGCATCGGGACGCAATGGCGGTCAACTCGGGACGGGCCAGCGGGCCTGGGCCGAGGAGCTCGAGGCCGAATACGGCTTCTCGCGCGCCAAAGCGTTGTTCGACCTGGCCGAAGAGGCCAAGACGCATCTTTTCGATTTCGCGGCCGCCAACCGGATCGAAATCGACTACATGCCTGGCCAGCTCTCGGTGGCGCATAAAAGGCGCTACGTCGATCACTACAAGGCGCATGCCGAGATCATGGCGCGCCGTTTCGGCTATCCGCACATCTCCTTCATGGATGCCAGCGAGACTGCCGAGCGGCTGGGTTCGAGGCGTTACTTCGGCGGCACACGCGATACGGGAACCGGACATATCCACCCGATGAAGCTGGTGACCGGCACGGCCAAGGCGGCGGCTGCCGCCGGCGCCGGCCTGTTCGAGCGGACGCCGTCGACCGGCATCACCTCCAGCGGCGGCAAGGTGAGGGTGACGACGCCACGCGGCACGATAACGGCCGAGAAATGTCTTGTCGCCGTCAATGCCTATGGCGGCACCCTGGAACCGGTGAGCGCATCGCACATCATGCCGATCGGCTCCTTCATCGGCGCGACCGTTCCGCTCGGCGCCGACTCCAAGGTGCTGCCGGGCGGCGAGTCGGTCGACGATTCCCGCTTCGTCGTGCGCTACTTCCGCAAATCGAAGGACGGCCGGCTTTTGTTCGGCGGCCGCGAGATTTACGCCGTCAACGACCCGAAGGACATCCACATCCACATCCGCCGGCAGATCGCAGAGCTCTATCCGGCTCTGAAGGATGTCGAGATCACCCATGGCTGGGGCGGCTATGTCGGCATCACCGTGCCCAGAAAACCCTTCGTGCGCCAAGTGATGCCGAACGTGATCTCGATCGGCGGCTATTCCGGCCATGGAGTCATGCTGTCGAACTTCTTCGGCAAGCTCTATGCCGAGACGGTAGGCGGCAACCGCGACCGGCTCAAGCTGATCGAAGATCTGAAGATCCCCGCCTTCCTGGGCGGCCGTCGCTTGCGCGCGCCCCTGCTGTTCCTGGCGCTCAACTGGTTTGCATTGCGCGACAGGATTTGAGGCGGGTGCGCGGCGGAAGCTGTGTAAACCCCGACCTTCCTTCCCCTGCGGCATGTTGTCGAATCCTTAACAAAGGCGCAGAATTTCAAAAAAAGGCGCACTGATGCCATAATCGCCGGCAAAGGATGTCGGTTCAGGGCGATATAAACGGGGATTTGCGGGCATACCGCGTATGTTTTTGGGACCGACGCCGGTCGAACGCCGTAGTTTCAGGCGCTGATCGAGAAGAACGTCGGCCCGTTGTTGGAGGTGGTCTAAGTGAACGAGCCCTTCAGTTTCGGTGCGCCGGAACGGCGTCTCTTTGCCGTGCAGTTCGGCTATGATGTACGGCCATCGTTCTGGCAGAATGTCCAATCGAACGCGCATCTGGTCATTGCGGCCGTCGGAACCGTAGCGCTGCTTGGCGTAGCCGGCGTGGCGCTGTGGCTGGCCTTGCCGGGCAGCGACAGGCAAGCCTTGGCGAGCGCTGCACAGGCTGTCCCGGCAGTTCCGGTCAAGACGACCAAGGTCGCTCCGGCGGCAGCGAATGTGGCAGTGACCGTAGCGGCCGCGCCGCAGGCCGCGCGCAAGGCCGACGCCGTTTCGCCAGCCACCGTCTCCCGCGACGCCGACATACCGGCGCTGGCATCCAACAGTCCCCGCTGGACGGGCCCGAGCACCGAAACCGCCTCTGTCCCGGCCGAGACTGCGCCGGCCTCATCCGATCAGGCCGCCAAGCAGCCGCCCGAACCGAAAGAAGCCGCAGCCGCCTTTGCCGAAACCGATGCAAAAAGCGATGCTTCGAAGGCCCTGTCACAAGTGGCGGCGCCTGAGCCAGCGGACAACAAACCGGCGGACGATCAAGCGGCCGACGACCAGCCGGCGGCAGACGACACGGATAGCGCCCGCACCGCAGCCATCCCTCAATCAAAGCCGCAAGTCGCGGCAGCCGAAGCGGCAGCGAGCGAAAGCGAAGACCCGGCCACGCCTGATGCGAGCGCTGCCGAAAGTGGTCGCATCGTCAAGGCAGTCACCATGCGCACCGGTCCGAAAAAAGGCGCTGCCGCAATCGTCACGATACCCGCCAAGACCTCGGTGCAGGTGGTGAACTGCAAGAAGTGGTGCGAGATCGTCTACAACGGCAAGCGCGGCTGGGTCTACAAGACCTACGTCAAGACCGGCGCCTGATCTCGCCCGCACCAACGGGCTCAGCCGTCAGCCGCCAAAGAGCCTGCGGAACCGTTGGCGGCGACGTTCGAGCCTGCGGTTCCTGGTAAACTCGCGATGCTCTTCGAACGGCACTTCGAATAAACCGCAGTCCTGGCAGCCTTCCTTCTTGCCGCAGGCCGGGATCCAGCATTTGACGTCGTGCTTGCAGGCCAGCGCCACTCTTTCCAGATGAAGGTTCGGTGCGCTCTTGAGGAGTATGAGTTCGCCAGGCACGGCAGTTTTCTTGATGTGATCCGAGACGTCCTTCGGCGTGCGGAGCTCAACGAACCGGCCGCATTCCCGGTCAGCCTGCGGCGCCCGCGAGCGATGCGCGTTGTCGCCGGTGTAGATGATCTCATCGGCGATCTCGCGCGCGGCCGTGTAGGCTTGCGCATATTTTCGGGTGGAACCCCCATAATCCGAGATCTGGCCAAGGACGATGCGCTTTCGTTGGACCGTCGCCTTGGCAATCATCTCGAGGGCAAGATTGATCGAATGCCAGGGCGCCTTGGCGGAGTCGACGATGAATCTCGGCCCACCTTCGACCGACACGACCTCGCAGCGGTTCAACAGCGGCTGAAACGTCGCCACCGCGGCCTGCACATTTTCCTTCGGCACGCCAAGCTCAAGCGCGGTGGCCACCGCCGCAGCAACCGGCAGCCAGAAATGTTCCGCCGGAAGCTGTGTCTTCAGCTCGAGCTTGCCGCTCCGCCAATGGATCGAAAGCGCCAGCCCGTCCGGGTAGGCTGCACCGACATCGCTCACGCGATAATCCGCAATTTCGGAAACACCGAAAGTGATGAAGCGGTGTCGAAGCCCCGAGGCCATGCCCATGACGTGCGGATCGTCGGCATTTAGGACGGCGAGCCCGCCAGGCTCCAGTGCGTCGATCAACGCGCGTTTTTCCCGCGCCACATTTTCCAAAGTCCTGAAGCTTGCGAAATGTTCGAGCCGCACCATGGTCACCACGGCCACATGCGGCTTCAGCATTTCCGCCATCGGCCTGATCGTGTCGACGCCATAGGCTCCGGCTTCGAAGACGACGTAATCGACTTTGCCAGCTCGCCCCATGCGCTTGTACAGCGTGGCGACCAGCGACTTCATCGTGTTGGCCAGAACCTGGGTGTGGACCGTGCCGTGGCTGGCCAAAATCCGGCCAAGCAGGCTTGCCGATGTCGATTTGCCGGAACTGCCGGTGATACCGATGAAGATCGCGCTGCTTCGCGCACGCGCGCGGTTAGCTCGATAGACCCTGAAGCGTCGCGTCAGCGCTTCGCGAATCCTCCGCAATCCGGTGTTCATCGCCCCGCCAATCCAAGAGCCTTCGCCGTTATGCCTCTCGCGGGTTCGTGAAGTCAAACGGGAGCGCTACAGCCCAGCCACCCGGGTCTCGGCGCAAATCCGGATGACGCGCACCAGGAATTGCTTAGATACAGCGCCCGCCGTCGACCTCCAGCGCCACGCCGGTGATGAAGGCGGCTTCGTCTGAGGCCAGCCAAAGGGCTGCGTTGGCAATGTCGAGCGGCGTCGAGAGCCGGCCGAGCGGGATCGAGGCGCGGAACTTCTCGCGGATCTCGGGCGTGTCCGCGCCCATGAATTTCTCCAGCATGCCGGTTTCGCCAGCCACCGGGCACAAGCAGTTGACGCGGATGTTCTTCGGCGCGAGTTCGACCGCCATCGACTTGGTCGCGGTGATCGCCCATCCCTTGGAGGCGTTGTACCAGGTGAGGCCCGGCCTCGGGCGGATGCCTGCCGTCGAGGCCGTGGTCAGGATCACGCCACCGCCCTGGCGTTCCATGATCGGCACGACGGCGCGCGCCGAATGGTAGATCGCCTTCATATTGACGGTCGTGATCAGGTCGAAGGTTTCTTCGTCGACGCTCAGCATGTCGCCGTTGCGATGCGTATAGCCGGCATTGTTGACCATGATGTCGATGCGGCCGAAGGCGCTCGTGGCTGCATAAACCATCTCGTCGAATTCCGAGCGAAGCGAAACATCCGTCTGGGTCCAGATCGCACTGTCGCCGATTTGCTTTGCCACATGCTCGGCCCCCTTGGCATTGAGATCGGCGACGACGACCCGCGCCCCCTCTTCAGCGAAACGTTTCGCCATGCCTGCGCCGAATCCCGACGCCGCGCCGGTGACGATGGCGACCTTGTCTTCCAGACGCTTGGTTGTCCCGGTCATTGAAGATCACCTCGCAAGTTGCATCGCAAGCATGCCCGGCGTCGGGCGTCGTGCGCCTGCCACTTCTGCCTCAAAGGCGCGTCGCGCGGAACGGATTTCAGGCGACGCGCTCCAAGTCTCTGTTTCGATACATGCCGTTCCCCAAAACCGCTGCGCATTTTGGACGGCATGCCTTAGCTTTCGTCACATTCACGCTTTAGGTTGCAGCCGCGAATGCTGCCGGAAGCAATCGCTTGCCGACAAGCCTTCCGGTTGCGCCAGTGTCAAGCGCCAGTATCGAGGGGACATGTGATCGAACCGGTCTCGATGCGATCGGCCCCTGGATGTGACACCATGACACTGGACGATTTAAATCGATTAGATTATATCCGGCCTCACCAAACGGCGAGCGGCATCAAATCGGACTGACCATGACCAGCCAGATCATTCCCGTCGAGCCTTTCGACTTCATCATCTTCGGCGGCACCGGCGACCTGTCGGAACGCAAGCTTTTGCCCTCGCTCTACCACCGCCAGCGCGGCCATCAGTTCTCCGAGCCAACCCGCATCATCGGCACGTCGCGCGCAAAGATGACCGACGCCGAGTTCCAGGCCTTCGCCAAGCAGGCGATCTCCGACCATGTCAAGCCGGCGGATATCGATGCGAAAGAGCTTGAAACCTTCCTTGCGCGGCTGTCCTACGTCCCGGCGGAGGCGACGACGGGGGCCGGCTTCGAGGAGCTCAAGAGGGCGATCGGCGACAGCCAGTGCATCCGCGCGTTCTACCTCGCCGTGGCGCCGGCGCTGTTCGGGGACATCTCGCATCAGCTCAAGAAAAACCAGCTGATCACGCCGAACTCGCGCATCGTGCTGGAAAAGCCGATCGGCCGCGATCTCGCCTCGGCGCGCGCGCTTAACGATGCGGTGGGCGACGACTTCCACGAAAGCCAGATCTTCCGCATCGATCACTATCTCGGCAAGGAAACGGTGCAGAACCTCATGGCGCTGCGCTTTGCCAATGCGCTTTACGAGCCGCTCTGGAATTCGGCCAATATCGACCATGTGCAGATCACCGTCGCCGAGACCGTCGGCCTGGAGGACCGCGTCACTTATTACGACAAGGCGGGCGCGCTGCGCGACATGGTGCAGAACCACATGCTGCAGCTTCTGTGCCTCGTGGCCATGGAGGCGCCGTCGTCGATGGACGCCGATGCGGTGCGCGACGAGAAGCTGAAAGTGCTGAGGGCGCTCAAGCGCATCAACGGCAACGAGGCGCCGAAACAGACGGTGCGCGGGCAGTATCGCGCCGGCGCCTCGGCCGGCGGTCCGGTCAAGGGCTATGTCGAGGAGCTCGGCAAGGACAGCAACACCGAGACCTTCGTCGCCATCAAGGCCGAGATCGGCAACTGGCGCTGGGCCGGCGTTCCCTTCTATCTGCGGACCGGCAAACGGCTGGGGACGCGCGTTTCCGAGATCGTCATCGAGTTCAAGCCGATCCCCTATTCGATCTTCGGCGACAGCGCTGGGCCGATCTTTGCCAACCAGTTGGTGATCCGTCTGCAGCCGGACGAGGGCGTCAAGCAATACATCATGATCAAGGATCCCGGGCCGGGCGGCATGCGGCTGCGCCAGATCTCGCTCGACATGAGCTTCGCGCAATCCTTCGACGGCCGCGCGCCTGACGCCTATGAGCGTCTGATCATGGATGTGGTGCGCGGCAACCAGACGCTGTTCATGCGCCGCGACGAGGTCGAGGCGGCCTGGAAGTGGATCGATCCGATCCAGAACGCCTGGGAAAGCGCCAGGCAGGAAGCGCAGGGCTACACGGCCGGCACGTGGGGGCCATCGGCCTCCATCGCGCTCATCGAGCGTGACGGACGGACATGGCACGAGAGCAATTGAACCAGCCCGCCTACAGCTGGAACGGCTTTGCCGATCGCCAGCAATTGGCGGCGGCCCTTGCCGGCCAAGTCGCTGCCCGGCTGACCAGCGCCATCACCGAGCGCGGCAGGGCGCTGCTCGCCGTTTCCGGCGGCACCACGCCGGCAAAGTTCTTCGCCGCGCTCTCCCTAATGCCGATCGACTGGAACAAGGTCACGGTGACGCTGATCGACGAGCGTTTCGTTCCTCCGTCCTCGCCGCGCTCGAATGCCGGACTGGTTGCGGCCAACCTGCTGCAGAACAAGGCTGCGGCAGCGCGTTTCGTACCGCTCTACCATGAGGCGGCAAGCATCGAGGAGGCGGCGGCATCGGACAGCGAGGCGCTGAATTCGCTGCCCTGGCCGCTCGACGTCGCCATTCTCGGCATGGGCGCCGACGGTCACACGGCATCGTTCTTTCCCGACGCCGACAATCTGTCAGCATTGCTCGACCCCTCCGCAGAGCGCATCGTGCTGCCGGTGCATGCGCAAAGCGCCGGCGAGCCACGGCTGACACTGACGATGGCCAGGATCATCGCCGCCGACTTCCTCGCGCTCCACATCGAAGGCGAGGACAAGCGGACTGCCTTCGAGGGTGCAATGGGACCGGGCGCGGCGAAGCCCATTCGCAAGGTGCTCGAAGCCGCGCCGATACCGGTTGAGGTGTTCTGGGCACCCTGATTTCACTGAAAAAGGCCCTGGCGAACAGGGGAGGACGTTCTCCGGGGCTCGAAAGGACAGACCATGACAGCCAGACGCGACATCGAAGCCATCACGGACCGTATCCGCCAACGCTCGAAAGCCGGGCGCGAGGCTTATCTTGGCCGCATCGCGGAGGCATCCGGCCGCGCCGCCAACCGCGCGGTGCTGTCCTGCGGCAATCTCGCTCACGGCTTTGCCGTCTGCAGCCCCTCGGAGAAGATCGCGCTCGGCGGCGACCGCGTGCCGAACCTCGGCATCATCACCTCCTACAACGATATGCTGTCGGCGCATCAGCCGTTCGAGACATTCCCGGCGCTGATCAAGGAAGCGGCGCGCGAGGCCGGCGGCATCGCCCAGGTGGCCGGCGGCGTGCCGGCGATGTGCGACGGCGTCACCCAGGGGCAGCCGGGGATGGAGCTGTCGCTGTTCTCGCGCGACGTCATTGCCATGGCGGCGGCGATCGGCCTGTCGCACAACATGTTCGACGCCGCGGTGTTCCTCGGCGTCTGCGACAAGATCGTGCCGGGCCTGGTGATCGCGGCGCTGACCTTCGGCCATCTGCCAGCGGTATTCATCCCGGCCGGGCCGATGACGTCGGGCCTGCCGAACGACGAGAAGGCCAAGGTCCGCCAGCTCTATGCCGAAGGCAAGGCAGGCCGCGCCGAACTGCTTGAGGCCGAATCGAAATCCTATCACGGGCCGGGCACCTGCACCTTCTACGGCACCGCCAACTCCAACCAGATGCTGATGGAGATCATGGGCTTGCATACGCCCGGCGCCTCCTTCGTCAATCCGGGCACACCGCTGCGCGACGCGCTGACGAAGGAAGCAGCCAGGCGGGCTCTCGCCATCACCGCGCTCGGCAATGCCTACACGCCGGTCGGGCGCATGATCGACGAGCGCTCGATCGTCAACGGGGTGGTCGGCCTGCATGCCACGGGCGGCTCGACCAACCACACCATCCATCTGATCGCCATGGCCGCCGCAGCCGGTATCGCGCTGACCTGGCAGGACATTTCCGATCTGTCGGAAGCCGTGCCTCTGCTGGCGCGCGTCTACCCCAATGGGCTTGCGGATGTGAACCACTTCCATGCCGCTGGCGGGCTCGGCTTCCTGATCCGCGAGCTGCTCGACGAAGGCATCCTGCATGAGGACGTGCAGACGGTCTGGGGCGAAGGCCTGCGGCCCTACGCAGTCGAGGCCAAGCTCGGCTCCGATGGCAGCGTGGTGCGCGAGGCGGCGCCGCCGAAAAGCGGCGACGAGAAGGTGCTGGCGCCGTTCAAGAAGGCGTTCCAGCCGACCGGCGGTCTAAAAGTGCTGTCGGGCAATCTCGGCCACGCGGTGATCAAGACCTCGGCCGTGAAGCCCGAGCGGCGGGTCATCGAGGCGCCGGCAAAGGTCTTCCACAGTCAGCAGGCGCTGAATGATGCCTTCAAGGCCGGCACGCTCACCGGCGACTTCATCGCCGTCATCCGCTTCCAGGGTCCGAAGGCCAACGGCATGCCGGAGCTGCACAAGCTGACCACCGTGCTCGGCGTCCTGCAGGATCGCGGCCAGCGCGTCGCGCTGGTGACCGACGGGCGCATGTCGGGCGCCTCAGGCAAGGTGCCGGCGGCGATCCATGTGACGCCGGAAGCGGTCGAGGACGGGCCGATCGCTCGCATTCACGACGACGATATCATCCGCCTCGACGCCGATGCCGGCACGCTCGAAGTGCTGGTGCCGGGCACGGAATTCGCGCTGCGCCGCACGGCGGACGCCGATCTCATCGGCAATGAGTTCGGCTTCGGCCGCGAATTGTTCGCCGGGTTCCGGCAACTGGTCGGCCGCGCCGACCACGGCGCCGCCGCCTTCGCAAACGGCTGAAGGACGTCTTGTTACAAAAAAGGGCGGCTTGCGGCCGCCCTCAGATTGCTGACAAACCCCTGGCGTTTGCCGGGGGTTTTTGATTCACTGGGTCATGTTGAAGCGACCCGCCCCCGAACAGACCGCTCTTGAGATGGTGACGCTGGATCAGCTGGTTCCGGCTGATCATCTGCTTCGCAAGATCGATCGAACGATCGACTTTTCCTTCATCCACGATCTGACGGCGCCGCTCTACTGCGCCGACAATGGCCGTCCGCCGCTGGACCCGACCTTGATGTTCAAGGCGCTGTTCATCGGCTACCTGTTCGGGGTGCGCTCGGAACGGCAGCTGGTGCGCGAGATCGAGGTCAATGTCGCCTACCGCTGGTTCCTGCGGTTGAAGCTGACCGACAAGGTGTTCGACGCCTCGACGCTGTCGCAGAACCGTCGGCGGCGCTACCAGGACGAGACGATCGCGCAAGCGATCTTCGATCGCATCGTCGAGCAGGCGATCCTTGCGGGGCTGGTGGACGGGACGGTGCTTTACACCGACAGCACGCACCTGAAGGCCAATGCCAACAAGGGCAAATACGACCTGGCCATGGTCGCCAAGTCGCGTGCCGACTACTGGGGTGAGCTCGACCACGCCATCGAGGCGAACGGGCACTGCATGGCCAGAAGCCGCTGAAGGACAAGGAGCGCAAGCCGCCGGAGAAGCAGACCAAGGTCTCGCGCGTCGATCCGGAAGCCGGCTACATGGTGCGCGAAGGTAAGCCGAAGGGCTTCTTCTACCTCGACCATCGCACGGTGGATAGCCGCAACGGCATCATCACCGACACCTTCGCCACGCCGGCCAACGTGCATGACTCGATCGTCTATCTTGGCCGGCTCGATCGCCAGGTGAAGCGCTTCGGCTTCAATGTGGCGGCGGCGGGACTGGATGCCGGCTATGCCACGCCGGCCATCGCCAAGGGCCTGGAGGACAGGAACATCCGGGGCGTCATCGGTTATCGCAATCCGGCCCCGCCAAAGCCCGGCAAGATGAGGAAGAGCGACTTCGTCCATGAACCGGATCTGGACGGCTATCGTTGCCCGCAGGGCCAGTTGCTCACCTACGCCACCACCGACCGCTCCGGTTACCGCCAATACAGGAGCGACCCGACGATCTGCCGCGACTGTGTGCTGCTGGCCTCCTGCACCTCGAACGCCAAGGCCGAGCGCACCATCACGCGCCACGTCTGGCAGGATGCCCGCGAGCGGGTCGACGCCAACCGGCTCACGGCGTGGGGCAAGGCCATCTACCGGCGCCGAAAAGAGACGGTCGAGCGATCCTTCGCCGATGCCAAGCAGCTCTTCGGACATCGCTATGCCCACTTCCGAGGGCGAACCCGCGTCGCCTGCCAGTGCCTGATCGCAGCCGCCGCCCAGAACATGAAAAAGATCGCAATCAGCCTCTGGCCAAAGCCAAAACCAAGCCTCGCATGAGGCCAAATCTGCCTCGGTAGTCTCCTGACATCTCCTCCTGACACCAATTTGCCAAGCTCAATCAACTCGCAAAACAAAACCCCGCCGAAAATCGACGGGGTTCGTCAGCAGTCTGAGGGCGGCTTGCGGCCGCCCTTTTTGGATCGCCACGTGCTCTCTATTGCACGGTCAGCTCGGCCCGGTCGCCGGCCTTGACCGTCACCGTGGCTTCCTTGGAGCTGTTGTCCGATTTTTCCGAGACGACCGCGTAGTCGCCCGCCGGTATCGCCGCCTGGTACTTCTGGTCGTATGCATAGCCAAGCGACTTGCGGTTGCCGTTGATGTCCTTCTCCATCTCGAAGATCTCGATCTTCGAGGCCCCGGGCGCGGTGATCGCAAGCACGCCTGCCTTCATGTCGGCATTCACATCCTGAAGTTCGCCGACCTTGACAGTAAACGGCTGCTCGACGATGGCGAGATCGACCGTCGCGATCAACACGTAGTCGCCGGGCGGCAGATCGAACTTGCTGTCGGGGCCGTAGGCGTAGGTCACCTCTTCCCTGGTGCCATCAATCTTCTTTTTGGCCTTCACGACCTTGAAGCCAATGCCCGAAGCGTCCGCCTTGTCGCCGCCGGCAATATAGTAGGCATTGGCAACGACATGGCCGACGCCGGCGATCATGTCCTTTTCGACGGTCTTGCCGGCGGCGACCGGGATCGTTTCGGTCACCTCGCCCTGCCCGATCTTGACCGTCACCTTCTCGTCGCCGGCCGGCAGCACGACCTTGGTGGTCCCATAGTAGGTCGCAGGATGGTCAGCGCCCGGATAGTCAATGACGACAGCGGCGCCATCGACAACGTCTGCTCCTTCGCTTGGCCGCGGATGAATGATGAGCGTTCCGGCATTCAGGATGAACAGAGGCTTATAGACCTGCGCCGCTTCGATCTTGACCTTCTGCTCGGATCTGGCCTCGCCCTTGTGCGCCACGACGATGTAGTCGCCCGGCTCCAGATTGCCCTTGTAGGTGCCGTACTCGGTGGCGACGGAATCGCCGCGCGCGCCATCGGAGGCGGCCTTGTAGATTTCCCAGGCGTTGCCGTCGGTGATCGGATCGCCGCCTTCGGCAAGCACCACTGTCGGCATGAAATTGAATTCGGGCTTGGCCGGCTCGGGCGCCGGCGCCGGGGCGGGGGCCGGAGCGGGCTCAGGCGCCGGGGCGGGCGCCGCCACGGTCTCGACCAGCGCCTCCTGCAGCGCCTTCTCGTCCGATGCCTGGATGTACTTGCCGCCAGTGTTTTCGGCGAGGCAGGCGATCTGTTTGCCTTCGTCGGCGGTGAGCCCGAAGCCGACCACGTCGGCGGTGAAGTCGACGCCGGCGGCCTCCAGTTCCTTGCCGAGCGCGCAAGGATCACCGCCGCAGGTCTCCAGCCCATCGGTTATGAGCACGACGGTCGCCTTCTCCTCGGTGTATTTCAGCGCTTGCGCAGCCTGCTTGACGGCAGCCGTGAGCGGCGTCTTGCCGAGGAATTTCATGCTGTCGGCGGCCGCCGAAATCGCGCTTGCGGAACCGGCCTGCGGCGGCACGATCAACTCGATGTCCTCGCAGCTGCCCTTCTGGCGATGGCCATAGGCCATGAATCCGATCTCGTCGTCACCCGGCACCGACTGCAGCACGGTGCGCAGCGATTCGCGCGCGATCTCGAGCTTCGGCTTGCCGTCGATCTGGGCCCACATGGAGCCCGATGCGTCGAGAATGATGATGACCTTGCTGGCGGCAAAGCCAAACGTCGTCATCGACAAAAGGAGGATCGCCGCAGCGATGCTCCGTGCCAGTCCCGCCATGAAAATCTCCTGAGTGAACCCCCGTCCGCGTCCGGAAAGCTATTTGACGTCGCCTTTGGAGACAAGTGCGGCGGCGGCAATATCCAGTCCGCTTGAAGCGCATCGGGCTGAAACGGATTGAGCGATGCGCTTTTAAGTCTTTGTTTTGAATGCATGTCGTGGTCCCAGAACCGCTACACACTTCTGGGCGACATGCATTAGTAGGTGGTGCGGCGCTCTTCGGACGGCGGGCGGCCGAACTGCAGCCGGTAGCTCTGCGCGAAATAGGAGTGCGAGGTGAAGCCGGTGGCGATCGCGACATCGAGGATCGGCATGTTGGTCTGGCGCAGCAATTCGCGCGCCCGCTCGAGCCTGAGCCGCATGTAGTAGCGGCCCGGCGTCACGTTGAGGTGACGCAGGAACAGGCGTTCGACCTGGCGCACGGACAGCCCCGCCGACTTGGCGAGCTGCACCGCCGAGAGCGGCTCGTCGAGATGATCGGCCATCAGTTCGACGATGCGCCGCAACTTTTCCGATTTGCCGGTGAGATCGCGCTCGGGACCGACGCGCTGGCGGTCGCCGGCGGAGCGGATGCGCTCGTGCTGGAACTGGTTGGCGACGCCGTTGGCGAGGTTCGAGCCGAAATCGCCGCGCACGATCTCCAGCATCAGGTCGATCGAGGTGGTGCCGCCGGCGCAGGTGTAGCGCTTGCGGTCGATCTCGAAGACATTGCCGGTGCAGTTGATGTCGGGGAAGCGCTCCATGAAGCCGGCGCGGTTCTCCCAGTGGATGGTGCAGCGATAGCCGTCGAGCTGGCCGGCCTCGGCGAGCAGGTAGGACCCGACCGACAGCGCGCCGAGCGCGTTGCCGCGGCGGCCCCAACTGCGCAGCGCCGCCAGCACCTTGCTCTTGCCGGGGAATTCGGTGGTGAGCCCGACCGAGACGAACAGGATGTCCACCGGCGGCATGTCGGCGACGGAGTAGTCGATCTTCAGCGGCAGCCCGTTTGAGGCCATCACCGCATCGCCGTCCGCCGATATCGTCGTCCAGCCGTAGAAATCGCGGCCGAGCAGACGGTTCGCCGAGCGGAAGCAGTCTATCGCCGCGGCAAGCGAGAACATCGAGAACTTGTCGACCAGCAGGAACCCGAACTGCCGGCCGCCCTGAACGGGATCGTTCATGACCGGCCGTTCGAGAGGCACATGGTTCGGCAAGGACGCTGCTTTCTGGTCAGAAGGACGGTCGCTTCAATCCGGCGGCGAGGTAGGCGGAAGCTACAGTGTTGGCCATCAGCATGGCAATGGTCATCGGTCCGACGCCGCCGGGAACCGGCGTGATGGCGCCGGCTGCTTCCGCCGCTCCGGCATAGGCGACGTCGCCGACCAGCCGCGACTTGCCTTCACCCTTCTCAGGTGCGGGAACGCGGTTGATGCCGACATCGATGACGGTGGCGCCGGGTTTTACCCAATCGCCCTTGACCATTTCCGGGCGGCCGACAGCGGCAACCAGGATATCGGCGGTGCGGGCAAGCGCCGGCAGGTCCTTGGTGCGGCTGTGGGCGATGGTCACAGTGCAATTGGCGGCAAGCAGCAGGTTGGCCATCGGCTTGCCGACGATGTTGGAACGGCCGACCACGACCGCGTTGAGGCCAGAGAGATCCTTGCCGCGCACGCGCTCGATCAACAGCATCGACCCGGCCGGCGTGCAGGGCACGAAAGCCGTCTCGAGCTCGCCGGTGCCGAGCTTACCGACATTGATGAAGTGGAAGCCGTCGACATCCTTTTCTGGCGCGATCGCCTGGATGACCTTGCCGGAATCGATATGACCCGGCAGCGGCAATTGCACCAATATGCCGTGGATGGTGGAGTCGGCGTTAAGATCGTCGATGATCTTCAGCAATTCGGCTTGGGTGGTCTCTGCCGGCAGCGTGTGCTGGAGCGAATGGAAGCCGCATTCCTTGGCGGTGCGCGATTTCGAGGCGACATAGACCTGGCTTGCCGGATCCTCGCCGACGATCACCACCGCAAGGCCGGGCTTGGTCGCGCCCCTGGCCGAAAGTTCCGAGGTCAGCGCCTTGACCTTGTTGACCACATCCTCAGCGACACTCTTTCCGTCGATTACTTCGGCCATGAACCACCTTCGATACCGTTCGTTTTGGGCGGCATTTTCACGAAAATTCGGCCGGGCAATCCCGCCAAAGCGCCGTCACATGCCGTAAACTCGAAACCGGCATGCTTTTATCCGCGACAAAGCGTTTTAGAAATAGCGGCGGCGAGAGCGGCTTTCAGTCAGCTCGCGCACGGCCTCGCGGAATTCGCGCAGGCTGGCCCGGATCTCGTCGATCTGTTGCTGCTGGTCGGCTTGCAAGGCCTGGCTCGTGTCAGCCATTGGTGGCCGTGGATCGGACGGCGATACAGGCGGGACTTTGGGATCGACAAGCTGTCGCGCGGGCTGCGCGTAGCCCGGTTGCCGCGCAGCGGGATCGCCATGCGACAGCTTGGAGCCTCGGTCGATTCGGGCTGGCGTGGCGGGCTGCGGCTGGCGAGCCTCTGATACAGGCGACCTGACCGCACCGCCTGCCGGGATTGGTCCCGTGTCAGCCGATTTCTGCGATTTTCGCGGCATCAGGCGGCGCACTGACGAGATCAGTGAGCCAACCAAGCCTGGGCGATCCGTCTCGGCGACTGCCGCTGGTGGCGCGGAAACGGGCATCAACGCAGCGGCTTGGTGGGCCCTCTCCTCAAAGGCAGGGCCATATTCCTTGACGCGCGAGCGGGCGTTGGCGCTCTCGCGCAGGCTTGCATAGGCGCCGCGGAGCGCGCCCAGGCCAATGCCGGCGAACAGGCCAAGCAAGAGGCCGGCGAGCGACACCACGGCACGCGACGGTCCCTTGGCTTCGAGCGGAGCGTAGGCCGGCGAGATGACGTTGATATTGGCGGTGTTGATGTCCTTCTGCTCTCCGGTTTCCTTGGCGCGCAGCAGGAATTGTTCGTAGACGGAGCGCTTGGCAGCTGCCTCGCGCTCCAGTTCGCGCAGCGAAACGAGATCGTTGTTGACGTCGCCGCTCTGCACCTTGGCCTGCGCCAGGCGGGACGCGAGGTCCTGCTCGAGTTGCACCGAGCGCTTCAAGTCGACCTGCAGCGAAGAGGCGATGCGCTGCAATTCGGCGCCGATGCGCTCGCGCGCGCCGGCGAGCTGGGCATTGAGCGCCTGCAGCTCCGGATGGCGCGGCCCGAGCTTCACCGCGGCGCGATCCGCCTCCTGTTTCAACGCCGCGTATTGCGAGCGCAGTTCGCCCATCGTGTTGGAGTTGATTTCTTCCGGCAGGGTGCCGTTGAGGACTGAACTGACGTTGAGCGACCGCGCCGATGCGGAGCGTGCGTTGAGCTCAAGCGTGCGGGCGCGGGCGACGGAAAGCTGCTCGTTGAGTTTCAGCATCTGATCGTCGCTGATCAGGTGGCCCTGCGCATCGACGAGATCATGGGTCGCCCTGAAATCCTCGACCTTGCGCTCGGCCGTCTCCACGCCCTTGCGCAGTTCGTCGAGCCTCGCCGTGAGTTCTTCGGTGGCGCGGCCAGCCGTCTTGGACTGGATTTCGCTGGAAGCCTGCTGAAAAGCCTTGATCATCGTGTTGGCGATCAGCGCCGACTTGTCAGGATTCTGCGTGGTTGCGGTCACCGAGACGACGAAGGTCTTGCCGCCGCGCTCGACGTCCAGGCTTTTCGCCAGATTGCCGACCGCCAGCGCGCGCCTGCGCGACTCGTCGGCGGAGCCCTGCGCATCGTGGCGCGACAGGATCGACCGGAGCATCGACACCAGGCCGATGCCGCCCCTGCCCTGGCCGTTGAACTCGGGATCGTTGGTGAGATTGAGCTTGTCGACGACGGTATTGAGAACCGTGCCCGAGGTAAGGATACGGGTCTGGTTCTCGACGATGGCGAGCGTCGCATCCGAGGCGACCACGTTCTGCGTGAGGTCGCGATCGGTGAGCTTGAGATCGCGGGGGTCGACGATGACGTCGGTGGTGGCCTCGTATTTCTTCGGCGTCGACAGCGCGATGGCGATGCCAAGCGCGGCGCCCAATATGGTCGTGGAGAGGATCAGCGCCTTGGAGCGGGCAATACCGCGAACGACCTGCATCGGGTCGATCAACGGTTTCCATTCCTGGGAATCGGGTTCGTCTGCGGCCAGTGCCCGCCGTGCATAGGAAGGCTCGGCATAGCGAGGTTCATATCCGGCCTGCGATTGGGAACCCGCGGAACCGCTCTCTTGGTCCAGTCGAGCCTGAGGATAGACGTCTAGCGCGGCCCAGTCGGGATGCGACTCATCCGAAACTATTCGAGGCGGATCGCGGCTGGGTTCCCGCGCATTTTCGGGCGAGGGATTGAGCAGCGCCTCGCGCTGCGCGCGCGCGGCGCGATGACGCTCCGCAGCGTCGTCGCGCCATGACTGATTTGCCTTGTCGCCAATCGACACCAGCGATGCGTCGTCTTCGCCGCGCATGGCCTGGCCAAGCGCCAGCAGCGAGCGCTCGCGCCTCCAATCGTCACGGTTATCCCTGTCGACCATTGTCTTGGAACTTGCTTCTCTGGCGGCTTGGGAGCGGTTGGCCAATCGTTAAGCCACGCTAAACAGGCATAGGAAACAAAAAGTTAATTTTGGCTGCAGGAAAAGCTGGTTTCTCGCATTGATTGTATCGCTCCAGCGGTCCCGCCGAGCGCTTCCAGAACGGCACGTTAAGCTTTCCCGCCTATGTTCCGGCCGACACATGACCCAGACCAGCGACATACCGCAGAGGCGTCCCCTCGCCCGGATCGGCCACTTCGTGGCCGCGCGCCGGAAGCTGGTGCTCGACTATTTCTCGGCGATCAGCGGCGCCGGCGGGCGGCTGGTGTTCTCGCTCGCCTATTTCGTGGCGCTGGCCAACACGCTTTCAATCGCTGAGTTCGGCATGTTCGCCACCGCCTCGGCGGCAGGCGTCATGCTGTCGCGCATTCTCGCCTTCGGCTTCATCTCCGCGCTCTATCGCACGGCGACGATCCGCCCGAATCTGATCGGCACCTTCACGGCAGGCTTCCTGCTGCTCGGCATCGCCTCGCTGCCGTTGCTGGCTGCCGCCTCCTACGTCGTCTACCTCATATTCTTCGCCGGCACCGTGCCGCTCTCCGTATTCGCCGCCGTCGTGTTCGCCGAGGCGCTCTTGTGGCGGCCGGTCGAGGTGGCACTGATCGTCAACAACGGCCTCGGCAAGTTCGGCCGCGCTGCCGTGCTGGCCATCATGGCGACGGCGCTGAGGGCCGTGGCCGCGGTGCTGTTCATGTTCGCGGCACAACGCAGCGTCGGCGTCTGGGCCTCGTACTACATTGCCGCCAACGCCGTCTCGCTGCTCATCGCTTTTGTCTTTTTCTATCCTCGCCAGCGACTCAGGATGCGCAGCGAACTCTATCTGCGGCGACTTGCCGACTCGGTCTATGTGGCGGGCGCCGAGGTGCTGTTCTACCTGCAGATGGAGTTCGACAAGCTCCTGGTGCTGTCGATCGGCGGACCGCACCTCGCCGGCATCTACGCCATCATCATGCGGCTGGTCGACCTCACCGCGATCCCGATCCGCACCTTCTCGATGATGCTGGTGCAGCGGATGATGCGGGCGCCGGAGCTGTTGTCGCGGTTCGCGGTCAAGAGCGGCATCGAAGGTGGCGTGTTCCTGGTATCGACACTCGCATTGCTGGCCCTCGGCATCGTGCTGCACTTCTTCCCCAATGCACTGGGCAAGAATGTCGCCGAGGCGGCGCCCCTGGTGGCGCTGGCGGTCTGCGTGCCGGGCCTGCGCAACCTGGTCGAATACCAGGCCGAGTTGCTGTTCGCGCGCGGCCAGACCGCGGTCCGGGCGTTCAACCTCGGACTGCTCGCCGGCCTGAAGGCGATGCTGCTTACCTATGTGCTGACGGCGATTCCCGACACATCCGATTTGGTGCTGTCGCTCAACGTCGTCTTCCTGCTGCTCTATCTCGCCTCGATGCTGCTCACCTACTCGGCAATGCGCCGGCCCGCGAAGGCAATCTAGATTGGGATAAGGACGCGGCTAGTCGAGCCCGATCAGCCGGCGGATGCGGCCGACATCGGTGCCGATGAAGGACTGCATGCCGATCGCCACCTGTTCCGGCGCCATGGCATCGACGAAATGCCGGAACTCCTCATCCGACAACGCCTTGCCGTTCCAGTGGACGCGGCAGAACTCTTGCGAGCCGTGGAAATGGCCGGCGCCATCCAGCACCTCGTCGACATAGCGGCCGTAGAGCATGCATTCGGAAAACTTTCGGGCCGAGCCGACGACGCTCACCCAGTCGCGGTCGTGCAGCTTTTCGATCCGTTCGCACATCGCCGCGACCGTCTCGCGGCGCCAGGCGATCAGCGTCGAGATGTAGTCATGGGTCGAAGCCGTCGCAGCAGCGATGCCGAGCGCCAGCCCGGCATTTTTCGACCAGATGCGGTGTTCGTCGTGGCCGTCCTTGGCCAACACGCCACCGCGCCTGAACAGCCGCACCTTGCCGTCATGCCAGAAGGCTCCGGTGTCGAACGGCTTGAGAAAGGCGACGTCGGAATCGCAGAAGACGAGAACGTCTTCTGCGGCATGCGCGGCAATGGCGATGCGGCGCAGCTGCTGCACGTGCCAGCCGCGCAGCGGCTGGGTCCTGAGGCTCAGCCAGACGCGGCGGCGAAACAGGCTGGACGGATCGTCGAATGCGCGCAGCCAGCGCGGCAGCAGATCCTTTTCGTCGACGATGGTGCGCCGGCTGCCTTCCAGCCGGCGAAACCGCGCCACGTCGCGATGCTCGACCAGGATGTAGTGCCGCGCCATGCCGCCGACATGGCGGTCGATGGTCTCGCACAGCAGCCGGCAGCGTTCGAAATCCGGCGCATAGCTGGCGGTGACGATCGCCGCCGACGGCGTCCGCGGCAGCGGAGCCATTCCGGTGGCGGCTTCGGGCAGGAAGCGGCTGTTCAACGGCTCGCCTCCGCGGCTTGCGGCTTGCCAGTCAATTTCTGTTTGAGGACGCGCCAGAGGAAGAGCGGGTTGCCGACCACGTAGCGGCGCCACAGGCGGCCTGGCTCGACCCAGAGGCGGAACAGCCATTCCAGCCTCATCCTGCGCATCCACAACGGCGCCCGCGGCACCGTTCCGCTCAGGAAATCGAGCAGCGCGCCGACGGCGATCGGCAGCGTGCAATGACCGGGCTCGATGTGGCGCGCGATCCACAATTCCTGGCGCGGCACGCCCATGGCGACAAGCAGCACATCCGGCCGCAGCCTGGCGATGCGCCCGACGATCTCCGGCTCCTCGGCCGGGGAGAAGTAGCCATCATGGATGACCACGAATTTGTGTTGTAGGGCGAGCGCGGCGAGCTTGGCGGATGCCGCCTCGGCATTGACACGCGTCGCGCCGAGCAACGCAACAGTGAGCGGCCGGGCCGAGGCTTTCAGGAAGGCCGGGACGAAATCGGTGCCGTTGAGGTTGTCGGGAAACGGCGCACCGTAGAGCAGCTTCGCTGCCATGTCGACGCCGACGCCGTCGGGCAGCACCAGGAAGTCGTCCAGCGCTTCGGCGAAGGCCGGGTCGGTGTAGGCGATGTTGGCGTTGTGGGCGTTGAGGAAGCTCACCTTGGTGAAGCGGCGCTCGGCGATCAGCCGGTTGAGCAGCGCAGTTGCCTCATCCCAGCGGATGGCGAGCACCGAGATGCCGAGGATGGTCCTCAGCGTGTCGGCGCCGGAGGCGGTGCGGGCGGCGTGCATATTCATGCCGCGATCTCCCGCCGGACAGCGCCGAGCTTGCCGAGACCCAGTTCCATCGCGGCGTCGAGCGCCTGTATCTGGCGGCGATGGAAGGCGCTGCCGTCGACATCTGACGCGTCGGCCGCTGCCGCTTCGAGCGCGGCGGCGAAGGCGACCGGGTCATCGGTCACCATGCAATTGTCCGGCCGATAGCCGATGCCGCGCAGCGAGCGGCTCGTGGCGACGGACGGCAAGCCGAGTTCGAAGGTCTCGATCGTCTTCAACTGCACCCCGCTGCCGGCGGTGCTGATCAGCGGGATGACGGCGGCGCCACGCACGAATGCCTGGGCGTCCGGAACGCGGCCGACGAATTCGACGCCGGGATGCGTCGAGACGATGCCCGAAGGCATGTTCCCGGCGATGCGTAAGCGGAAATCGGGCCTCAGATGCGGCACGACCTTGGCGAGGAACCAGTCCAGCCCGATGCGGTTCGGCTGCCAGGTCCAGGTGCCGATCAGCGCCGCGTCGCAATCGATGCGGCGTGGGGCTCGTTTGGCCGGCGCCTCGGCACGCGTCACCAGCGGCAGCACCGCCGAACGGTCGTCGGAGGCAACACCAAGTGCTGCGCGGTCCTCCTCGGCGAGCGTGAAGACGAAGCGCGCGGCGCGGCAGAGGCGTTCTTCCATCAGCTTGAGCAGCCTCGCCTCGCGGCGAAACAGCCAGCGCTGAAGCGCGCTGCCGGCTGCGGCGGCGTTTTCAGCGGCCGAGCGGTTCTCGACATTATGGGCAATGAAGATGGAGGGCCGGTCGCCGAAGAGCTCCTCAAACGCGCCGGCGAACTGCACGGAGTTCAGAACATAACCATCAAAGGGACCGGCATTTTCGATGGCGGCGCGGACTTCGCTGTCCTGAACGACGCGCAGCTGACCGAGGAAAAGGTGAGGCCGGCAAGCATGGCCTTCGCCACCCAGGCAAGTTTTTGAAACGGTGACGCGCTTTCGGTGCGCACGTCGACGGCGCCCAGCACGATGGTGTTTTCAGGGTCGACAGGAGCTTTCCCCGGCCAGGTGAAACCGATCACCGTCACGCGCACGCCGGCACGCCGCAGCGCGGCAATGATCGCAGCGTTGGCGATCTCGTAGCCCGAAGCGAGAGCGCCGTCGGGCACGATCGATGTGGCGAACAGAAGATGCATCTCACCTATCCAGCGCCGACCCCATAGCAAGGCGGAGTGAACCCTTGATTAAGTGGCGACGATTGCGGACTTGCATCGCCGGGCTGCCGCCTTTGAGCGCCAAGGTGATTAACGAAACGTTGTCACCGCAATGCTATCGAGGGACAAAATCCTATGCGGCTGGAACGGATGATCCCTTTGCCATCGGACGCTTCGGTATCGATCGCGGGGCGCTCTCCAGGGCTCGCCGCGGAGAGCGTCGAAGCTGTGGTCACGCTGCCGACCTTCAAGCGGCCGCAGCAACTGCTCGAAACGCTGGCGTCGCTTCAAGGGCAGCGCACCGGGAGAGCCTTCGCCGTCATCGTCATCGAAAACGAGGCCGAGGCGCGCGAAGGCGCCAAGGCGGCGCTGCCGCTGTTCGAACGCGGCGAAATGACGGGCCTGGTGATCGTTGCGCATGAGCGGGGCAATTGCAGCGCCTACAATGCCGGTTGGAAAACGGCGATGCTGCAATTTCCCAATTTCAAGCATCTGCTCGTCATCGACGACGACGAGACCGCGGACCCCGACTGGCTGGAGCGCATGTGCAAGGCGGCCGAGACGCTTGGCGCCGACATTGTCGGCGGGCCGCAAGTGCCGGTCTTTGCCGACCCGAGCCACGGCAGATGGGCAAATCATCCGGTCTTCGCGCCACCCTACAGGGAAACAGGGCGGGTGCCGGCGCTCTACTCGTCCGGCAATCTCCTCGTCGGGCGCAACGTGCTGGCGGCCATGGGGCCGCCCTTCCTGGATCTCAGATTCAACTTCATGGGCGGCGGCGATTCGGATTTTCTGAGCCGCGCCGCGCAGAAGGGCTTCGTGCTCGGTTGGTGCGCGCAGGCAAGGGTGAATGAAACGGTTCCTGCCCGGCGGGTCGAGCCCGATTGGATCCGCGCCCGCAGCCTGCGCAACGGCGTCATCTCCACGCTGGTGGAAAAGAAGAAGCGGGCCGGCACGCCCTTCGCCCGGGGCAAGGTCGTTCTGAAGAGCCTGGCATTGCTTGCCGCCTCCCCGCTGCGCGGCGCCATCCGGCTGGCGCGGACGGGCTCCCTGGCGACGGGCCTCTATCCCGTCTATGTCGCGCTTGGCCGGGTGCTGGCCGAATTCGGATACGCCAATGAGCAGTACCGACAGCCTGAGAAGAACTGAGCGCGCGCCGCTCAGCGCGGCTTTTTCGCGCGAGGGCGTCGCAACGGCGATCGCCGCGCTCTTGTTTACCGTGATCATCGTCTCGTTCCGGCCCTTCCAGCCGGCAGGCGCCGAGCTCACCGGCGACGGCGGCGACATCGTCAACCAGCTCGGCTTCGGCTCGCTCGGCGCGCTTTCGATTTTCGCGCTGCTCGCCTTCGCCGACCCGCGCGTGGTGCGTTCGATACTCAGTCCATCTTGGCTGCTGATGCTGGGCTTCTTCATGCTGTCGGTGGTGATGGCGACCGACCCGCCCGCGGCGATGCGCGCGGCCTCCTTCACCATGATCGGCATCATCACCATGGCGGCGATCCTGGTCCTGCCGCGCGACGCAGACTCCTTCGCGCGAGTCGTCATCTTCACCGCCGTGGTCGTCATTGGCCTCTCCTATGCCGGCCTGATCGTTTTTCCGCATGAGGCGCTGCACACGGCTGACTCACAGGAGCCCGAGCATGCGGGCCTGTGGCGCGGCGTATTCACCCACAAGAACATCGCCGGGCCGGTCATGGCGTGCTTCAGCTTCGCAGGGCTCTATCTGTTCCGGCGCGGGCAGCGCTGGTGGGGAGCCGGTATCTTCTGCGCGGCCTTGATCTTCATGCTGCACACCGGCTCGAAGACGACCGCCGGGCTGGTGCCGTTCTCGATCCTGATCGTGGTGCTGCCGAGCCTCATCGGTATGCGGCTCGGCACCCCGATCCTGTTCCTGGCCGCGATCATCGCAACGGCGGTCGGCACGCTCGGCATCGTTTTCATCCCGCCGGTCAAGCATCTGGCGGCAATCTATTTCCCGGACCTCACCTATACCGGCCGCACCACGCTTTGGGAGTTCGCCGGCGACATGCTGGCGAAGAGGCCTTGGACCGGGTACGGCTATGAGAGCTTCTGGGGAACGCCACTGCTGCTCAACCAGGACCAGCCTTTTGACCGCGCCTGGGACATCCGCACCATCGTGCACGGCCATGACGGCTATCTCGATATCGCCGTGCTGATGGGCATCCCGGCGCTCTGCGTGGCGATCTACACCTTCCTGATCGCGCCCTTACGCGATTACATGCGAATCCCGCCGCGCAAGGAAAACATCTTCCTTGGCGACTTCTTCATGATGGTGGTACTGTTCACCGCGCTGAACGCATTCCTCGAAAGTTTCTTCTTCCACCGCGGCGACCCGGTCTGGCTGTTCTTCGTGCTCGGCGTGCTTGGCCTTAGGCAAGTCTCGCTGCGGCCGATCCCGGTTCGCCCCTCGCCCCGATCCGCAATCGCCGCGATGGGACTTTCCCGTCGCCCGTCCAGCGTCTAATGAGAGCGCTTTGCGGAGGCTTCCATGACGATCAGGCTGGTTCTCGCCGGTTGCGGCAATATGGGTTACGCCATGCTTGCGGGCTGGCTGAAATCCGGCAAGCTCAAGCCCTCGGCGGTATTCGTGGTCGAACCGAATGCCGAATTGCGCAAGCGCGCCGAGCATCTCGGGTGCAGCGCAGCTGCCGGCGCTTCCGGCATTCCAGCAGATGCAGGACCTGATCTCGTCATCGTTGCCGTGAAGCCGCAGGTCATCCGCGATGTCGTGGCGGATTACAAGCGTTTCGCCGACGGCAGGACCACCTTCGTCAGCATAGCCGCCGGAACACCGGTCGCCACCTTCGAGGAAATCCTCGGCCACCTCGCGCCGATCATCCGCTGCATGCCGAACACGCCGGCTGCGATCGGCAAGGGCATGATGGTGGTGTTTTCCAACCCGCTGGTATCGGACGACATCAGGCGCTTCGTCGCCGAGCTGCTCTCGGCGAGCGGCGTCGTGACGACGATCGACGACGAGGCGCTGATGGATGCTGTGACTGCGGTCTCCGGGTCCGGTCCGGCCTATATCTTCCATTTCATCGAGGCGCTGACGGTCGCTGCCGAGAAAGCCGGACTGCCGGCCGAGACAGCCAGGCTGCTGGCCACACAGACCGTCTATGGTGCTGCCTCGCTCGCCGCCGAAAGCGACGAGGAGCCGGGCGTATTGCGCCAGCAGGTGACCAGCCCCAACGGCACCACCGCGGCGGCTCTTGCTGTGCTGATGGGCGAGGACCGGCTGACGAAGTTGCTGAGCGAGGCGGTCGAGGCGGCGCGGCGGCGCTCTATAGAGCTGGGGAAGTAAGCCGGTTCCGCTCACGCGAGATCGGTATGCGAAAATAACTGCGCTCTCGCAGAGCTGGGACATTCCGCGACGCTATCGCAGTCACGACACGGGCTCGCCACCTAGTCAGCCACGACATACTGGACCGCGACGGGTGATCAGAGCGGCGAAGCCGAAATCTCTTTCTTTCAACGCAGCAGCCGGCGCTCAAGGAAGGACCCCATGTCCCGCCGGCCATCGACAAGGCAGTAGATCACCACGTCGTGTTTCTGGTGCATGCGCCTTGATATAGCTGATGGGTTTTACTTTTTCCGACAACTTCAGAGATGCAGTCTCTTTGACCAGAATATAGACCGCAAATTGGTCGACCGAAGTGCTACCGGCCAAGGTTGGAATACGGACATCTTTGATCCGGCGAAAGCGTCAGGCGCCGTAGAGCATCTCGTCCTGCAGCCGACGCAAGGCAAACAGCTTCGTCGTGTGGTCAGGCGCGGCATTTTCCGCCGTCAGCAGTTCGCCCTTCTTGACCGGCTTCAGCACCTTGCCGCCCTCGAGCAGCCCGACCGGAACGGCGCGACTGGCGCGGGCCTCGGCGATGTCCATTGTCCAGGAGCGGTAGCAGGTCTCGCCGATGGCATCGAAGGTCTCGCCGGGGGCGAGGTCGCGCTTGGCCACCGCGCAGACCTCGGCCACCGGTTTTGGCAAAGGCACCATGTCGGGCCTTCCGTAGAGCATGATGCGAGCCGCGGTCAGCGGCACCTCGAGCGAGGTCAAATGGTAGGGCCGGAAGAAGCTGTAATAGGGGCCGTGACCGACATGGAGGTCGTCCATGCGCTCGACCACGCGCGGATGGGTGGCCTCGACGATGACGAAGACGCCAGGCGCCACGCCCTTGCCGATGGTGTAGTCGACGACGCCTTTCTTTGACAGGATGCCGCCGTCCGCGCGCGGGATGAGCACCTTGGCAAGCTGGTCGCGATCGGCCTTGGGACCGTGCATGCCGGCGATGTCGGGCACCAGCCCGGTGGCGTTGGCGATGGCGCACATCTCGACCATGGTTTTCGAGCCGTCGACGAATTCGACCAGCATGCGCGGGTTCATGTTCCGGCGCAGGGCTTCCTTGCGGTAATCGTCGGGCACGGCGTCGTGGTTGAGCGGATTGTTCTTGCCCTTGCCGGCCGAGACGATGGTGTAGCCGAGCGCCGAGGCGAACTCGATCAGTTCCATGCAGCTCGATGGCTCGTCGCCGGCGCCAACCGAATAGACGACGCCGAGCCGATCCGCCTGCTGCTTCAGATAACAGCCGATGGTAACGTCGGCCTCGACATTCATCATCACCAGATGCTTGCCATGCTCCATGGCCATCAGATCGAAATCGGCAGCGACACCGGGTTTGCCGGTCGCATCGATGACGACGTCGATGAGCGGATTGGTGACCAGCATCTCGTTGGACGTGATGGCGATCCTGCCGCTCTCGATTGCCTGACTGACCTTCGAGGCGGTTTCGGCCTCCGCCGCCATTGCCTCGTTGCCATAGGCAATGCGGATCGCCTCGCGAGCCGTGTGCGGGCGACGGGTGGAGATGGCCGCGACCGAGATGCCCGGCATCAGCATGCCCTGCGTCACCAGATCGGTGCCCATCTCGCCGGAGCCGATGACACCGATGCGCACGGGCTTGCCCTCGGCGGCGCGCCGGGCGAGATCGCGGGCAAGGCCCGTCAGGGCGACATTTGTCATACAAGAAAGTCCGTTTTGATTTCAGCCCGCAATACAGGGAACGCTTCCCCTTTGCCAACAAAACCGGTCAGGCGTGGCAATTTCCGGTGCATGCCTTGCAAAACCGGAGCAGATTCTTCGCAGCAATCCGCACCTAGCCTTCGCCGTGCGGCGAGCTAATAATGGCCTAGAAATCGGGAGGCCTGACATGACGGAGTTCACGCCTAAGTTCGACCTGGCCGGCAAAGTGGTGCTGGTCACCGGCGCCTCGCGCGGCATCGGGCGGGCCTGCGCGCTTGCATGCGCCGGTTCGGGCGCTGACATGATAGTGGGCGTGCGAAACGAGAGAGACGGTGCCGACCTCGTCGCGGAGATCGAACGCAGCGGCCGCAAAGCGCTCGCCGTGCGAATGGATCTGACCGATCTCGCCACGGTGCGCAGCGCCGCCGCCGAAGCGCACGCCGCCTTCGGCCGCATCGACGTGCTGGTCAACAATGTCGGTCTTGGGCCGGAAAATCTTGCCGAGAACGTGACGGAGGAGGATTTCGACCTCACCGTCAACGTCAACCTCAAGGGCACCTTCTTCACCACCCAAGCGGTCGGGCGGCTGATGATCGCCCAGAAATCCGGGCGTATCATCAACATCAGTTCGCAGGCCGGCACCGTGACGCTGAAAGGCGAGGCTATCTATTGCATGACCAAGGCTGCCATAAACCATCTGACGCGTTGCCTGGCGGCCGAGTGGGCACAGCACGGCATCGGCGTCAACAGCGTCGCGCCGACCTTCATCTGGACCGATGGAACAAAGCCGTCGCTAGCCGACAAGGATTTTCACGCCCAGGTGCTGCGGCACATTCCGCTCGGCCGAATCGGCGATCCGATCGATGTGGCCGGCACCGTCGTGTTCCTGGCCTCACCAGCCGCTTCGTTGATCACCGGTGCCAATATTCTGGTCGACGGCGGCTGGTCGGTCGCCTAGGCAACAAGCCTGGATGCGAAGGCCAGCCACCAGCCGGGCAGGGCTGCGATGTGCCGAACGGCGCGATTCGCTGTGCAAACTGACCGACTGTCTTCGGCAATCCCTGATTGCGGTCCGCTTCCGGCTCGATGCTCTCCACTGACGCGTAGCGTTATGTGCCATTTTTGCTACAGCCCTTGAGACTAATGGCGAGAAACCACGCTTTTATAAGTCTCTAGCCCATTAGGGACTCACATCCTCGAAAAATCTGATAGTAGTGCTCGCAAGCTCCGGTGGCAGGCTTGGGCAAATATGCGCTGACAAAAAATAAAAGGGCGCGGGGATAGTCACGGGGTAAATATGACCAGGACGGGTAAAGTCACCGTCGGCTGGCGCGTTGCGCTTGCCATGACAGTTTCAATGCTGGCTTGCGGCAGCGCCAGCGCACTTACACTCAAGGAAGCCATAGCAGTGGCGGTGGAGTCCAATCCGGAGATTGGACAGGCGATCGAAAACCGCGAGGCGATCGAATTCGAGTTGCGCCAGGCAAAGGGGCTCTATCTTCCGAGCGTCGATTTGGAAGCCTCGACCGGCGTTCGCCGCTTGGACAACGAATCGCGGCGCGCGCTCGACGAGGACCATGACGCGCTTTACCCGAACGAAGCCGACCTGACGGTCTCGCAGACGCTCTATGACAGCGGGGCGCGGCGCGCCGAATTGAACCGCCAGGCTTCGCGCGTCGACGGGGCTTCCTTCAGGGTGCTGGAACGGTCCGAGTTCATCGGGCTTTCCGTCGTCCAGGACTACCTCGAATACATGCTGCAGGCTTCGATCGTCAGCGAGGCGAAGAAGAACCTCGCCTTCCACCAGTCTATACTGGGCGACATCAAGCAGGGCATCGCCGGCGGCGCGCTCAACGATGCCGACCAGCAGCAGGCAGAGGAACGGCTCTTTGCCGCCAAGGCGCGGATGCAGGAGGCCACGGAGGAATTGGAGGCGGCCAAGATCCGCTTCTTCAAGACGGTCGGCAAGCCGCTGACCAACGCATCCAGGCCAGGCGACGTCTCCCGCGCTCTGCCGCGGTCGCTGGACGAGGCGATCGGGCTCGGCCGGCAGAACAATCCGCGCGTCCACATGGCCAACAGCGACATCGATGCAGCCGCTTCGCTGGTCGACGCGGCACGGGCGAAATTTGGGCCCACGATCACTGCCGAGGGTGTCGCCCGCGGCGGATATGACATCGACGGCGCCGATGGCGACACCAACGACCTGCAGGCTCGCGTCGTGCTGCGTTGGAACCTCTATCGCGGCGGCATCGACAAGGCGAACGAGCAGGAGCAGGTCCGCCGCACCAGCGAGCAACGCCTTGCGCTGCATCAGGTGCTGCGCGAGATCGAGGAAGCCGTCCGCATCTCCTGGGATCGCCGTTTCCGCCAGGCGGAACTCGCGCAGACGCTTCGGCAGCAGGCAGCCACCAACGAAAAGCTGGTCGCTTCCTATCGCGAGCAGTTCAAGGTCGGACAGCGCTCTCTGCTCGACGTGCTCGATGCTCAAAACACGCGCTTCAACACCGCGACGCTGGCTGACACCTCGGCTTACGCATCGCTGTTCGCACAGTACCGCTTGCTCGCGGCGACCGGACAGTTGCTGAAGACGATGAACATCGCGCCGGCCAAGCAGTCCACCGCCTACGCCCGAACGGAATTCGGCGTGCCGGCAACGGCCGACACCGAAACCTATGCGCGCACGCCGTCCGAGCAGAAGAACGATCTGCCGTTCGACATCCTCGCGCCGGTCAGGAAAAAGCAGCCGATGTAAGCATCGATCATGGTCCTCCGGGGCGGGTCGTGAACCAGCAACCTCATATCCTGTCGCCCAAGGAGGCTTTCAAGGCCTGCTTCTCGGCGATCGCAGCCTATCTCGGCAGGCCGAGCGCGGAGACCGTGCTGTTTGCCGGCGTGCCGATTTCGGAGACGAGGATCGAGCCGGACGACATCAGGCATCTGGCCGAACGCATCGGGCTCGAGGCGCAGGAGTTCAGCCAGCGCGATTTCATGCGGGGTCGTATCGATCTTCCCGCAATCGTGTTTCGTCTCAGCCAGTTGCCCGTCGCGCTGCTGGCTGAGATCGAAAGCGGGCAGTATCTGACCGCTCCGCAGGAAAACGGCCGCACCACGATCAGCCGGTCGGAGCTCGCCGAGGGCCCGATCACCGGCGGCGCCTCCTTCTCCATCACCTACGCCAACACGGCCGAGGAGATGACGGTCGGGTCGGCGCCAAGGATCGAGCGGCGGCACTGGCTGACCGGAACGATGGGGGCGTTCTGGCGCACCTATTCGAAGGTCGTGCTGTCGGCGGTCTTCATCAACATGCTGGCGATCGCGTCGCCGATCTTCACCATGAACGTCTATGACAGGATCCTGCCGAACAAAGCGATCTCGACGCTCTGGGTTCTGGCGCTCGGCATCGGCGCGGCCATTCTGTTCGACCTGCTGCTCAAGACGGCCCGCGCCGCATTGATCGACTACGCCGGACGCAAGGCGGACCTGCGCATTTCCTACCTCCTGTTCGAGAAGGTGCTGAACTCGTCGCTGTCGGCGCGGCCGGGCTCGACGGGCGAATATGCCAACCGGGTCACGCAATACGAGTTCGTGCGCGAATTCTTCACCTCGAACACGATCAGCGTCTTCATCGACACCGTCTTCGTCTTCGTCTTCCTGCTGGTCATCTACGCCATAGGCGGCTGGCTGGTGATCATACCGGCGCTGGCCTTCGTGATTTCCGTCGTTGTCGGCCTGGTCACGCAACGGCGCATCGGCAAACGGGTCGCCGCTTCGATGAACGAGGCGGCGCAGCGCCAGGCGCTTCTGGTCGAATCCATCTCGACGCTGGAGACGATCAAGTCGCTGCGCGCCGAGGCCTATCTGCTGCGCAAGTGGGGCGAGCATTCGAAGAACGCGGCCAACACGTCGGAAAAAATCAAGGAGCTTTCGGCCGCCGCCGGCAACATCACCGGCGCCATCCAGCAGTTTGTGACAGTCGCCCTGGTGGTGGCCGGCGCCTATGCCTTCTCCGACGGCCAGATCTCGACCGGCGCCATCATCGGCACCGTCATGCTGGCGGGCCGGGCGGTGGCGCCGCTCGGCCAGATCGCCATCACGCTGGCGCGGTTCCGTCAGGCCATGCTGTCGCTACGGATCATCAACACGATCATGTCGCAGCCTGAGGACCGGCCGGATACGGTCGGCTTCGTCAATCGGCCGATCCGAAGCGGCGCGATGCATTTCAAGAATGTCGGCTTCACCTATCCGGGAACCGAAAACGAGGTGCTGAGCGGGCTCAACATCACAGTCAGGCCGGGCGAGCGCGTCGGCATCATCGGCCGTATCGGCTCGGGCAAGACAACGATGGGCCGGTTGATCGGCCGGCTGTTCCTGCCGACCTCCGGCGAATTGCTGATCGACGGCATCGACATTCGCCAATACCACCCCTCGGAAGTGCGCGCCGCGGTCGGCATCGTCGCGCAGGCCGGCGACCTGTTTTCAGGCACCATCAAGGAGAATCTCCTGATGGCGGCGCCGGACGCGAGCGACGAGGAGATCATCGAAGCCGCCAAGGCAGCCGGTGTCGACGACTTCGTCTCGCGCCACCCGCGCGGCTACGACATGAATGTCGGCGAGCGGGGCACCAACCTGTCGGGCGGCCAGCGTCAGGCGGTGGCGATCGCACGCCTGCTTCTGACCAAGCCCAAGATCGTCTTCCTGGACGAGCCGTCGGGTTCTATGGACCTTGCCTCGGAACGGCAGTTGATCAGGCAGCTCAAGGTGGCGATCGACCGCGACACGACATTGATCGTGTCGACGCATCGCTACAGCATGCTGGAACTCGTCGACCGGCTCATTGTCGTAGACCAGGGCCGCGTGGTTGCCGACGGGGCGAAGGAAAGAGTCATCCAGGCATTGCAAAAGCCGAGTGCCTGATTGGATCATGGGAAATGCTTGCAAAAGAAGATAGGCCGCCACTCTTCGCCTCGGCGTCCGTCTACATCATAGGGGCCCTTTTCGTGGCCTTCACGGCCTGGGCATCCTTCGCCGAGGTCGATGAGATCGCGCGCGGCGACGGCAAGGTCATTCCCGCCTCCAAAACCCAGATCATCCAGGCGAGCGAAGCCGGCGTCGTCCAGGAGATCGCGGTCAAGATCGGCCAGACGGTCAAGAAGAACGACCTCATCATCCGCCTCGACAACAGCGGCAACGCTTCGAGCCTCGGCGAGGAACAGGCCAAGGCGCGGGCGCTGCAGGCGCGCATCGCCAGGCTCAAGTTCGAGCAAAGCGGCAATGTCGAGGGGGCGTTTCCGTGCCCGACCGACATCCAGAAGGTGGCGCCGGAGATCTGCGACAACGAGCAGAAGCTGCTCGTTGCGCGCCGCGACAACTTCGAGGTCAAGCTGTCGGTTCTCAAGTCGCGCCTCGACCAGCGCGAGAAGGAACTGGACGAGGCCACCGCCAATGCCGATCGCCTGTCCAAGAGCCTGGCGGTCAGCGATCAGGAAACGGCGCTGGTCGAATCCATGGTCAAGAAGGGCCTGATGGCCAAGACCGAGCAGATCCGCGTCGAACGCGAGCAGACCGATCTGCATGGCCAGCTCAACCTTGCCGGCGAGACCATCAAGAAAACCAAGGCGGCGATCACCGAGGCGCAACTGCAGGTCAACGAGCTCGGGCTGCAGTTGCAGCAGGAGGCGCTGAGCGACCTGACCCAGGCGCTCGCCGATCTGTCCGTGGTGGACGAGACCATCAGGGGCGCCACCGACAAGGTGGCCCGGACCGACATCCGCTCGCCCGTCGACGGCATTGTCAACACGCTCGACGTCAACACGCTCGGCGCCTTTGTCCAGCCGGGCGCGGTCGTGGCCGGCATCGTGCCGACTTCAGAGACGCTTCTGGTCGAAGCCCGGGTTTCACCGCGCGATGTCGCCTTCATCCAGCCGGACCAGGACGCGCTGATCAAGGTCACGGCTTACGATTTCTCGATCTTCGGCGGCATCGAAGGCAAGGTCTCGAACATCACCGCCGACAGCCTTGTCGACCAGAAGACGGGCGAGCCCTACTATCAGGTGCGCGTCGCGACCGAGAAATCAACGCTGCAAAGGAACGGCAAGACCTACTCGATCATCCCGGGCATGATCTGCTCGGTCGACATCAAGACCGGACGCAAGACGATCCTCAACTACCTTTTGAAGCCCATCAACAAGGCGCGTCAGGAGGCGATGAGTGAGCGATAGCGCCGCTCGCCCCGACACCCAGCGCGAACGGCTGCTGCCGTCGCTCGCGGCCGAGGATTTCGGTCCGGAGTTCCGCGTCGTGGCCCGCGGCGGCGTGCGCCGAGGCATTCGGCTCGAGCGCGCTTTCTGGGTATCGCTGAAGCAGATGGCCGAAAGCCGCAAATGCACGATCGGCATGCTGGTCGAGGAGATCGCCGAAAATCATCCCGAGGGCAATCTCACCTCGGCGATCCGGGTCGCATGCATGCGGGGCCTCATCGAGGAGAGCATGGAACTGCGCAAGCTCGCCTCGATCCGGACCATCAACGCGATCCTCGTCGCGTGCCCCTCGCCCGCCTTCGCGCTGTCGTCGTCGAAGAAGATCCTGGCCTTCAACACGCCGTTCCAGCAATTGGTGAAGCGGCAATTGCCGAGCGCACCCGGCGAGGAGGGACACCAGGACCTGAAACTGGCACTGGACCTCAACGTCACCGACATATTTGCCCGGCTCGACGCCAACGGCGAGACACCGGTCACCACCGGCTTCGTCATCGGCGCCGGCGAGCGCCGCTATCGGGGTCAGCTCAGCGCCGTGCGCGCGCCGGTGGCCGAACCGGAACTGCTGATGGCGTTCGTCTTCAACGGCTAGCGGTATTCGCCCTGGTCAGCGTCATGTCAGGCGAGGAGCCCTCGCCGGGAGCGACCGTCGAGAAGCCGCCGGCGATGTCGGCGATCTGCGCGCCGGACTTCGACCCGTGGATCCAGGCCCGATCGGTGCTGAAAGAATAGAGCGGGACGTAATCGGGAAGATCGCGGTCCATCGCCACAACATTGCTGAGGCTGTCCAGGATGAAGGCACCTTCGCCGGTGCTCACGGACAGGACTGCGTGGAAAAATTTCCGCCGGCGGTCCTGCAGCACCACGAGCGACATGCTTTGCGGCGGGACGCCGGCCCGCAGCAGCGCCGTCATCTTCAATATGGCGAAATCCTCGCAGTCGCCCGCACGATGCTCAAGGATCTCCGACGGCTTGGCCCAATAATCGAGCTTGCCGTAGACGACACTGTCCTTGCGGTAGGCGATCAGGCGGTTGATGCTGCTGTTGACGAAGGCAAGCTTGTCGCGGAAGCCCTTGCTGCCGGCGATGTCGACAATCTCGGTGAAGGCCGCGTTCTCGTGGTCGCAGGCGCTGCCGGACGAGCAATCGACGATCGCCTTGTAGACGGGCGACCAGCGCGCCGCCACAGGGAAGTTGTGCATCGAGAGCGCCACTGAGCCGAACACGCCCGGGATGATCGCCGCGGTCTGGATCGGATCGATCCCGGGAGCGGCCAGCACGCTCGAACCATCGACCGCTGCGCGGGTTTCAAGCGGGCCATAGGCGCTGGCGACAGCGATCATGCGATAGGCCGCGACGGGCCGCCAGGGCTGGAGTCTGGTCAGCGAGATGCCGCCGAGGATGGTCGGCGAAGCAACGGTTTGCGGCACCGATTCACCGACCGACATCGCACTGGCCGATGAGGGATTGGACAGGCCGGCGATGCCGACTGCCAGCAGGAAAACCCTGATCCCTGACAACCCCAAGGCAACTTTTTGTATTTTCATGACGCCCACCTTTGACCGTGGACGCTACCGATCTTGTCTCAAATTATCGGAAAGGAAGGTGGGTAACTTTCATCGAATCACTCTATTCTGTTTTATATCAAATTTGATTCAAACTTATACTTCCGCTTGCCGATTCGGCGCCGGTCTCCCCGGCACATGAAGCGTCGGTCGGGCACATGCATAATCAAATATATTGTCGCAATTTACCAAGCGCAAAAAATACGAATCTTCACATATTATCTTATATGCAAAGCGTTGAAGGTCAGTTGCAAAGCTCCGGCCTCGCATGTCTTTTGCCGAGAAATGCCGAAGGGGGCTTGACCTATGACGACCAGTATCGAATTCGACGCCGTTCCCAATTCCACGGACGAGCAATCGGCTGTTGGCGAGCATCCGATTTCAGCGGGTGTTCAAGTTGCTCAGGCCGCCACGGGGGCAGCACAGCCAGCCGGTGAGCCGGTGCCGGTCGATGTGGGCAGCGGCGCCGCGGCACAGGGTACGGCCAATGCGCCGGCGGCAAACGCGCCGGCAGCGAACACAGCGGCCTCCAACGTTACGCATGAATACCACGCCGAGGCCGGCAATGTCGTGAAGCTCCCGGCCAACGTGTCGATCGACAACATCAAGGTCGATGGCCACAATCTGGTTCTGCAGCAGCCGGATGGATCCGAGATCGTCATCAAGGATGGCGCGCTGAACGTGCCGACCTTCATCATCGGCGATGTCGAGGTGCCACGCGTTGCGCTGATCGCCGCGCTCGAGGCAAGCCATGTCGATGTCGCCTTCGGCGCCGACGGCTCGATTTCGGCCGGCGGAAATGGCTCGCCGAACAGCGCCGGCGGAAATTTCCAGGTTCCTCCCGGCGGGATCGGCGACGGCTTCGGCCTGACGTCACTCCTGCCGCCGACGGCGCTGCAGTTCGGCCAGCCGGATAACCGCGAATTGTTCCCAAGCCTCCTCAAACCGGATTCGACGCCTTCGATCGGAACCATAGGGGGAGCAAGCGTCAACGAAGCCGGTCTGCCGGCGCGCAACGGTGAACCGGAAGGCTCGGACTCCGCCTCCAATTCGGAGACCACGTCCGGCACGATCGGTTTCACTTCGCCGGACGGCGTATCGGAAGTCACGCTCGGCGGCCATGTGCTGACCGGCGCCCCGCAGACCTTCACCGACGCCACCGGCTCGCTGACGGCCAGCTACACTTACGACCCGGTAACCGGCACCGGCTCGATCAGCTATACCTACACGCTGCTCGACAACACCTCTGGCGACAACACGAGCGTGAGTTTCGCGGTTGGCGTAACTGATTCCGACGGCGATGCAGCTCCTCCCGGATCGCTGGTCATCAACATCATCGACGACGCACCGACCGCGGTCGCCGACACCGACGTCGTGCCGTCGGGTTCGCACGCCGCGATCGACGGCAATGTCATCACCGGCGCTGGCAGCGACGGCAATGCCGCCGGCGCCGATGTTAAGGGCGCCGACGATGTGACGGTCGTTGGGGTGGCGGCGGGCACCACGGCCGGCGGCGAAGACGGCAATGTCGGCACCGTCATCCAGGGCACCTACGGCAAGCTGACGCTCAATGCCGACGGCTCCTACAGCTACACCCGCGACGCCGGCACCCCCGGCGGCCATGACGACGTCTTCACCTACACCATCAAGGACGGCGACGGCGATCTGTCGCACACCACGCTGACGATCTCGATCGGCGACTCCACGCCGACCATCGGCGGCCTGACGCCGCAGGCTCAGGGCGGCGACACCACCGTCAACGAGAAGGGCCTGCCGGCCAGCTCCGGCTCGGAAGGCTCGGGCGAACTGGCGGCACCAGGCGCCGACGGCGATCCGTCCGAGCACAACACCGGCACCTTCACCATCTCCTCGCCCGACGGCATCGCCAAGCTCACCATCAACGGCACCGACATCTCGGCGGCAGCGCTTGCCAACAGCGGCACCACGCATGTCGACGTGACGACGCCCGACGGCAACACGCTGACCATCACCGGCTATGACGCCGGCACCGGCCAGGTCAGCTACACCTACACGCTCCTCGACAACGAGACCCACTCCGGCGCCGGCACCGACTCCATCTTCGACAACATGACGGTGACGGTCACCGACACCGATGGCGATGCCTCCTCGGGAACGCTCTCGGTTCAGATCGTCGACGACGTGCCGACCGCAAATCTCGACACCAACAGCATTGCGTCGGGCCAGTTCGGCCCGGTCAGCGGCAATGTGCTGGCCAACGACGTGATCGGCGCCGACGGCCCGGCCACGACCTCGCCGGCAGGCGGCATCGTCGGCGTCGTTGCCGGCACCACGGCCGGCGGCGAAGACGGCAATGTCGGCACCGTCATCCAGGGCACCTACGGGAAGCTGACGCTCAATGCCGACGGCTCCTACAGCTACACCCGCGACGCCGGCACCCCCGGCGGCCATGACGACGTCTTCACCTACACCATCAAGGACGGCGACGGCGATCTGTCGCACACCACGCTGACGATCTCGATCGGCGACTCCACGCCGACCATCGGCGGCCTGACGCCGCAGGCTCAGGGCGGCGACGTC
>NZ_SRTP01000014.1:0-71167 GCF_004791945.1 Mesorhizobium sp. M3A.F.Ca.ET.175.01.1.1 | reverse complement strand
ATGACGACGTCTTCACCTACACCATCAAGGACGGCGACGGCGATCTGTCGCACACCACGCTGACGATCTCGATCGGCGACTCCACGCCGACCATCGGCGGCCTGACGCCGCAGGCTCAGGGCGGCGACGTCACCGTCAACGAGGACGATCTGCTCGCCGGCCGCGGCGCCGGTGAATCGGCCGGTTCCGACACCTCGAAGGAGAGCACCACCCAGGGAGGCACCTTCAATATCAGCTCGCCCGACGGCATCGCCACGCTCAGCATCGACGGCCACGCCTTCATCACCAATGGCGTCTTCACCGCCGGCTCCTTCACCACGGCGCTCGGCAACACGCTCAACGTGACCGGCTACAATGCGGCCACCGGTGTCGTCACCTACACCTACACGCTCAACGACAACGAGGTGCATGCCGCCGGCCAGGGCACCAACAGCCTGTTCGAGAACTTCACCGTCTCGCTCACGGACCAGGACGGCCAGAACGCGACCGGCACGCTCTCCGCAAACATCGTCGACGACGTGCCGACAGCGCATAACGACACCAACAGCGCGCAGTCGGGCCAGACGGTTACCGGCAATGTCGAGACCAACGACACGGCCGGCGCCGACGGCATCGCCTCAATCGCCTGGACGGGCGCTTCCGGCAATACGGTGACCGGCAGCTACGGCACGCTGACCATCGCGGCCGACGGCTCCTACAGCTACCACGCCAACCCGAATGCCTCGGGCACCGAGGTGTTCACCTACACCATCACCGACGGCGACGGCGACACCTCGCCGGCCACGCTGACCATCACGGTGGCCAACGGCCAGCCGCAGCCGGCGGCGGCGACCCAGACCGTCAACGAGGCGGCGCTGGACACCACCACCACGGGCAGCGACATCGCGCACGGCACGGTCACCGGCTCGAACCCGTCGAGCACGGCGGAGACGGTCTCGGGCACGCTCTCGCTCGGCGATCCCGACAGCCCGCACGTCACCAACATCCAGGGCGCGACCTCATCGGTCGTCGGCGGCAGCGCCGTCACCGTGCAGGGCACCTACGGCGTGCTGCAGATCGACCAGAGCGGCAACTACACCTATACGCTGACCAAGCCGTTCGACACCTCGCCGGATGCCAACAACGGCACCAACACCGAGACCGGCAAGGACGTCTTCACTTATACGGTGACCGACGCCTACGGCAACACGTCGACTTCGACCATCTCGATCAACATCATCGACGACGTGCCTACGGCGCCTGTCCCGGACTACGCGGTGCTTTCCAATGGGGCGGGCAATCCGGTCACATTCGCGCTGGACGAAGATCACACGTTGACTGGCAACTACGGAGCGGATGGGCCCGGCACGGTGCAGTTCGCGACCTCTCTCGACGGCGTGGACAGCGGCCTGACCTCGGGCGGCACGCACATCATCTACGATGTGTCGCCGGACGGCCATACCTTGTACGGGATGGCCAACAACGTCGCGGTGTTCACGGTCACGCTCGACCCGACGAACGCCACCTATTCCGTGGACATGAACGGAACGGTGGACAGCGTCTCGCAAGTGACGTTCTCCAACGGCTCCTATGATTTCGATGGCGGCAACGGCGCCTGGGCCGGCTTCGTTCCCACCGGTCAGAAAAACTCCGGTACACCTGTCAACGACGACTCGAGGGATGTGCTTTTCACGCCCTTCGGCACCGGCACGACGATCAACGGGAATGCGAATTCCTTTGGTGTCGGCGGCGGCAGCGGAGGACAAAATATCGGCGCTGGCGAAGGCATCCGGGTCGATTTCGTCCAGGATCTGACCGGCAACACGATGGGAGCTGGCGGCTACGGTGCTCCCGCCAATCGCGATCACGTGTTCGACAGCCACTATGTGGCCAACGGCGCTACCTTCACGTTTGGCGACGGTACCAGCAACACCCTTCTCAGGATTACCGCCTTCGACGACAACGCCACGACCGGCACTGACGGCAACAAGACAGTTGGCGACGGCGTGCATGATTCCGTGACTTCAGTCGCGATCACCTATGACGGGGAAACCCAGATGGTGTCGTTTGCCGACATCGGCACCACGGCAACGTCCTACACCGTAGGCAATCCGGGAGGGCTGACGGACAGAACCTATACGGTTCACTTCGTCGACCTGGGTGACGGCAAATATGCCGCCGAGATCACGGGCGTGCTCGATACCCACGTTTCGGTCTCGACGTTCACCGCCGATGGCTACAGCAGCCTGGAGTTGCTGAACGCATCTCCGACCGACGACAGCGGCAACGACTTCGCCATTACCGGATTTGGCGCGGCCGTTCAGACCACCGATCCCGTCAACTTCAACCTGCCTATCGAAATCGTCGATGGTGACGGCGACAAGGCGACGAGCGAGATCGGCGTGACGCTGTATGGAACCGGGGTTCAGGATCATTCCGCGGACGCTGCCGGCGCTTCCCACCTCTACACGTCGACGGTGGCCCTGCCGAACATCATCGGGTCAGCTTTCAACGACACGATAACGGGCGACGTGTCTGCGAACGTGCTCTACGGCGGAGCCGGAGCCGACACGATCAACGGCAACGGCGGCAACGACACACTCGTCGGCGGCGCCGGCAACGACATCATGAACGGCGGGGCCGGCAACGACCTGCTCGTCGGCGGAGCGGGTCAGGACACGCTGACCGGCGGCACCGGAGGCGACACGTTCAAGCTCGACCATCTCGACATCAAGGATCTGATCAGCGACTACAATGGCGCCGAGGGAGACAAGATCGACCTGTCTTCGCTGTTCGAAACGTCGGGAGGCAACATCGCCGACTACGTGCACTACGACGCCGGCACGAAGACGCTGAGCGTCGACGTCAACGGCACGACCGGCGGCGCCAACTTCGTGGATGTTGCAGTGCTGCAGAACGCACCTGCGGCCGGCACCATCACGATCCTCTACGACGACAACAACCATACGCAGCATTCCACCACGATTTAGCGCGTATGCGCCGTCGTAGTGTCATGCTATGCATTAGCGAGACTTGATTTGATAATCTGGAGAGGGACTTACATGAAGCGTTCCGCAAGACTGCTGGCTTCGGCCACGGCGTTGCTGCTGGCCGGATCGACGGGCTTTGCCGCCGACATCATCGGCGAGCCGGCGGTGAACTATTGCCGCACCGTCGGCACCTCGGACCTCGTGCTGACCGACAACATGGTCGAGCTCAAGGACAAGGTGGTGAAGCTGATGGACGACTCCGTCGCCGTCGCCAACAGCCCGGAATGGATCAACTCGTCGCGGCCCGCCTTCGTGTGGGCGTCGGAAGCCAAGGTCGCCTGCGGCAAGGCCTATGGCTACCTGAAGACCAACTACAAGGACGAGGACTACCTCAACAAATGCGAGTGCTTCCACGACCGCATGGTCGAGTACATGCACTGAGCTTAGCGTGCCGTCCGGCCCGCAATGATCGTGATGAGAGCATTGGCGGAGGCAATCGCCTCCGCGTGCCCGGCGCCGGTCGCCTCGCAGGCCGGCGCCGCGCCGCGTTTCGAGCAGCGTCGCACGCAAGTCCTGGCGCTGGCGCTCGTCGCGGCCACAGCCCTGCCCGGCTGCCAGTCGAAGACAGGCGCGTCCGACGTGCTCGATCCGTCGGCGATCGCAACGCCGGCAGCCCAGGCCGGCAGTTCCAGCACGACCGCCGCGCAGATGACTGGCAGCAGTCCCGCCGCGGCCACCACCGCCAGGGCCAGCCAGACGCTCGGCACCGGCCCGACCCGGATCACCATGCTATTGCCGCTCTCGGCCCCGGGAAGCGCCGGCGAAAACGGCCGGAAGATGTATGACGGGGCGCGCCTGGCAATGGCCGATCTCGGCGACAAGCTGCTGACGCTGACGATCGAGGACACGCGCGGCGACAGCGCCTATGCCAAGGACCTGGCGGTGAAGGCGATCACGTCGGGCGGCGCGAAGGCCGTCATCGGGCCGGCCGAGCTCACGGCTGCGCAGCACCTGGCCAAGCTCTCCGGCACGACGCGGCCGCCGGTGCTGGCGCTGGCCGACAATTTCGCCGGCGGCCCGGGCGTCTATTCGGTGCGGCTGAGCGAAGCCGACAGCGCTGCGGCCGGGGCCGCGGCAATCGCCAGCAAAGGCGCGAGGAAGTTCGTGCTGATGGTGCCGGCGGGCGCGAACTCCAGCGCCATCGAGGCCAGGGTCAACAACGCGCTCAGCATCTATGGCGCGACGCTTGCGGTGACGCTGCCCTATTCGCCCGCCGACGCCGCAAAGGCGGTGTCCGACATGGGCTCGCTGGTGGAGGCGCCCGAGGCGATCGTGGTGGCCAGCGGCGACGGCAGCCCGAGCGCCGCGCTTGCGGCGCTGAAGGCGAAGGGCATCCCGGGCAAGGCGGTCAAGCTGATCGGCACCGACCGCTGGCTGGAGCGCCCGATGGATCCGCTCTATGAGGGCGCCTATATCGCGACGCTCGACCAGAGCGAGACCGGGCCGATCGCCGACCGCTTCAAGGCTACGTACAGCTACCAGCCCGATGTCAACGTCGCCTATGCCTATGACACGGTGGCGCTGTCGGCAGGCATTGCGAGCTCGGCCGGCCCGGACGGCTTCAAAAAGCAGGTGCTGGAGAACGCCACCGGCTTCCGCGGCTCGACAGGCCTGTTCCGCTTCCACGCCGACGGCTCGAGCCAAAGGTCGATGCCCTTCTTCAAGGTGGAGAAAGGCAAGCTGAAGCTGGTGGAGAAGTCGACGTCGGGGTTTTGAGGAAGAGCAACGATTTAATTGAGCTGCTCTAGAATCCCCGAACTGGTGGCCAGCTTCACACTCTCATAGATCACGAATGCAATCGTGAAGATCGCCGCCAGGGAGATCGGAACGCCGAAGGGCACAACGCCCTTGCGGTCCAGATGTTCGACGTAAAGGCGGAACATGCCTGCGGGCAGCACGAGCGGGTTTTTCACCAGCACCGCCATCACCAAGGCAAACACCAGCAGCAGCACCGAAAATACTACAAGGCCGCTGCCGCCGATCAACAACGGCATGATCGCCATCAGCTTGACGTCGCCGGCACCAACCTTGCGCAAGGTCCAAAAAGGGAAAAGCACAACAAACAGCAGCAGGGCAGCGAGCGCGCTCAACCCCATGTCCCACCATGATCCCGCCTGAACCGAGAAAAGCTGCAGCGAGCCAAGGCCGAGGCAGAGCAGCAGCAGAACGTCACGGTTGGCAATCTTCTGGGTTGTGAAATCGACCCACGCGGTTCTAGCCAGCAACGGAATGGCCAAGGCCTTGAGCAGCAGCGATGCTGCAAGCAAGAGGCTCATGACCGCTCTATGTTCCGTACGCTCGAGGACAGCAGTTTCAGATTGTTGGCGACTGTCGGATCGTTGGGCGCGAGCTCATAGGCCTTGAGGAAGTTGCTGCGCGCCAGCTGCAGCTTGCCGCGCAGCAGGTAGGAATAGCCGAGATTGTTGTAATACTCCGGCGTCCCGCCGAGCAGCTTGTAGGCCCGGCTGTAGGCGAGATCGGAGAGATCGAAACGCCTGATGCGGTCGCAGGAAGCGGCAAGGCCGAGCCAGGCGACGCCATCATTGGGCGCCAGCCGCGTTGCTTTGTAGAACAAGGCGCCGGCATTGCCGTAATTTTCGGAGCGGAACTGGGTCTTGGCCTCAGTGACCGCCTGGTCCGAAGCATAATAGTCGACATCGCTGATTGTTTTCAGCCCCTCGAAAGTATCGCCAAAGGCGGTGTAGTCGCCTTTGGCGGGCTCGTTGGTGCGAACGACACCGTTATCAAGGTCTTTGGTCTGGCAGCCGGCGAGAAAAATAAGCAGCAGGCTGGTCACGAACGCGAGGCGCTTTGGCCGTGTCATAGTGTGTCCCACGAAGTCCCGACTCACTTTTAGAGGCTAATCATACGACGGGCTAGAAGAAAATGCCTCTCATGCGGATGATCACCGGCAACAGGACGATCATGAGCACCAGCGGAAAGATGCAGATGCCTAGTGGGATCATCATCTTGACTGGCAGCGCATTAGCCTGCTCCTCAGCCTGAAGCATTCTCTGTGTCCGCATTTCATCGCTGTAGATTCGCAGCGCCTCAGTCAGGCTGGTGCCGAGCTCCTCCGACTGCCGAAACAGCACGGCGAGCGAGCGCGCCTCTTCCAGGCCGATGCGATCCGCCAGCTCGCGCAATGCCTCGCGCAGCGGCTTGCCGGCGCGCAGTTGGAGATTCATGATCGTCAGTTGGATGCCGAGCCATTTGTGGGTGCCCGCCATTTCCTGGCTCACCCGTTCGACTGCCGCTTCCAGGCTCATGCCGGCATCGGCGCAGGTGATCATCATATCCATGAAGTCGGGAAAGCCGCGGCGGTAGATTTTCTTCTGCGCATTCTCAAAGCGGTCAAGCATGATGCTTGGAATGACGAGGCAAGCGAGACCGAACAGAGCAGCGCCACCAAACAATATGAATCCTGGGATTTGCGGCGGGACTGCCGCAACTAGTCCGGCATAGCAGCCGAGAAAACCGATGCCGACGGCGGCGATTCGCGACAAGGTGTAAAAGAGAGGCGCGGTGGATTGATAAAAACCAGCCCGGAACAGCTTTGCCTCGAGTGCATTCGGGTCGCCGCGTTCCTTCTCGACCGAGCGGAAATAGGCGTCTATCGGGCGTTGCGCCGCAATCCTTACCAATTGCTGCTGTGCATCGAGCGAACGCCGATCAGTAATTCCTTCCGAAATCAGACTTTCGCTGACCAGTTTCCTCGTCTGCAGGGCAGGCAAAAAGATGAGCGCGCCGAACAAGAAAAGCGCCACGGCAGCCACGAAAACCGAAAGCGAGACCAAGAGTTCGGAATCCAGTATGTTCGAGAGAATAGTTATGTCCCGCTCCAATCAGTAATCGAAGTTGATCATGCGATACATGATGAAGTCGCCGAGTAGTCCCCAGCAGCCAAAGATCGTGAAGACCGGAAAAATCAAAGGATTTCCCCATACCTTCCCATAGTAACTCGGCGCAACGATCGCAAGGATCAGGAACATGACGATTGGGAAGAGTGAGATGACCCACGCCGAGAAACGACCTTCGGCGGAAAGCGCCCTGATCTTCAATTTCAACTTCTGTCTTTCACGCAAGACCTTGGATAGGTTGGCAAGTATTTCCGTAAGATTGCCGCCTGTCCTGGACTGGATAGACAACGATACCGAAAGAAGCTGGAGCCCTTCGAAGCCGACGCGCTCCGACAGCTTTCGCGCAGCCTGCTCCATGCTGAGCCCGAAGGTGATTTCATCGGAGACGATGCCGAATTCAGTCCCAAGCGGGTCAGGCATTTCGCGTGCCACCAATCCAACTGCCACCGAGATTGGATGACCGGCGCGCAACGAGCGCACGATCATGTCGAGCGCGTCGGGCAGTTGCTTGGCGAATTTCATGATCCGCTTGTTGCGAGCCCGCCGAAGGTACAGCAGAGGTAGAACAAATCCCACAATGAGGAATGAAAGCAGGGTCGGGAACGCCGCCACCCTCGCCAGCACACTCAGAAGCAACGCGACGATCAACCCTGCCAGGATGAAGGTGGCGGCAAATGTCAGCGGATTTCCGGTGATGCCCGACTGAGTGTAAAGCCTGTTGAGCCAAACCACGCCGAAAGCGTAGTCGCCGGAATTGGTTAGACCGCGCTCGCGCAGTAGACTTTGCAAGGCCTGCTCGGCAGGCCCTTCTTCCGCGAGACGTTTCAGCCGTCGGTTGATCAAGACGGCGCGCGCGCGTCCTCCGGCATAGGAAACATAGAGCGCCTCCGCCGCGAGGATGACTGCCGCCGCCGCGAGCACATAAATGAAGTAAAGCAGCGTTTGACCGGTCAGCATCAGAGGGGAACCTGCGGATTAAAGGCGTCCTTGCCGAAATGCAGGCCGAGTGTCGCCGCTTCCTGCGCGAAGCGCGGACGAATGCCGGTAGCGCGAAAATCGCCAATGATCTGGCCATCCGCCGCGATGTCACGGCGGACAAAGGTGTAGAGTTCCTGCAGCTGGACGACGTTGCCTTCCATGCCGGTCAGTTCCGATATGGAAATCACCCGCCGGCCACCATCCGATAGACGCTGTGTCTGCACGATGATGTCGATGGCCGAGGCAATCTGCGCCCGAATGGATTCATGGGTCATCGGCATGCCGGCCATGCCGACCATCTGCTCAAGGCGCGAGAGGGCGTCACGCGGCGTGTTGGCATGGATGGTTGTCATCGAGCCTTCATGGCCGGTGTTCATCGCCTGCAGCATGTCGAAGGCTTCCTCGCCGCGCACTTCGCCGACGATGATGCGATCGGGCCGCATGCGCAGCGCATTCTTGACGAGCTCGCGCTGGCGAACCTCGCCTTTGCCCTCGACATTGGGCGGGCGCGTTTCCAGCCGACCGACATGCGGCTGCTGCAACTGCAGCTCCGCCGCGTCCTCGATGGTGATCAGGCGTTCCTTGGCCGGGATGTAACTCGACAGGGCATTGAGCAGCGTGGTCTTACCACTGCCAGTGCCGCCCGAAACCAGGATCGACTTGCGCGCCTGCACTGCGATCCGCAACAGGTCGACCATCGGCGGACGGATGGAGTTGAAGGCGATCAGCCGTTCCAACGAGTAGGGATGCTTGGAGAATTTGCGGATCGAGACCAGCGGGCCGTCGACCGAGATCGGTCGCACGGCGATGTTGACGCGCGAGCCGTCGTCGAGGCGCGCATCGACCATCGGCGCGGATTCGTCGACCCGCCTGCCGATGTTGGAGACGATCTTGTTGACGATCCGCAACAAATGCGCCTCGTCGCGGAACCGGATTGACGTCTCCTCCAGCACGCCGCGCCGCTCTATAAAGACGTGGTTGTGCGTGTTGATCAGGATGTCGGCGATCGAATCATCCTTGAGCAGCGGCTCGATCGGGCCAAGCCCGAGCATTTCATCCGCCGTGTCGCTGGTCAGTTGATCCAGTTCGCGAGCATTCAAGGGGACATTGCGGGCGCGAACGAACTCACGGACGATCGGCCGGATCTCGTTGAGAATCTCTTCCTTCGATGCATTTTCCAGGGCGGCCAGATTGAAGCGGTCGATCAGATGGCGGTGCAGTTCGACCTTCAGCGAAAGGAAATCGTCGCTCTGCGATTCCGCTTCCGCAGCAGGCGCATTTGCCGCCCCGTTCACCACCGCGACAGGCGCCGGCTGCGGCGATCTCTGTTCATTCGATCCTTTAATGAAGCGACCCAACATGCCGCCTGTCCCCTTGTGATTTTCCCCGGATCGAAACTAAGCGTTAACCACGGGGGGCACAAGCGGCCGGAAGGACACACCGCATGTATTACTTGCGACATAGTTAAGAACATGGATACGGGAAATCGTTTTTATTTCCTCCCTACTAGCTATGCCGGACTAAAGTCCTAGGACTTTTGTCGCACCGTGAGTACCCTGTGCCTCTAAGCCATTTAATATAAAGGGATATGTTACACCCCTAATATGGATGCATCCCCTGTTCGAAGGAGGCAGAATTGTGAATGAATGGTTAAGAGGGCTTGAAAAGTGAGGCGAATCAAGACGTTGTCGAAAATGAAATTTCAATCTCTCAGGTATTGAAAGGTTAAAGGATTGTTAATCCGTTTGACACTGCTTTTTCAGCGGACCTAGGATTGCATTCGACGGGGGATGCTTGGGTATGGGGTTCATCCTTAGGCTCGTCTCGTCGGGTTCAAACCTCCAAAGGGAGAAATTGGCATGAAGAAGCTCATGACGATGGCCCGGCAGTTCCGCGACGAAGAAAACGGCGCTGCTATGGTCGAATATTCAATCCTGGTCGGCATCATCGCCGGCGCAGCGATTCTTGCGATCGTCGCGATCGGCCTCTGGGTGACCGGCCGCTTTACGGGCCTGTGCGGCATTCTTGACGGCAACGGCGTGATTGCTGGCGGCGGAACTGGCACCTGCGACGCTGCAGCCGGTACCGGTAGCTGATCGTCCATTTTCCAAATCAGGCCCGGGCCAAAGCCCGGGCCTGATACCGGTCGCGACGGGCTAACGCGGCCGATTATTACTGGCCTTTTTGGGGTTTAGGCTAATGCGTGGCAATACGGTGATCATGATCATTCTCGCCTGCGTGTTTGGCGTGCTCGCGGTGGTGTTTGCCAATATGTGGCTCGCCAATCAGCGTAGCGCTCTGGCTCAGTCGAACGGCGCGCCGCGCGACACAATCGTAGTCGCGGCGGTCCCGCTCAAATTTGGCGACACACTAACCGCCGATAAACTGCGCGAGATCCCTTGGCCGTCCGGGGCAATTCCGGCGGGTGCGTTCAAGACGACAAAAGATGCGCTGGCCGGGGCTGGCACCAGACAGGCATTACAATCCATCAGCACCAACGAACCGGTTCTGACAAGCAAGGTAACCGGTGCGGGCCAACGCGCTACGCTTTCAGCGGTGTTGGGAGAAGGGATGAAGGCCGTTTCCATACGGGTCAACGACGTACTTGGCGTCGCGGGATTTGTTTTCCCGGGCGACAGGGTTGACATATTGTTGACACGCCAATCACACGGCGACGACGGCACAGACAAGAGCTTTGTCGATGTTCTATTGCAGAGCGTCAAGGTGCTCGCGATCGACCAGGTCGCCGACGAGAGCAAGGAAAATCCAACGGTCGTGAAGGCTGTCACCGTTGAGGTCAGCACAAAAGACGCGCAGAAGCTGACGCTAGCCGCGGGGACGGGCCAACTGTCTCTGGCGCTTCGCCAGGCTGCCGCAAGCCAAGGCGAGCAGACTCAGCGCGTCACGCTTTCGGATCTCACTGGCGACACACCGGAAGACGTCGCCAGGCGGCAAGCCGAGCTCGAGAGACAGAAAGCCGCCGAAGCAGCGGCCGCCGCAGACCGCAAGCGGATCGATGGGCTCGCTCAGGCTGTGGAACGAGTGGGCAGCCAAATCGATGAGTTAAGCAAGGTAAAGCCGGAGCCGGCTGTTGCGCCTGCACCACAGGCGCAGGAAGTTGTAAAGGAAGTGGTCAAATTTGTGCAGCCGGCCCCGCCAGCCCGCGCTACAATCGGCGTGTTCCGCGGCGTGAAGCTTGAGACCTACGACGTGCCGCGACAGAAGTAACGAGGGACAGCTGCAGTCGCAGCAATCGGGGAGACGCGGATGCAGGTGTTGTATGTGAGGGTAGCGGCGGCCGCGCTAATCCTCCTGGCGTTGTCAGTGTTTCCTGACATTCGGGCCCGTGCCGCTGACCGTTTCATCGACGTGTCGAACCCGTCCATCCACCGTGTGTTCGTTCCTGTCTCGCAGTCCGTCACCATCCAGGTGAGTGCTACGCTTGGCGATATCGTCGTCGGTGATGAGAAGATCGCCGACGCCCAGCCTATGACCGACAAAACGCTTTACATCATCGGCAAGGGCATTGGCACGACAACTGTCAACCTGTTTTCCGAGGACAAGCGCTCGCTGGGCGCCATCCAGGTCGAGGTTGGACAGGACGTCAGCGACATGGCCGCAGCTATCCGCCAGGTGGCGCCGAAGTCTCGCATTGAGATCGGTTCCATCAACGGCAAGATCCGGCTTTCCGGCCACGTCAAGGATGCCGCTACGCTCGCGTCTATCGTGGAGGTCACCCAACAATACGGCCCTGACGCTATCATCAACTCCGTTACGATCGATGATAGCCAGCAGGTCAACCTGTCGGTGCGCATCCTGGAGGCCAAGCGCAGCGCCGGTCGCGATCTCGGTGTGTCGTGGCGGGGCGTGAACCGCAGCGGCAAAACCGTTTGGGGCACCGGCGATGCCACGGTGGACAAGGATGGGACGGTCCTCGGACCTGGCGACCTGATCAGTGGGCTTTTATCGAATTCAAGCCCGTTCGCAGCACTCATAACCCGCGTCATCGACAGCAACGTCAAGGTCGACCTGATCATCCAAGCCCTCGAATCAAAGGGCCTGGTGCGATTGCTGGCCGAACCGAACCTCACCACAGTTTCCGGCGAGACCGCCAGCTTCAATGCCGGTGGCGAAGTGCCGATCCGCAGCACAAGCAGCAATGGCGAGGTCCAGGTCGAATTCAAGCAGTTTGGCGTCAATCTGAACTTCACGCCCGTCGTGCTTGACGACGGCAAGATCCACATCAAGCTGGCACCCGAGGTCAGCGACCTGACCGGCTTTACCCCCGCAGGCGACCCGATCTTCACTAACCGCAAGTTGGCAACCGTAGTAGACTTACGCGACGGCCAAAGCTTCGCTGTGGGCGGTCTTCTCTCCAGCAAAAACACCAGGCTGCAGGATCAGGTGCCGTGGCTCGGCCAGGTGCCGATTATCGGCGCGCTGTTTCATAATTCGAGCACGCAAAAGGAAGAAACCGAACTGGTCATCATCGTCACGCCGAACGTCGTGCGCCCCGTCAAGCCTGGGCAGCAACTGGCGACACCGTTCGACAAGACCAAGCCCGCGAACGATCCGGAGTTGTTCCTGCTCGGCCAACTCGAAGTCAACAAGGACATGATCCGGAGATACGAACACGGTGACGGCGTTACCGGCCCTTATGGCCACATGCTGGACGTCAAATCGAAGGACAAGATGCTCTATGTCAAGAAATAAGCTCTTGCTCGTCCTTCTCAGTTCCAGCCTGCTTGCGGGCTGCGCGGCCGACTATCTAAACAATTACGACACGATGACGTTGGCTGCGGGTGACTCGCAGAAAGCCAATCAGTTGCTGCAGACGGTCGATCCCTACAACCCGGCTTCCAACAACACGAAGATCGAGGGTGATGGGGCGCGCTCCGTCGCAGTCGTTCAACGATACAAGGTTCCGCCTCCCCCGCCGCCAACAACGAACATGACAGTCAATGTCGGTCCGGCGGGCACGAGCACGCAGTAAACTGAGCGAAAGGATGCGGTTGTGTCGGGCGCACGAGGAGCCCGGCACAAAGGGGTAAAGGGTAGGGCCATGTTGCGGATCATCCGTGCGTTCTGGCGCGATCAGAGGGGTATAGCGCTGATCCTCGTCAGCATCATGCTGCCGGCTATCATCGGATTGTCCCTGCTGGCAATCGATATGAGCCGGATGAACAATCTGCACAATGACTTGCAGAAAGGCGCAGACGCTTTAGCGCTCGCGGGAGCGGCCGAACTGAACGGCAGGTCCGATGCGTGGACGCGTGCAGAGAACGCTCTGACAAATCTGGTTTCCAACGACGCCAAGTTCTCCGACGCAGGTATCGTGGCGCTGACAACCGGCACCGGAGCCACGACGGTGAACCCGACCTATCCGGCGTGCCGGTCGAAAGGACAGGTGTCGTGGTGCTTCCTAAAAGATATCCCGGCAAGCGACGCCACGGTCATCAATCCATCGACGGGTGTGGACGCAAATGCTATCGACCACAAAGCCGCCAACGCCATTGAGACGCGTTTTATACTTGTCAGGATCCAGCCGGAAACCTTCTCAGCGATGTTTCCGGTCTTCGTTTCTTCCTCGGGAAATGCGACCGACACCAGCTACAACGTCAGCGCCGTCTCGGTCGCAGGTTTCACCTCAGGCGTTTGCAACTACACACCGGTTTTCATCTGCAACCCCTATGAGATGGTGAACGGCACTAATTCGGCGGGTGGTGCGACGCTCGAGCAGGCCGTGACGGACCCTGCTATCCATCGTCGATTGATTGAACTGCGCATGGTCGGAAACGGTGCCGCCTACGGTCCGGGCAATTTCGGCTTCCTGCAGCCGCCGGACGGCGTCGGCAACGGCGCCCAAGCGTTGGCGCAGACCATTGCCACCTCGAAGCCGCAGGGTTGCTATTCGGCCCAAGGCGTAAGCACCAAGACCGGCCAAAACAATGGCCCGGTCCAGGACGCTTTCAACGTGCGGTTCGGCATCAAAGCCAGCGGCAATGCCTTCAACAGCGCCGAATACGGCCCAGCTTCGAATGTGCGGAAAGGAGCGTCCACCAGCGGCAATGGGAATGGCAACGGAAACGGCGGCGGCAATGGAAATCAGTGCCCTTCCTACAATCAACTAACGTTCAACGCGACAGGCAACATGGGCCTGCCGCGCGATTCAACCACGCCCTATATGGGCGGGCGTATGGGCGACGGTAACTGGAACCTGTCCAGCTATTGGAGCACCAATTTTGGCTCCGCCAGCTATCCTTCGTCCTGGAGTACCACTAAGCCAACGCGCTATCAGGTTTACAAATATGAGAACGCAAACAACCTAATCGGCCACGCCTCGACAGGCGGCGAGGTCGGGACTCCGCCAAGCGCCTGCCAGGCCCCGGTTACCTCGGTCGATCGCAGGTTGCTCTACGGGGCGATTTTGAACTGCAACGCGCTGCAGGCCGCCGGCAACAACCTGAATGGCAACAGCACCAATCTCCCCGTCGAGGCCTTTGCGAGCTTCTTCATGACGGAGCCTGTTCCTGGCGCCTCTGCCGGGGGATCTGTGTTTGTGGAACTCGTCGATATTACCGGCCGTAGCGGCCAAGGGACGCTCGACAATTTCCTGCGCGACGAAGCGCAGCTCTATCGGTGACAGCCATGGCAAGCTTGCTGTCGCGCACCCTGAGACGCTTTCGCTCCGACCAGAGAGGCACGGTGCTGATCGAAATGGCGATTGTCGGCCCGCTGATGTTGCTCCTGTCCGCCGGCGTGTTCGAGTTCGGCAACCTCATCCATGATAAGATGCTTATGGAAGCTGGCCTGTCAGACGGGGCGCGTTTCGCAGCGCGCTGCAACAGCCAGCTTTATACCGACGCGGGCCTTGCCGCGATCGATTGCGCCGACCTCGCGAAGAACATCACGGTATTCGGCAATGTGGCGGGGACAGCACCGGCCCGTCTGTATGGCTGGCAGAAATCTGATGTCACGATCAGCATAGCCGACCCGGCCACTTGCAAAAACGCTATCGACCCCGGCACTGGCACTGTTCTGTACCTCTCGACTACGTCGCAGGTATGCATAGTAACCGCGTCCGGCACTTACGCGTACAGCAGTCTCGACAGCGCCGGGTTGTTGTCGCTGCTCAACATCACCACCGTGACACTTGGGGCTAGCCACCAGGAGCGGTTGATCCGATTTTGATGATGCTGAATCGATTCCTAAGATCGGAAGATGGGACAGCGATGGTCGAGATGGCGATCGCGATGACTCTGCTGCTTTCGCTCACCTTAGGTTTCGTTGATTTCGGCTACGCCTTCTATCAATGGAACGCGGCGACCAAGGCCGTGCAAGTCGGTGCACGAATTGCATCCATATCCGATCCTGTTGCTTCAGCCTTGACAACAGCCGCCCCAACCTCGAGTCCAGGCGCCCCTGTGACAGCCGGCGCCTATGGTCCGTTTGTCTGCACTTATGACAACGCCGGCACCGGCGGCTGCACTAACGGCGGCACTTTCAACGCCACCGCTTTCAGCCGCATCTTCCGCGGTGACACCGCAAACACCAACGATGACACCTGTCCCGCGCAGGCAGCAAGTCAACGGCCTGGCATGTGCCACTTCTTCCCCGGCCTGCTGCGGAGAAACGTTGTCGTGACCTACGCGGCCACTGGGCTCGGCTACCAGACGCGGCTGGGCGGCCCGGTGCCAACCATCACCGTCAACCTGCAGAACATCAACTTCCAGTTCTTCTTCCTGGGCGGTCTGCTCGGGTTCGGTAATATGACCATGCCTTCCATGTTGAGTACTGTAACCGGCGAGGATTTGAAGAGTACGTCGCCATGAACGCCATAGACACCAGAGTGACACCGACAAAACGCAAGCAAGTAGCGCTGTTTTCCTCCGATCCGAATTTCAAGCGCGACGTGACGACCAGGCTCGACGCGCTGGCGATCTATGACGTCAGGGTTTCGGAGGCGGTCGAGTTCCTGAAGGGGCCGCCGGTCGATACGCGGCCGGGCATCATCATCCTCGATCTCGGCAGCGGCGAGTTGCTCGGCAATGCGGGCATCGTCGAGGCGCGCGCGGCGTGGTCGTCGGTGCCGCTGATCGCGATTTCGGACGAGCTCACCTCCGAGCAGACGCGCGTGCTGGTGCGCATGAACGCATCCGACTGGCTGCACAAGCCGCTCGACGCCAAGGAGTTGCTCAACGCCGTCACCTTCCACGACACCGGCAACAAAGGCACGAAGAGCCGCATCATCACCTTCATCAGCGCCAGCGGCGGCGCCGGCGCCACCACGCTGTCGATCTCGGCGGCCGAGCACCTTGCCTCGAAGTCGCCAGATCGGGCCGCCTCGACCTGCCTCGTCGACCTCGATTTCCAGAGCGCCAATTGCGGCGCCTATCTCAACCAGTTCAACCAGTTCGACCTTACCGGCATCATCGGCCAGCCGGACCGGCTCGACGTCGAGCTGATGGATGTCATCAAGCTGTCGCGGCCGTCGGGCCTGACGCTCTATTCCTTCGAACGGCCGCAGCTGCCGTTCGAACCGCAGGGCGCCGATTTCGTGCTGCGGCTGCTCGACCTCGTCGCCTATCGCTTCGACGATATCGTCATCGACCTGCCCAACATCGAGACGCCGTGGCACGATGCGGTGCTGCGCACGAGCGACGAGATCTTCATCGTCTTCGAGCTCAACGTCGCCTCGCTCAGGCAAGGCAAGCGGCTCTACAAGAAGATCCGCGAGCTGCGCGGCAACGGCGTCTCGATCACGCTGGTCGCCAACAAGCACAAGCGCAAATGGTTCGGCAATCACTTCTCGCGCAGCGAACTGGAGAAGATCTTCAAGGCGCCGCACATCAAATCGCTGGCGCTCGACAATGCCTTGCTGACCGACGCGCTGAACCGCGCCATCCTGCCGACCGAGGTGGACGGGCGCGCGCGCTTCAACAAGGACCTGAAGGCGATGTTCAAAGAGCGGCTGGATAATGCCCAGCGCTGAAGCAATTCCAGGAAAAGTGCGCAGCGGTTTTCCGTCCGGAATTGCGTCGCGACAGAGGCTTGCGGTCGCCAGGCAGCTGGCCGCCGTTTGCGTCGTCGGCATTGCGCTGGTGTCGGCCGGCGAGCCCGCCGCCGCCGGATCGGCGCCGCCGCTTCCGGCGATGGGTCCCAGCCTGCGCAAGACGGTCGCCTTCCAGAGCGCCGAGCAGCCGGGAACGATCGTCATCCGCAAACAAGAAAAGGCGCTCTATCTGGTGACGAGCCAAAGCCACGCGCTGCGCTACCAGATCAGCGTCGGCCGCGACGGGTTCGGCTGGACCGGGACGGTCAAGGTCTCGGCCAAGACCGAATGGCCCGAATGGCGCCCGCCGAAGGAGATGCGCGCCCGCCAGCCGGAGCTGCCGGCGATGGTGCCGTCGGGCCCCTATAATCCGCTCGGCGCCAGGGCGCTTTATCTTGCGCGCGAGGGTCGCGACACCCTTTATCGCATCCATGGAACCAACGATCCCAAAGGTGTCGGCTTCGACGGCACGTCGGGCTGTTTTCGCTTGACGAACACCGATGTGATCGATCTCTTCAAGCGCGTCGCGGTGGGCGCAAAGGTGGTGGTTGAATGACGATGATCAGCGAGCCGGACGTTCCGGCAATCGAGCTTGGCCAGCCAGAGCCGACCTTAAGCAAACCGAGCCGGGCAAGGACCATCGGCGCCATCGCGGTGGGTGCAGCACTGGTCACGACGATCAACGTGACCGCCGCGGTCTACCTCTATCGCGGCGTCAACGACCTGCGGCAGATCGAGGCGCGACTGGGGCAACTCGGCCAGTTCGAGCAGCGGATCGGCGCCCGCATCGATACCGTCAACAACGGCTTCCAGAGCCGGTTCGAGACGCTGGACCGGCAGTTGCAGGCAAGCTTCGGCCAGATCAACGGCAATCTCGTCCGGCTGGAGCAGTCCCAGCCGGCTGCCGTCGGCGCCGAGATGCCGCGCGCGCCGCAGCCCGCCTTTGCCGGCACGACAATGGCGGAAGCGTCGACAGGCGAGAACGGCGACGTGCCGCCCAGGATGACCGCGCCTCCCGGCCCCAATCCGGCCTACCAGCGCATCCAGCAGGCCGACGGCAAGGTCTATTACAAGAAGATCAACTGATTTCCGTCGGCCTTCGCGGGCGGTGTCTCGCGGGCCGTGTTCGCCTAGATTAAAGGTCGCGCTGCAGGGCGAGAATGCGGACCGCCCGAGCTTCCGCGCGCTGCCGCGCTTCGCCAAGGAAGGCGATGTGGCAGTAAGCGCATGCCGCCAGGCCAAGGCACAGAACCAGGCTGTTCTTGAAGCTGAAGTCGATCATCAGCGAATACTGGAAGCCATGCGGAGCCGTGAACGAAGCGATCGTGCTCGCCGTTTCGGAGTGGCTGCCGCCCGCGATCATCAGCCCGGCGAAGAGCAAAGCCGCATGGTTGGCGAGGAAGAAGCCGGCAGGCCTCTTTGCGTAGCACGCCATCCAGCAGGCGGCCGAAGCGACGAGGATGATCGCGCCGTCGAGCATCATCGAGCCGCCGAGATAGAAATCCAACTGCTGCCAGAACATCGTCGAGAAGGGACGCAACTCGCCCCAGGCCTGCCACATCACGGGGCTGGCCGGATAGGATCCGAGCAGGAAGGTCGCCGTTCGCTCCGCCGCCAGGACAAGCAGCATGAGGGCCGGGAAAGCAAAGAGCAGTAGCGGCTTGCGCGTCATGTCACCCCCTCGACATCCGATGCCGGAGTGTATGTCGCATAAGTTGCGCGACACTTAACGCAACGCCTTGCTTTTCAAGCAATGTCGCCGCCGCTTAATGTATGATGCGATGGTGGGAATTGAGGCGCGGTGGTCCTTGTGGGCGAGGTAAGGTCGACCGGCAGGCTTGCCTTGACGCTCGGCAGTCTCGGGCTGGCTGCGGGAACGCTGTTGATCATCCTGAGCAGGCAATGGCTGCCTGCTGCCCCCTCGCCTCCACCGGCCCAGGACGCGCAACGAGCGGCCCCTCGCATGCCCTTTCGCGATGCCCGGCCGCCGCAGCCGGCGCGCAGGATCGCCGAGCACCTCATTGCGCCGCCACCGCTCGACGCCGCCGGCATCGAGCGCCTCGAGCGCCGTCCCCCGCTTGGCGAGCTCGGCCTCGCATCGCCGCCGAAGACGCCGATGCCGCAGGTTTGGCGCGAGACGCTGCTCTACCGGCCGATCGCCACGTCATCGGCGACCTTCCAAGCAATGGGGCGCACGGTCGCCATCAGCGGCGCCATCGACATCGATCCCGGCCGGATCTGTCAGTTCGGCGATGCCAGCTGGCCGTGCGGCCAGCGTGCCCGTGCCGCCTTCCACGCCTGGCTGCGCGGCCGGGCGCTGAAATGCGTCCTGCCGCCGGACGCCGAACGCTTTGCCGTCGCCGCGTCCTGCAAGCTCGGCAACCAGGATGTCGGTGCCTGGCTTGTGTCCAACGGCTGGGCGATGGCCTCGCCGCCGGGCATCTACGGCAAAGCCGAATCCGTGGCCAGAAACGCGGAAATGGGCATTTTCGGCCCGCCGCAATAGCCTATCAGAAAGGTGAGCTTCGGTTTTCCGTCCTGAATTGCGTGAAAGCAGAATGGTCAGAGCCGTTCAGCGACTCTAGTGAACGGCTCTGGCGCCGCGCGAATCGTCCGAAGCGGAAGTGAGGCCGCAGCCGCCGGCGAGCGCCGGATCCAGAAAGATGCCGAGTTCCTTCTAATTGTAAGTTTTGCTGACACCGAAATCGTAACACACCTTCTCTAAAGCCAAGGCGTCCAACAGGAGATTGGCCCGTGACCACAAAAGCGCAGATCGCGCCGGCTCAGACATGGAAGCACATTGTTTGGCTGCCCTTGCTGGGCACTGCCGCCTGCCTCGGGCTGTCGCTCGGCCTGAACTACCTGCTTCTGCTGAGCGACGCGTTGACGCCATTCGGCCGCAGCGTCGTCACCGCAACGCTGGTGCCCGTCGTCATCGGCCTGCCGCTCTTTGCCCTGCTCGGATGGAAACAGGTCGCGATCCTCCGCTACCGCCAGGAACTCACCAGGTCCGGAACCTACGATCGGTTGACCGGCTGCCTCAACGGCGCCGTGTTCACGTCCATGGTCGACAGAAGGGCGGCAAGGCCGGCCGGCCCGCGTTCCGGCGCATTTCTGGTCATCCATCCCGAACATCTCGCATCGATCAACCTGCGCTTCGGCCTCGGGTGGGGCGACGAAGCCTTGCGGCTGATCGCCTCGGCTATCCGATCTTCGGTGCGCAAGGAGGATCTCATCGGCCGCATCGGAAACTCGATGTTCGGCGTCTTCCTCCCCGGCGCGACGAAGCAGGACGCCAAGGAGGTTGGCGAACGCATTCGAGAGGCGGTGGGACAGATCTATTTCGCCCCGAAAGGCGAAAAGGACGTGCTCGCCATCCGCGCCGGCGGCGTCGTCTTCGAGCATGAGCTGGCGTTCGACGACATGTACCGATCGGCGGAGGAACTGTTGCTCGAGGTTCAGGACGACACAAACGTGGCGCTGTCGCAGATTACCAATTGATCCGGCAGCGAGACTGAGCTCGGCTTTACCGCGGACGCTTTTTGAGTAAGCGCACACCGAGCCCGCCACCGTTTTCCGGGATAAACGCGATACCTGCCACTACCAACGCGCTGATGATCTTCGACACGGTCTCGGGACGACCACCGAGGCGTCCATCCTCCGCCTCTAGACGCGCTATTGTTGGTTCAGACACCGCTGACCGTTCAGCCAAGTCTCCCTGAGACCATCCCAGCAACGCCCGTGCGGCCTTGATTTGTCTCGTGGTCACCGCCGACGCCTGATTTGATAGATTTTCTATTGACATTGGCCAAATCGCATTGATATTTTTTCCATCACTTTCTCTCGCGTGCCGAAGCCATACTGGAGCGGTTCGCAGAGCGGCTGACCAGGTGCAGGAACACCTAAGTCAGCCTGACCACGCCTAAGCTTCAGGGAGCTCGGATCATGGCTGATTCCGACAATACCACGACTTTGCCCCGCGTCACCCGTAGGGGGGTACTTGCGATAACGGCAAACGCAAAAGAGGGAAGACAGCCAAAGAAGCTTGTCGGCGACCATGCGGAAGCCGTTCAATCAGCCGATCCTGCAGTGGCGGCGTGGCGCGAATGGCTAATAGCTCACAAAGAGGTTGAGCGGCTGTGCCATCAGCAGCAGCGCCTGGAGCGAAATCTTGTGGAAACTATTGGATTTCCTTGCGCAACGATTCCGCTGCACGACGGCACGAGCGTCAGACTCCATTCAATCCAGGCGCTAAACGAAGTACTCGGCTCAGGACCAGAAGACGAGGCGGTCCGCGCAAAGTCCAAGGCTGACTTGGAGACCCATCAACAGCGCTGGGAAGCCGCTGATAGGGAAATTGGTTATTCGGCAGCGTTGATCGCTGAAGGCGAGGCGGCGGACCAAGCGGAGAACCTGCTTCAGCTATTGCTGGAGACACCGGCTGCTTCACTTGCGGGTGTGGCGGCCAAGCTTGATGCCGTGCTGAGCGAAGGGGAACCGGCGGAAGCCTGTGCTGAGTTTCCTTGGCCGCACATTCGCTCTGTGCTCGGGGATGTGATCCGTATCGGGCAAGAGGTTATGCCGGAGCAGATACTTACGAACAGGCTGGGCACTTCAAAATGCGGTCGGCGAAGAGGGTGCATTATTGGCATCTCAAACGGAGCGAAAGGGGACGCAGCATGAAGAAACGAGACGACAAATTGCCCATCGTAATCAAAAGTTCTCGCCACACGGGCGGGAAAGCAGTGTCCGCGTCGTTCCTACATTGGTCCGTCGCCGAAGCCGTCGAGGTGGCAAAAGAATTTTGGTGCGAGGGGGCTGCAACGGTTGTTGCCTGGTCCGCCCTGTCGGCGCACTGTGAGGGAGATACGTGCGAGTATCGTTTTTGGTTAGAAGTTTTTAAGCGCCTTGAGGCTGACCCATCCCAGTCAGATTTGCAACGCATGGTGGAAGGCGGTCACCAGCATCCCTTCCATTAACGTCAATGGATGCAGCATTGACGGGCAGCTTTAGAACCGAGGCGCCCGCCACGTCTAGGCGTGGCGAGCCCAAAATCGAGAGTGGCCTTCACCCTGCCGATCATCATGTTGGTGGGCAGATAGTGACAGTCCGCGTTGAGTCGGATGTCTCGCCGGCGTGCCCAGCTTGCCCGATCCATCGGCATCTGCTTTCAGCGGCTGCAGAAATAAAATGGTGCGACGAACCGGGTGCATCGCACATGGCCGCGGCAATCCGCCTGTCTGAGTAGAAACGGCGGCAAAAGGCGGCGTAAAGGTCATTCCGGATTTGCCCGAAACAAGGAATACTTCGCGGATCTTTAGGAGCGCCCTTCACTACAATCTGTGCATCACGGGGTCACCGATCGCAGGTATGTCCCGTCCGAATTGTACCATCAGGCGGGCAGTCAAAATGCGCTCTCGCCAACAACCGGAGCGGACTAAATGGCCTGAAAGCGTTTCGGTGCTGGTCGTAAGATGGACGTTTGATGCTCGGCGCGACCTCTTTGATGGAGCAGCTCAGATCAATGGCGACGAGGAGGTGTCCCTTATGGTCGCCGGTGCGAAACGAGAACAGCTCAATTGAACATCCGCTCTATAATGAGGAGCGTCCCTATGAAGAGGAGTGCCGCATGAGACCGTTTACAGCTTTCGATATGGAGACAAGATATGGAACCCTGAGTCTGCGAACGGCTTCCGGTATTCGAAAATATCAAATAGCTGAAAGTGCACGCTTACCCCTTCTGGATCAGCTACAAAATCTGATTTCTTTCCGCAGACGCCATAAATATATGATTGGATTTATTGCTCTACCCTTGATAATAAACTTGTTCTTATCAATATTCGATACATCAAATCCTTGACTTGGTTGGTGATGACGTTGAGGCAATGCCGGTATATTATCCTCAGGAAGTCTATCGAGCTTTAGACGAGTTTGAGACAGGCGAGGCTCCTGAAAATCTGAGGAAGGATTGTGAGGCTATAATCGCAGATATGGCGAGGAAAAAGCCATGCGCATGGTCTCCTTTGTGCGTGTCACGTACGACGAGGGAGAGGATGAGTGGAACTTCTTGGACCAAGAAGCCGCTAATACTTTCTTCGCAATGAAGGCGGCTGCGATCTTTCGGGTTCCGCCGCACACTTTCGCTGAAATTGAGGGCGACGGCTACTACAGGGCGCGATACGCCAACCTCGACCACGTCGCAGTTATGGAGATCCCGAGCGACCGCTACCACTGACTAACTCGCACCTGAGGAACCCCAACTCACCTCAAAGCTGCACTTGGATCCAGGCACTCACGAAACCATTTGCGCAAGGAATCAGCTGGTGCTGCGAGAGAAGGATTGAAATCTAGATAACTATAACAACACGTTAGGCTCAATTTGTAACGTTGTGACGTCCAGTGAAAAGACCATGCCGCTCGACCACGGACGGTGAGTTCCCTCGAAACGGCGCGCCTTTGCCTTCGCCTCCTGTTGCGATAGCATGGCCGAAATTGGCTGTGCCTGAAGAATCGAATTTCGCGGAGGGGGCGAAATCTCATGGAGATGCAGCAGGTCCGCTATTTCTTGGCCCTGTCTAACACGTTGAATTTCACGAGAGCGGCCGAGGAATGCAACGTCACTCAGCCGGCTCTTACGCGCGCGATCAAGACGCTTGAAGAGGAACTTGGCGGGGAGCTCCTGCGGCGCGAGCGTCAGCACTCGCACCTTACCGAGCTTGGGCGGCGAATGCTGCCCCTGCTGCAACAGTGTTACGATGCCGCCTCTTCCGCCAAGTCGCTTGCCAAGGCGGTGCAAAGCAGTGACGTGGCACCCCTCAACGTCACCATATCCAACAGCATCAACATAGCGCTGCTGGTTTCGCCCTTCACGGAGCTTTTTCGAGCCTATCCCGGTGCCCACCTCAAGATCAATCGTGGTTCGCCCGCTGCTGTCGTCGACGCGTTGAAGAGTGGCGACGTCGAGTTGGCAATTGCGGGCCCCCTGGGACAGGCCTGGGATCGCCTGGACACATGGCCGCTGTTTCGGGAAGAGATTGAACTCGCTGTAAATGCCGATCATCCGCTGGCCCGGCGCAACGAGGCCGACGTCGCGTTGGCTCAGCTTGCCGCCGAACCCGTGCTCAGTCGGATCGATTGGGAGACGGGCGAGGAACTGTCGCACTCCCTGTTCGCCAAGGGTCTTACGCCTCGAACCGCGCATGAAGTCGAGACCGATCAGGACCTTCTGGCTCTGCTTGAAGCCAACGCCGGGGTGGGCTTCGTGTCGCTAACGGCACCGCGATCCTCGAACACCCGCCGGCTCAAGCTTCGCGATCTCGACGTTTCGCGTATCGTTTCCGTCTACGCGGTTGCCGGCAGGCAACGTTCGCCGGTCGCGACGACGCTGCTCAACCTGCTGCGGTCGGCCGACTGGTCGTCCTTTGGCGTTACCGAGCCCGCCTGAGCGCCGAGATCAAGTCGTCAATGTCCATCCGCCTGCGGTAATCCGGATCAACGAAGCGATCCGTGATTATCCCGTCCATTCCGACAACAAAGGTGGCTGGGATCGGCAAAAACCAGCTGCTGTTGCCCTGATAATTGGGAATATCGAAGCCCAGGCCCATCAATCGCTCCATCTCCGCCCCGACCCAGATCGCGAGGTTGAGCGAAAGGGCGTAGCCGTTGTCCATGTCGATCAGGAACGGAAACTGCGCGGCGACCGCGGCCTTCATGGCTCTGGCAAATTTGCGCCGCTCCGGCATGATCACGACAACCTGCCCGTTCAGCTCCGAAATCTCGCGCTGCACCTCCACAATTCCGATGGCATTCAAGCGGCAGTAGGGGCACCAGTGCCCGCGCTGGAAAGTGATGACCGCCGGGCCCTTTGCAAGGATCTCGGCCAAGCTGACCAGCTTCCCCTCATCATCAGGCAGCAGGAAAGGCGGCATCAACTCGCCCGCAGCCGGCGCCATGGCGCCGGCCCCCTGTCTCTCCAGGCGATCCACCAGCCGGTCCACGGCGTCCGCGAATTCAGCGTTCAGACGCCGGACCGCCGCGGCGACTACCGCCAGACGTTCATTGAGAGGCGCATCAAGTTCGATGGCAGCCTGGACGGACTCTTCGAATTTTACCTGGTCATCGGCGGCCATTTCCGCACTTTCACACCCAGCATGCAGCCTACCACAGAGACCCCCGGCCGAATGCCATGCTTTTCCTGCATCGTCTCGATGCATCACGAGCATCGGCGGAGGCCAGATTCATGTTCCATTCGCCGTCCGAGACCGGCGCGTTACATCGTGCTTCCGATATCCGACGAAACCGGTGGGGAAGCCATCCACCATTTCCGACAGACTCCGTGCGGGTATGCCATGTTTCCTGGCAAGCGCGAAGATGTGGATCAACTCCTCGCCGGCATCGCCTACCAGATGTGCTCCGACGATCCGATACGTCGGCTCCTCGACAATGACCTTCGACCATGCGACCGCCTCGGCAAAGGTTCTCGCGGAGAGCCAACCTCGCATGTCGTTCACATGAACCCTGACGGAAAGACCCTGCTCTTTGCCCTGGCTCCGGTCAGGCCGACGCCTATGAAGGTGGCGTTGTCGGCCGCAACGTCGTCGATGGGCGGAGGCATCGACCCGACTACAGTCATATTCCAGCCTCGCTCTGGAGCATTCCCGCTGTGGCAATGTTCCAGCATTGCCTCGCCCAGGATCACAACATCATATTTTCCATTGCAGCTCCCCTTCCACCCGCTAGTGAAGTTTGATCCGGGGCCTTGCACGCCTGGATATCATCTGGCCGATCGAAGCCAATGCCGTCCTCGCGAGCCCATGGACCGTCGCGAGATGCATCCGGTGCAGCGAGCGATAAACAAGTCTCGCAAGCAGGCCCTCAATTTTCAGTCCGCCGATCAAGCTGCCGAACGCACCGTAATCGGCGAGTGAAACGAGGGAGCCGTAGTCGCGGTAGCGGAATGCCGGCGCGGCCCGTCCCGCCATTCGCGCAGCGACCACCTTCACCATATGGCCAGCCTGTTGATGAGCTGTCTGGGCACGGGGCGGCAAAGCTTTGTCTTCGCCTGGCAGGCGGCAGTGCGCGCAGTCTCCAATCGCGAACACTTTTTCATCTGCGGCCGCACGCAATGTGTCGTCGACGATCAGCCGATTGATCCGATCGGTCTCAAGCCCATCGAAATTTTCAAGCAGGTCCGGCGCCTTGATGCCCGCGGCCCACACGACGAGTTCGGCCGGCACGAACAGGTTTTCGCCGAGCCGGACGCCATCCTCCGTCACCTCGGTCACTTTGATCCCGCATCGTATCTGCACACCCAGCTTGACGAGCAGTCGCGCCGAAGCGCGTGCGACGTGATCCGGAAGAGCAGGCAGGATTCGTGGTCCGGCCTCGACGATGGTGATGCGGATCAATCTCTCGAAATCGATGTTGTCGAGATTGTGCGACGCAATTTCCCGCATCGATCTGTGCAGTTCGGCTGCCAGCTCGACGCCAGTGGCTCCGGCACCGACGATGACGCAATGGAGCTGGCCTGGTGAAAGCTGCTCGTATTGCGCGCTGGCGCGCAGACATGCGTCGATCATGCGCTTGTTGAACCGGGCGGCTTGGTCGGCGGTGTCAAGCGAAATGGCGTGGCGCGCGGCGCCCGGCGTGCCGAAATCATTGCTGACGCTGCCGACTGCCATGACGAGTGTGTCGTAACCCAGGACGCGCGGCGGGATGACCTGGCGACCGTCATCGTCGAAGCTGGGCGCGACAAAGACCTGGCGCTTGGCGCGATCGATGCCGACGACCTCGCCAATGCGGTAGCGGTAGCCGTGGCGGCTGGCATGGGCGATGTATTCAACCGCGTCATGCGATGCGCTCAAGGCGCCGGATGCCACCTCATGCAGAAGCGGCTTCCAGATATGGGTGCGGTTCCGGTCGACAAGCGTGACGGAAAGCCGCCGGTTGCGGAATTTGCGGCCGAGGCGTGTCGCCAGTTCCAGGCCGCCGGCGCCGCCGCCCACAATGACCACGCGATGCAGTGACTTGTCCGCGTGCGAGGGGGTCTCCGGGATCGTGCGGAAGAGCGCCGCGTCGTTGGCGAGCACGGCTTCCGGGATCAACCGCATGCCGGGGATGATGATCTGCATCGGTGTCTCCGTATCTTCCTCGGCGCGGCGCATCACTCTTGGGATTCGTGGATCACGATGCCCTGAAGCATGTCGACTTCGCATTCCCAGGGCTTATCGATGAGGACGCGCTGCCCGTGCTCGTATCCGGCCTGCCAGCGGGTGCGGATGCCCGAGCGGGTGAAGTCGATGTCCTTGGTGTGGTCCTCGCCGTCCAGTCGCGGCGAAAGCAGGCGGACGAGGTGCATGACCGACGGGCAGCCATAAGAGGCGAGTTCCTTGAACATTGGATCGTCGCGTCGTTCCTCCGGGACGAGTTTTCCCATCTCGCGCACGACATGCCGCAATCGATGCAGTTGCTCCTGCCGAGCAACGTGGCTCCGGCCGCGGCTGGCGTATTGTAGGTCCTTCTGCCGGCCCATGACCTGCCAGATCGATTTCGGCTCGGTGGCGCGGGGCTGCCACATGTTGACGGCAAAGATCAGTGCGTCGCGCCGCGGACGCTCGTCCAGCACGACCTCGATTGGCGTGTTCGAATAAATGCCGCCATCCCAGTAGGGCTCACCGTCGATGCAGGCCGCCGGAAACGCCGGCGGCAAAGCGCCCGACGCCATGATGTGCGCCGCCGACAGAATCATCTCGCGCGTATCGAAGTATTTGAGCTCGCTGGTGTTGACGTTGACCGCACCGATCGTCAGCCGTGTGTGGCGACCGTTGAGGTAGTCGAAGTCGACCAGGTTGTTCAGGGTCCGTTTGAGCGGATCCGTCGTGTAATAGGAGGCATTCTCGACACCGACCTCGCGGTTTACTCCAAACATGGCGCTCGGATTCGGTTCGAAGAACCCCGGGATGCCGCGCATCACCGTGCCCATGTTGGCAAAGATGTTGCTCGGAACCATCATCCGGAAAAACTCATCGAATGGACTGCTCCGGCTGACGCCATCCCAGAATTCCTGAAGCCTGGGCAGACGATCGCCGGGCTGGTTTCCGGCAATCAGCGCGGCGTTGATGGCGCCGATGGACGTGCCTATGACCCAGTCCGGTTCGATGCCGCCCTCGACCAGCGCCTGGTAGACCCCGGCCTGATAGGCGCCAAGCGCGCCGCCGCCTTGAAGGACAAGGACGGTCTGACGCTTGACGTCGCTCTGGTGTCCAGTCGCCGGTTCTGCTTGCGAGGCGGAGAGATTCTGCGTGATCTTGTTCATGGCGTTCGCTCCTCGTGCAGGTCTAGTGGGCGGTCCAACCGCCTTCGATCGGCAACACGGCGCCCGTGATCGAGGCCGCGTCGTCCGACGCCAGGAACAGACAGAGCGCGGCAACCTGCTCGACGCTGACGAACTGCTTGGTGGGTTGAGCAGCCAACAGAACATCCTTGATCACCTGCTGCTCGGTGATCCCGCGGGCCTTGGCCGTGTCCGGTATCTGCTTCTCGACGAGCGGCGTGAGCACGTAGCCGGGGCAAACAGCGTTGACCGTGATACCTTGTTCGGCAACCTCCAGCGCGACGGTCTTGGTCAGGCCGGCAACACCGTGCTTAGCCGCGACATAGGCGGACTTGTAGGGAGAGGCGACGAGCGCGTGCGCCGAGGCCACGTTGATGATGCGACCCCATTTGCGCGCCTTCATCGCCTGCAAGGCGCGCCGGATCGTATAAAACGAGGACATGAGATCGATCGCCACGACGGCTTCCCATTTCTCGACCGGGAAGTCATCGATCGGCGCGACATGCTGAATGCCGGCATTGTTGACCAATATGTCGACGGCGCCGAACTCCGCGATGGCCTTGTCCATCATCGAGGTGATCGCGTCGCCCTTGCTCATGTCAGCATTGTCGTATCGAACGACGACCCGATGATCGGCCGCGAGCTTGGTCCTCAGACGTTCGATCTCGGCGGCGTCGCCAAAGCCGTTGAGAACGATGTTGCAGCCTTTCGCCGCGAAGGCTTCGGCAATGCCTTGCCCGATGCCGCTGGTCGAGCCTGTGATGAGTGCTGTCTTGCCTTGGAGCATCGTTGTTTCCTTGTGTTTGACCCCCAGGCGCAAACTAATTGCGGGCCGGGCTCTGGATCTGCGGAACAGTATGGGGAGCCGCCGCAAGCTGCGGAAATGCCGTTGAGACATGGATTCGATAGCTGACGGTCAGATCGTTGGCTCGAAGCTCGGACGTCGATCGTCCGGTCGGGTTGTTTGACGTAACGGCAGCTAGTAAGATTGCGCTGCAACGCGGGCGGTGCCGTATGCGCGACCAGTGAGGGAAGCGTGCAGTGGAGATCAGCCAGGTCCGATACTTCTTGGCTGTCGCCAAGGAGCTGAATTTCACCAGGGCGGCCGAGCAGTGCAATGTCACGCAGCCGGCGCTGTCGCGCGCCATCAAGCTTTTGGAAGATGAATTCGGTGGGCCACTTTTCCACCGTGAGCGCCGCTTCACCCACCTCACCGAGCTCGGCCGCATGGTTGAGACCTATCTCGATGGCGTCTTCGAGAACTCTCGCCAAGCAAAGCAGATTGCCGAGCAATATGTGACCCTGAAGAAGATGCCGCTCAAGGTCGGCATCATGAGCACGATCGCTCCGGACGAAATCATCGAGCTCATCGCGGCTGTGCGCGCGCACCACCCTGGGGTCGAGTTGCATCTTTGCGATGCCGACGCGGTGAGCCTCAGGAAAAGGCTGCTCGAGGGCGAGCTCGAGGCTGCCATCTACGCGTTGCCCTCAGAGGTTCCCGACGAAGAAGTGCACTCCCTGCCGCTATTCCAGGAGCAGATGGTGATGGCTGTTCACCTGGCCCATCGCCTTGCCAACCAGCGCGTTGTGCGGGTGAAGGACATGAGCAACGAAAGCTACATCCACCGCAACAACTGCGAATTCGCCGGCTACGCGGACGCCATCCTTTCCCACCAGGGCGTTACCGTCAGCCCGGTCTACTGGAGCGATCGCGACGACTGGACGCTCGCCATGATCGCTGCCGGCCTCGGTTTCGGATTCATGCCGGAGCACACCGCCAAGCACCCGGGCGTGGCGGCATTGCCGATCACGGAGCCGGAATTCTGGCGTGACGTCAATCTCGTTACGGTGCGCGGCCGCAGGCATTCGCCCGCGGTTGGCGCGCTAGTCCGCGAAGCAACGCAGAAGAAATGGTTCGGCGAGCGGGCAAGGGCATTGTCCGCCGCCGAATAGATTTCTCGGGGCAGCATCGTCGAATGCCTATTCGATATCCGGCTACGTTTCCGTCCGTCAGTTCTTCTTGACGGTTGAAGTCACCGACTGAATGACCTCGGTCGCCATTTTGAACTGTGCGGGTCGATCCGTGATGCCATGCCGCCTGGCGATCCAGTCGAAATCGCTGTAGGCGGCGTAAACCGACCCGTCGGCGGTCTGGTAGACCAGCACGCGCACCGGCCAGTCGAGCCCGGCCTCGGGGTTGGATGTGATGAACGTCGTGCCGAGTGCCGGATTGCCGAACATGACGAGCCGCGACGGCCTTACGTCGTTGCCCGCATTCTTGCCAAGCTGAGCCTGGTCGATGACACCGAAGAACTTGATGCCTTTCTTGAGCACATCCTTCTTGATGCGGGCGACGGTTTCGGCGACGGAATAGTCGCTCTTCACCGTGACGACGCCGTCCGAAGCGGCAGCCGGCAGGGCAACAGCCATCAGCATGGCGACGCCTGCAAGCAGAGTTTTGAGATGGTTGGTCATGTCGGTCTCCTTGGTTGGATAACTGAGTTGCGGTTTTAGGTTTCAGGGCTTGGGCGTTCGCAGCACGCGCGCGATCGCGATCGCACCGGCGAGAACCGCGGCCAGCACGGCCACGCATGCCGTCCAGCCGACACCGTCGTAGATCTGTCCGATGAGGAAGCTGCCGGCGAGCCCGCCCGCATAGTAGGACGCGAGGTAGATACCGCTCGCAGCGGCGCGATCGCGCGACGCGGTCCGGCTGACATGTCCTGTGGCTATCGCCTGGGCCAGGAAGGTGCCAATGGCAACCAGCGCCATCCCGGCGAGAACGATCGGAAGATTTGGCACAAGCAGCAGAAGCAAACCGATGATCGCCAGTCCAAGCGTTGCGCCGACCCCCATTCTCGGACCGAGGCTTGAGGCCACGCGCCCCGCGAGCGGAGTGGTCAGCATTGATGGCAAAAAGACGAAGTAGACCGCGCCCAGTGCCATCGGCGTCAGCGACAGCGGCGCCGCGACGAGCTGGAAGTTCACATAGGTGAACGTGCCGATGAAGACGAAGAGGATCAGGAAGCCGATCTCGAAACAGGCACGCAGCTCAGCGTTTTGCAGCGGAACTCTCCAAGCCGCGCGGGCAGGCCGGCCCTCCGCGTCGGCATGCATCATTGCCGAGGTCTTCTGCAGCGTGAACCAGACAAGAGCCGCGCCGGACAGATTGAGGGCGGCGAAGGTCAGGAAGTTGGTGGAGATGCCGAACATGTCGGCGACGGCAGCCGACATCAATCGGCCGAAAAAGTTGCTGCCAACATTGCCCGTCACATACGCCGCAAGCGCGCTCGTCGTCTTCCGCGCCGAAAAATGCTCCGCGAGGTAGGCCATGGTAAGCGTGAACGCAGTCGACATGCACAGGCCTTGGGCTACACGCAGCAGGGCGAAGACCACAATATTGTCCGTCTGCGAAAGCAACGTCGTCGGAATCGCTAGGATGGCCAGGCTGATCCAGATGCCGTTGCGGCGATCGATGCCGCGCCCGAAGAGAGCGACGGCAATACCGGCCACCGCCATGCCGAAGGTGCTGGCGTTGACGGCGAAGCCCATCGTGGCGCGGCTGACGCCGAATTTAACCACCAGCGAAGGCAAGATGGCCTGGGTGGCGAACAGGTCGACGAGCGTCAGGAACGCGATCAGGGCGATCAGCCCAAAGCGCCAGCTCTCCGCAGCCACCCTGCGGAGCCCCATTAGTTCGGTATGTTCACTGGTCGTCATCACAGACTCCTGGCCATGCGTCCTCGGGCGATCGCCTGAGGACGCGCTGTTTGTTGCTGCTGTTTGGATCCGCTGGTCGCGAAAGCAGCTCACATCATGTGATCGTTATGCATCGCCGGCGGCAGAACGTCGGCTGAGTAGAGCACCGCCGGAACCTTCCCGTTGTTCTTCCACCAGTGGGCGAGCTGGCCGAACTCGGCGGTCACGTCGCCGGCCGGATGCTCGATGCCGACCTTGCAGGTGCTGGCGTATTCGGTGATGGAGCCTTCGACGACGATAATGTTGGCGGGGCGAACCGTGTGCTCATGCCACGGCACCACGCCGCCCGGCTGAACGACCAGCTTGCGCAGACGCAGCATGTTGCCCTTCCAGGCTTCGCCCTTCGGGCTGAGGTCGATCGCCGAAAGGACCGTGTCCGTCACGCCGACGGGCTTGCTCGGATGTTCCTGGATGTCCGTGGTGGCGGCTTGGCCGGCAGGGCAGTCGCCGGCGAAAACCGGGGCCACCGAAAACGCGGCGGTCGCCGTGAGAAGTCCGAGTGTCAGCGCCAGCTTCAGCGGCACCCGCAATGCAATAGTCTTGGAAGCCATGTCGATTTCTCCTTTGTCGGTGCCCAATCGCGGAAGCGGGGCATAGGAGGAGAGTGACGGCAGCCTCGAAGAAAGAGAAATGCTGACTGGCTCTTAATTCGATACCTGAAAGCTATGGTGGATCATCATACTGGCGAAGGAGTGCGCGCACGACATAGGTCATGGCCTCGGTTCTTTTCTTCAATTTGCTATGCAGCCGTTTTCCTCACCGACAGATCGATGCCGCTTTCCGGCCAGCTATGCGCCTTCACGCTGTTGACGAAGGTGGAGGTCGCCGGCGAGAACCGGCGTCCCGCCACAACGACCAGGGAGACCTCGCGCCAAACTTCGGGATCGACAACGGGCCTGACCTGCAGGCCTGGGATAACCGCGCTGAATTCCGGAATGAAACAGATGCCCAGTCCGCCCGAAACCATGTTCTGAATCCAATCCTCGCGTTCGCTCGCATATGAGATCCTGAGCTTGACGCCGCGATCGGTGCAGAGGCCGGCGAGGTGATCGCGATACTCGCAATTCAGCCGCCTGAGATAGTTCTCGCCGTCAAGCTCGGAGATGGCGACATTGTCGTTGCGGGCCAGCCGATGGCCATTGGGGAAGGCCAGGACAAAACGCTCGCGATAGAGTGGCGTGACATCGAACCGCTCCGGGAAGCTGCTGCTGGACGCCATGATGGCGACGTCGATTTCACCAGCCTCCAGCAATTGCGAAAGCGAGGCGGGCACGCCTTCCACCAATTGCAGTTGTATGCCCTGCTGGCGCCGGTTGAAGTCGGCCAGCAGGCCGGTGAACCGGCGCGGGCCGATGGTGCACATGACGCCGACCTTTAGATTCGCGTTTTCGAGGCAGAGGAACCTCGATGCCTCCTGTCGAACACCGGTCACTTCATCGAGGATCTGTTGAAACCGCGGCCGTAGAAGAGCGCCCAGATCCGTAAGGTGGGTCAGGTTCCGCTCTCGGCGAAACAGCAATCCGCCGACCTCATCCTCCAACTGCTGGATCGCGCGCGACAGCGCGGGCTGGGTGACGTTGCACTTTTCGCCGGCGCGCGTGAAATTGCGAGTGTCGCAGACGGCGAGAAAATAGCGGATGTGATGAATGTCCATGGCGATTTGTCCCGAATTGCAAACGAGGCCTTTCGTGACTGTGGACCCTGCCGCAAAGACTCTGCGGCTGCCAATGCACTGCGGCTATGAAGTCGATAGCGATCGGTCATGGCGCCGCTGCCGCGGCATGCGGTGGCCACCCAGAGAAGAGTGATGGCGAGCGTTACGCCCGCCATCACGTCAATGCGGACGCCGCAGGCCCCTCAGTTGGCGCCGCCGAGCGCCTGAAGGTTGGCGCAGAATTCGGCGTAGGGCTTGCTCATCGCGGCATCCTGACACTCCTTCATCATCGCGTCCTGCTTGTCCTTGGCCATGGCATCCCAGGCCGCCTTGAATTCGGCTTTGGGTTTCATCGTCTTCATGCCGGCGTCGGTGTAGAAGGGCTGCATATTGGAGGGTTCATCAAGTGCGCCGGCGAACGCAACACCGCCAAGAACGGAAAGTGCAAAGGCGCCGAGGCAGATAGCTTTGATGTTCATGGAAAGATCCTTCTCTGGAGTTGAGCAACGCCCGATCGTCGACGTCGCTGGTGGTCTGCAGGAGTTTGAAACGCTGTGGTTCCTCCTTGCCGAGGTGAACTTGCTGCAACCGTGAGATGTCTCGCCTATGCCGTGTGCGTATGGAGTTTATGCCGGTGCTGCATCCCGAGATGTTTGTTCGATCTTCTTGATGGAACCTGCGTCATCATGGGGAGCGAAGCATCCGGCGCATGAGGATAGGTAGCCGATGCAATCTGCCTATGGACTTCATGCCACCTCGGCATTTTGTCCCTAGAAGAAGCTGCGGCACTCTCTCCGCCAGTCGCCCAGCCGGCGATTTCGGGATGGAGACCAAGCTATGCCCGTCCAGTCCGCAGCAGAAACTCGGCAGGTCCACTTTGCCAAGCCAAATTCTCGCTCGAATGACCGCCTTCCTGTCGACATTGTCCTTGCAGGCGATGCGCACGGCGCGTTCGCCTGGGGCGTGCTCGACCGCCTGCTGGACGACCCGAATGTCAGCTTGAGCGCCATTACCGCGTCCGGTTTCGGAGCGGCCGAGGCAGCGGTCCTGGCCTATGGGCTGGCCATCGGCGGCACGCGCGGCGCGCAGATGGCGCTCGCCAATTTCTGGCGACGGGTCAGCCACGCCTCGATGTCCCATATTGACAGGAGCAGTCTGCTTCGGTCGATACTGGAACAATCCACAGATATCGAGCGTATCCGCAGCCGAAGCTGTCCGGTGATGCTCAGCATTCTAGCAACCAATGCCCGGACGGATGCCTTGAGAGCCTTCTGCGGCAAAGGATTGTCGATCAACGCGATTGTGGCTGCGATGACCGTCCCTTTCCTCTTTCCGGCAGTTGAGGTCGATGGCGACAGCTATTGGGGCGATTGCGATCTCTCGCAAATGCCGGCCGCCCAGGCGGCCGAAGCGCGACATCAGCTGATCATTTCCGCCAGGCCGTCGGTATTCACGGCGCCATGCCCGGATCACGATCGCGCCACCAATGGCTGCGCGATCGAGTGCGCTCCGGTCCATACGATATTCGATACTCAGCACCGAAGAGGGGCAACGCTTTTCCTTAGACCGTGGGTCGACTGGGGCGAACTGACGGACATGCGTGACCGCGGGCGGCAGCGAGCGGGCGACTGGCTTGCGGCCGATCTTTGGGGCATCGACGAGTGTCCGACCATCACCTGCGCAAGCCGCTAGGTCTAGGCGTCTCCTCCCGTCTGGCAGCGGTCTGCTTCGCTACTCCCGAATGCAGGCGCCAAGCCCTCCGGTGCCCGGCCGGAGGGCTTTTTCGCGTCGACCTCCAGGACATAGTGGCTGCGTATCAATTCCATGCCGAGACAGCATTTCAGCTCTGCATCCCGATCGGGGACACTGATTTCCAGACGGGCCCCGGGGCCGGTCTTTTTTCTCGAAACACCAACCAGGAGACAAGCCTGTGATCAACACCAAGACCCTCATCGGATCGGCTCTCGCGGCTGCCACTTCGCTCGCCGCCTCCGCCGCTCATAGCGGCCCTGCCGCGCAGCCGAGCTTCGCTTTTGAGAAGTGCTACGGCGTGGTCAAGGCCGGCCAGAACGACTGCCAGACCGCATCCCACTCATGTGCCGGCACGTCGACGGCGGACAACCAGCCGGATTCCTGGCTCTACGTGCCGGCCGGCTCCTGCGCAAAGATTGCCGGCGGCAGCGACAAGCCGAAAGCCTAGGCAATCCACAGATCGAGCCAACCAACCAGAACGGAGAAGACGATGTCCGCCGTATTCTTGCCCCTCGCAATTCCCGCATCGGCGGGCATCGGTCTCCGTTCGCCCCATATCGCAGAGATGCTGACCAGGCGTCCCTCCGCCGGATGGCTCGAGGTTCATGCCGAGAACTACATGGGCGGCGGCGCCGGCGTCGAGGCTTTGGAAAGACTACGCGAGACCTATCCGCTGTCGGTACACGGCGTCGGCCTTTCGCTCGGCAGCGCACGAGGATTGGATCGCGATCATCTGGAGAGGCTGCGCAAGGTGTGCGAGCGCTTCCAACCGGATCTGGTCTCCGAACATCTCGCCTGGAGCGTCGCCGACAACGCCTATCTGAACGATCTGCTGCCGCTGCGCTATGACGAAGAGGCGCTGGCGATCGTGACTCGCAATGTCGAGACCGTCCAGGACACGCTGGGCCGACGTGTTCTCATCGAGAACCTGTCGGCCTATCTCGCCTTTGCCGATTCCTCGATGAACGAGGCCGAGTTTCTGGCCGAGCTCGTGAGGCGAACCGGATGCGGCCTGTTGCTGGACGTGAACAACGTCCATGTTTCGGGGCACAATCTGCAGTATGACGCCAAAGCCTTCATTGATGCGCTGCCGGCCGAGGCCATCGGCGAAATCCATCTCGCCGGGCATGCGATCAATCAGGTCGGAGCCGATACGGTGCTCATCGATGATCACGGCTCCCGGGTTCCGCCAGCGGTCTGGACGCTCTACGAGCACGCCATAACCCGGCTCGGGCCGCGCCCCACCCTGATCGAATGGGATACCGACGTTCCGGTTCTCGACGTGCTGCTTGGCGAGGCAATGTGGGCCGACATGCTGACCGCTTCGATCATGTTCAACCGCAGGCAGACTGCAAGGCAGGCCGCGGCAGCCAAGCCCCGGCCCGCCTTTCCTACCCCCTTTGCGGATGTGAGGACCAGCATGCCTGTGCTTGCAGCATTCGCTGCCGCCAAGGCCGGACCTTTGTTGTCCAACGCCTTAACGCCGCTGGAGGGAAGATACGATGTTGCCGCTTGAACACCTGCAGACCACCATGGCGCGTTCGGTGCTTGCCATCGAACCATTGGTCTCCGCGAAAATGCTGACCGCCGGCAAGGCCGATCCACTGGCCCGCCTGCGCATCTACCAGAACAACACACGCAGTTCGCTCACCGCAGTGCTGATGGCGGTCTTTCCGGTCACGGTTCGCCTTGTGGACGAACGGTTCTTCCGATACGTGGCGAGCGAGTTCATTCGACGCCATCCGCCGGTTGAAACGCGCCTTGCGCGCTATGGCGCCGGATTCCCACGCTTCCTCAAGACGATCGACACGCTGTCCGACTTACCGATCGTCGCCGAAACGGCTCGGCTCGAATGGGCCATCGCCGAGGCGCTCGATACGACTTCGCTGCCACCTCGCACCCTTGCGGACTACGACAAAATCGACCTGGGGCCTTCGCCCGATATCCTGCTGCAGCCGTCGCTCAGGCTGATCGTTTCACACTGGTCGATCCTGTCGGTGTGGACGGCGCACCAGCAGGGCCCGGCAGTCGACGAGCATTGCACTTGGACGAGACGCCCTGAACGCGTGGCAGTGTGGCGGGCCGGGAACAACGTTCGACTCGTCCTTCTCGATCGCGCAGACTTCGCCTTCCGCCATTCTCTCAAGCACGGCTTCGGCCTTGAACATGCTGCAAGCCGCGCGAATGCGCTCGAACCGAACTTCGACCTCGTGTCCGCGCTCGTGCGCCTGTTTGCCGACGGGCTCGTCACAAACGTGCGCATCACCATGCATTCCCTCTCAAACTGATGGAGACGATCATGACCGCTATTTCAGAGCCTTCCTCGATCAGCCAGGCCGGTTTGGTCGGTTTCTACAGGCGTGTGATCAAGCTGCCCGAACACATCCCGCTCTCGCTGGTCCAACTCGCCGCGCGCGTCGCTGTTGCGCATGTCTTCTGGCAATCGGCACAGAGCAAGCTGGCGTCCTGGCCGGTCACGCTGCAGCTCTTCGCCAGCGAATACAACCTGCCGTTCATCGATCCGTCGATCGCAGCGCCACTGGCGACGACGGCCGAAATCACCGGCTCGGTGCTGCTTTTTTTTGGAGCCTTCTCGCGTTTGGGGGCGCTGATGCTTCTCGGTGTCGTCTGCGTCATCCAGATCTTTGTCTATCCGGAGAACTGGGCGGAGCATCTGCTCTGGGCCTCGCTGTTGCTTTTGGTGCTGGCCCGCGGCGCAGGTGTTTTCTCGCTCGACTATCTCGCCGAGCGAACCCTTTCGGCATCTGGGAAATGAATTTCTGTCCGGGTGGGGAAAGGACGGTGCGCATCTTCATCATTGACGCCCAGCCCGAGCCCAACAGCCTCAATGGCGCTTTGACCCGCGCGCTGCAGGGCGCGCTGTCTGCGGCAGGACACGAGGTGGTCGTCTCCGATCTTTGCGCGTTTTGTAACATTGAGGCGCGAGTTCGAATGAAGCTTCCCACGGACGATCTTGACAATGCAGGAACCATCACCGTCGCCGTGATGACCTGCGTGAAAGCAGCCCCAGGTGAATGATGTCGCAAGGCGAAATGATGGCCCAGGACGGGATGATGTCTCACAGCGGAACGATGTCCGCCGAGACAAACTGCTCGTCCCGGCTCCAATGGGCATGATGTGAGATCGAATGGCCGTTGCTTCGCACCGGCCCCGAGCGCCAAGGCGAGACTTCCTGAGGAGACCATGAACACAAAGCGGGGCGTCCGCACGGAAGAATTGCTGCAGCTGCAGCATGAAACCTTCACTGCTTGTTGGGCGAGGTGAACCATGCCAACAGCCTCACCCGCGACAAGACCGCCGCCGGCCGGCCAGTATCGCCGCCGGCGAGAGTAGCTCTCGTCTGCAATCCCGTCGGAGGCTCTCCGAGCTTGTCAAAAAAGCCCGACTTGCGCCCATGCGGCAGAGGACTGCGCAAAGGGCTGCAGGTCGGGCCTCACCCATGCCCGCCGCGTGGGTGACTTGCCAAAACTTCGGCTTTGTCTCTCAGGACGCATTAACCAATGTTAGGGACCGCTAAATGATTTGCGGCTGTTGCAGAAGTGCACCCGGGACTGCGGTGGGGTCAATCCTACTGCCGACCACAAAAAAGACGGAGCATAAAGCTTGCCAAGCGCCTGCGCGATCACACCATGGCTTTATAGATCAGCCGATTTGCATGTGCAGCAGGCTGATGGACCGCCGGGCCGGCTCGATCGCCCGGCCGCAGAATGATGAAATAGCCGTCCGGCCGCGGCGTCACCGTGCTGGCAGGAATCTTGGCGCATTCGCCAGTGACTGCATCGCCATGACAGCATGCTGGCGGATAGGTCCAGCTCCGATCGGTGCTGTGGGGTAGGGCAATACCACTCTCAAGGGCTGCAGCCGCGGCCACCACGCTTGCTAGCCCTGCGCGCTGTCGCGTGCTCACCACATGCATCGAGGTGCCCGCCCGTTAGCCGTCACCGCCACGGCGCCCTTCGCGTTCACGTCAGGTGACCCGTTGGACGTCTGCCGGTCGACGCGATCTCATCTCGTAGATTAGCATTCACTAATGTGCTAGGCAAATGCGAGGGGCATATCCCATGGCGCAGTTCAGAAGGCCTGTTGCATTGATATGGCTTGTCCTGGCCGGCCAGGCGCACGCTCACGATTGGTACACTGGCACGACTGACCCGGTTCTCCACTTTGATTGCTGCGGCGACAAAGATTGCCACCCTATTGATTCAAGGGACGTCAGGGAGACTAAAGACGGCTATTTTGTCAGGCTGCCACCCCCCGCCTACGTGAACGAGACACAAGGGGCAGAGTGGTCTATTCCCAGAGAACGTGTCCAGGCCGCGCCGGATGATCGATATCACATCTGTGAGCGGCTAGTGACACTCCATCGAACGATCGTTCCTTATATGAAGTTCGAGACTTATCAGAGAGTCGCGTGGACATGTTTCTTCGCGCCGAGGGGCACAAGTTCAACCGAGCAGAGCCACTAGACGCCCCACATCCGCACCAATTGATTTTATAGGAAATCTGGTGCTGCGAGAGAGGATTGAACTCTCGACCTCTCCCTTACCAAGGGAACTGGGGATCACAAGTAAAGTATTCATCACGCGGCCTTTTTCGGCTTCTTGCCAATCTGGTCCCCGGATTTTCCCCAAGGCAAGGCGTTGATGCTTTCCGAATGCGTCTCCACGTTGGTGTGAGCGTAGCGCATCACCATTACGAGGGTCTTCCATCCACCAAGTTCTTGCAGCTTTGTGAAGTCTCGGTTCGCCTGATAATGCCACGACGCCCATGTGTGGCGGCAGACGTGCGGGGTGATGTCCGTTTTGAAGACCGGCTTCCCATCCTTGCCCGGGAGCGTCCAACCAAGGCCAGCTCGCTTGCATGCCCCGAAGAAGGCACCGCCAATACGCGTTCCTGCGGACGTGTCGGTATCCTTGTCAGGGTCGGGGCGCTCGTAGGGCACGCCCTTATGGGTGACGAACACCGCGCCCTTGCGGCGGTTCGATTTGCGAAGTTCCTCGACAACGCGGGGATGCAACGGAACGCTGCGCGGCTCCCCGTTCTTGGTCTTCGGGAATGTCACCTGTCGTTTGATTAGATCGACATTTGACCAATCCAGCCATACGGCTTCGCCTGCCCTTGCTCCCGTGTAGAGCATGAAGACGACAAGAGGACGAAGGTGCGGGGCGCAAGCGTCGATGAGCCGGTCGGCTTCGTAGGGCTTCATCCACCTCACCTTTCCCTTGGGCTGTTTGGGACGCTCCAGCGTCGGGATCGCACACCACCCCTTGCGGGCAGCATGGCGGAGAATTGCCGCCATGGGCGTATAAACCTGCCGATTGAGCGTGGCCGGTCCCGCCCTCGGATAAAGCTTCTTCGCGGCAACATCTAGGGCATGCTGTTCGATATCCCGAAGCACGGTCGTTCGGAAGTGATCCACAAGCGGTTTCAGAAACCGCTTTTCCCCCCTGCCATGTTCCAAATAGTCGAGCGCGGCCTCGGCGAAGGTAACCGTTGCCTTCTTGCCGTAAATGCTTTCCGTTAGGATTTGGTTTTCCCTTTGGACCCGGATGGCCTCGGCGGCTTCTTTGTTAGAAGTGCCTGTAGTTTCTTCAACACTCTGTCCCCTGATGGTGCCGCGCATGATCCAGTTGGGGCTTTTGGGGCGGCGGACGAGTTTGAGGGACATGGGAGTGCCTCGTACAGCTTGGTTACATCTTCGGTCGAGAACACAATGGTGCGGCCCATTTTGCGCCCTATGCCGTGTTCTTTCGCCAGTTTCAGGAGGGTGGCTTCGGAGACGGGAAAAGTTCCGTCCGCCACAAGTTGTTTGGCCGTTCGGAACTTTGGTCCTTTGACGATCACACTAAGCCCCATTTAGCCTACCCTCTCGATGACCAAAGTGCTGCTGCAAAAAATACGCGCTCACGCATATCGCGAAGCCTTCGTCCCGCGTCGGTCGGCTTGTTGGGCGGCCTTAAGAATTTGAATGAGTTCGGAGGTCATGGACCGTCCGTTCCGCTCTGCCCGAGCGACTAGCCACTGCTTTAGATCGGGCGGGGTTCGAAAGATCGTTTTCGGCTGCTTCGACACGTTCACTGTCTTGCCTCTCATGAGTTTTGTATGTCACATTGGCATACGATATCCAGATCAGTCGGCAAGTCAAATTGCCCCTAGACAGTCCATAGGTGAGACCATGGGAAGACCGCCAAGCCCCGACAGGGACAGGGTCATCGTCCGACTGCCGGATGGCATGCGGGATGAGATCGGCGCGGCTGCAAGGTCTAACCAAAGGACGATGACGGCGGAGATTGTCGCCCGGTTGAGGGCGTCGTTCGACGCCGAAGCTAAGCTCACGGTAGGCGAGCCAACTAGTAGCGTGGAAAGTGACCTAGCCGACCTGAAATCGCAAGTTCGGATGCTGGCTCGGACTGTCCACGATATCAATGCCCGGACTGAACACCTGTTGCCGAGACGGAAGAAGTGAAATTGATTTCACCCGGCTCGAACACCAAAGACGCCCTTAGGAGCGTTTACCGCTGATGCCTAATCCGACTTGCGAGTGAAGTTGTATCTGAAGTTGTACTTTCGAGACCAAAGCTCGATGGTCTTTCCATCCTTTTCCCAGATAACTTGCTGCAAGTCGGCAAAGCTATCGAGGGGTATGACTTCCGCGCCTTGCGGGATGATGACGCAATCGAGCTTAAGCGCCAGATCGTCGCGATTGGCCCATCTGAGACTATCAAACTTATCAACGTCGCCCGGCAGTAGGCAGGCTGGAGCGTCTTCCTTAGCGACCTTAGCGAATGGGTTGGATGGGTGTGGAGGGGAAGGTTTTGGAGGGGTGGGGTCGGCTACCGAAACGGTCTTTCTTGACACGGCCACTGAAGCATCGGTTGAAGCAGACGCGGTATCAGCATCCGCGACGGGTTGGCTGGCGGGCAATAGCTTGGCGATGAAACTAACCGCTGCAAAAGAGATCGGCCCGGCAGAGCCAATTGCCCCTATTAGAACAACCTTCCCAAAAGCACGCGGTTTGACTATCGCCAGCACCACAAGCGCTAGTGGAAGGGCCCCAAGGACTAGCATGACTAGGTAATCCCAAATCGCTAGCTGACCCATTTCGGCGTGCCCCACCACGCTAGGCGCTTGGGAAATCCCTCCGCGCAAACCCAACCGAAATTACTGAACCCGGCAAAATAGTAGCTGACTTGCCGTTTCTTGCAAACAGATTGCAAGTTTTCAGAAAACTAAGGGCAATCGTCCCTAAAGCGAGCGTTCAGCCACCTCTACACCTGACGGTGTGGAGAAGCGGATGGAAGACCTTCGGAAGCGGTTCGGACGGCTGGTAATGGCGCACCGCAAGCGCGCCGGATACACACAGGAGCAACTGGCCGAAAGGGCTGGCGTCAGCATCGACACGATCTCCAAGATAGAGGTCGGTGCAACGGGCGCTCGCTTTCCTATGATCGAAAGGATCGCTGAGGCGCTACAGGTCGATCCCGCCGAGCTATTCAGCCCCGAAATCCCCACTGGGGCATTAAGGCGCGGTCCGCTGGTTGAATTGACAACTCGCTTGGCCGGGCTGTCGGCAAATGAGCTTCGCTGGATCAGCGGCGTGGTCGAGGCCGCGCTCCGAAACAAGAGCTAGGCGGCCACGTTAGGCCGGATATCGGCGCGCAAAAGGTGGTCGAATATCTTTCCTAAAATCCCGATCCGACAGGTGGCGAACCACTTCGCTGACGATGTATTGCACGCCCATTACAAGATGGCCCACATCCCTCCTTTGTGGCTGGGTGGCGGCATATCGGTTGAGAACGTATTGGGGCTGCATGGCAATCACTCGTAGCACGCGACCAAGATCGAATGACGACCAATGGGCAGCTATGAACTGGGCCGCGCTGCTCGCATCGTGATTAAACTTCCTTTTGATTTGGCTCTCGCTCAGTCCATTCGCCGCTGCGCCAGCTTTCAAGGCAAGTTCATTTGCGAGCAGGGAACTTTGGACAGCTCCTCTATAATCATAGCCTCCGGTAAGGACGGCTGACGCGGCGTGGAGATGAAGCCTTGCCAGCCCTATAAAACGTGAGACGAGTTCAATCTTCGCGAAAGTGCTTTTGATTTCCTGCGTTCCGTACTGAATGTCGGCCACGTCCGAGAATTGATCAATAAGTACCTCCATCTCTTCAGGCTCGGATTGAATGATGCGGAGTTGGACGGGTGTCAAATCGATACACTCAAACGGGTTTATGCTTACAGTTCCAAACACGTGCGGAACTGCAATGCGAGCGAAGATGTCGCGATACATGAACACGCCAATATGGCCGCCGACAGCAAGGTCTTGCTTCCGGTAGATAGACGCAAACGCTCTGTCGATCCGTTCCAGAATTTTCGGCTTCCCTCGACCGGCTATCACGTAGCCCGGATAGCCGAAGCGTTTCATCACCAGCCTTGGCACTTCCAGAATTCGGTGCTTGATGTCTATCCCAGCTTGACACAGCTCTTTGTCGGCTTGCCCTACGATGTAGAGGAGATCTTCATCGGGGATATCGTCAGGGGTCATTAGATGCCAAGCCTTCAGCCCAGATACCGGCTCTCGTTGTGCCATCGCAGGGCAGATTTTTCAGGCAAGGCTACGTGATCTCTCGGCAATGCTATCTCCGATCCATGCAGTTCGTAGTAATGCTGCCCATTCTCGAACTCTTCTCGGATGCGGCGGCTGACCTCGAAACGGTGATCAGTGGTGATCGTTACATAGCCTTGATCAAAGAGGCTATGGATGTCCCGTCGCATAAGGATGCCGTTGCTCGGGGAATGCTCTCCGCCTTCCGCGTATGGCCGTATGTGGGCAGCTTCCAAAGCTGGTAGGGTGCGCTCCTTGGTGATCGCGCACCGTCGCCCATAGAGGTCTGTGACGACGAGGCGGAATGCTCCTTGGCCAAGGCGTGGGCGGATCAACGTCGGTTCACCGTAACGCGCTTGCTCCTCTGCAAGCGAATGTGGACCAACCGAAGGGGCCATAGCGGCTTGTACGGCCTCCCACAGCGCTTTCCCATCTGGGTCCGCAGTGTCATAGCCACGAAGGCTGACGATGTTGGGTGACCACGATGCTGGCGGAGAAAACCACTGGCTTTCAGGGAAGAAGAAGGGCTGTGTAAGGATACGGCACCCGATCTCTATCGGTACTGCTGTCGCGGGATCGACCTTGCGATATCGCAGGATGCGAGACCGCATCTCTGTGAGGCTGGTAACGCCGTTGGCGATCCCAAATGCTTCCCATGCAAGCGACAGAGGCATGATCGTCGATGAGGCGAAGACCCCGCCGCCAACAATCATGTTGATTGGAGCATGGAGCTTGAACAAGAACAACTCGCCGGGCTGCAGCGCTCGGAAGGACTTCGGCGAAGGAGACCAAAAGTTGACCTCGGCGAGATCGGATTGGCGACGCAACTGGGTGAACCAGTCGCCATCTGTCACCGCTACTACGATCCTAATGGCCACTATGCCTCCGCTTTACACCACGCTTTCAACTATCTCGGCAGGAAGTATCTCCGTTGCCCCTCGTGTTCGCCGGTTCGGGCAAGGCCGGTCGCGACCAGCGTCTCCAGAACCTCCTCAATCCGGTCGCGACGCTTCGCAGTGTTCCTTCCATCGAACACCGTGGCGATGGCTTCGGACGGGCTTGGTGCTGGGGCCTTCGCGAGAAGGTCCCGAACCAGCCTGATCTGCTCCAGACCGTCTGTCGGCCATTTCGGGCGGTCCACCTTGTCGGGTAGTTCGATGTCGAGCGTGCCGACGTGTTCGCCCTCCACCTTCGGCGCTTTTACGCCCAGCTTCGGTATCTGGTAGTCGGGGCGCAGCCAACGCACTAGCCCACGTCTCTCCTCTGCTGCCCGTTCCTGATTGAGCACGACAAGCCGCGTAAGCAGATCCTCCTCAGCCTGCTCCTGCGCTTCTGTCTTGTGAAGAGAAGGGAGCGTCGCACCGGGTTTTCCGACCAGTGTCGGGATGAGGTCACCCCAACCGTAGGCCGTAAGCACAGCGCGGTCTATGTCGTCGTGAATTTCCGCGAGCACCGAGACCAGCCCGGCCTGATGAACCTCTCGCTCTGCGTCAGTCAGCGGCGGCACGTCGCTGACGTTTTCCAACTCTCGAACCCGCTCTAGCGTATTATACAGAGCTGTCATGGTGAGGAATGAGTGCTCGGTGAGCTGCTGCTTGCGGAAAGTGTCCAATTGCTGACCTAGTTCACCAATGCGTTCATGCTGGGCGAAACGAAAGTCGTCCCCAAGAGGCCCACGTTCTACAGTGAGCGGAAACGGAAAGGGGTCGAAGCAAGTCGTATGGCTGTAGACAGGGTCGTTACCGACGCCCTGCCAACCCCCACGGGCAAGCGCAAACGTTACGTGAACACGGGATGACAGAACCGCAAGGATGTCTGCGCGAGGAGAGGCCACGACACGAACTTTTTGATCAGGGGCCGTGTCGCCGTCCACAAAGCGAAACAGCCGATGGCGGCTAGTCTCCGTGGTGCCGATATAGCGATCAAGTCCAGCCAATCCGTCACGCAACTGGTTGCCCGGACGGCCAAACAGCCACCACTTTTCCCTCCGATAGTCCATCGGATTTTGATCTCGCTCTGGCTTCACATTCTGCAAAAGGTGTTGATAAGTTCGCGGATAGGACGTGCGGATTTGATCAATCCCCAGACCATGGAAATCGATCACGAAGCTTTGCCTGCTCTTCTGATTGAGGTCGCGTCCGTTCACATATTTCCGAATGTATTGACCGATTATGTGGGGATCATCAGCTTGAAGCGACTGCGCGACGTTCGCGCTGATCATGAAGCCGCGGCCATAGGGCATGAAGCCCTTGATGCCCAGCTCAGCATTAGCTGAGAGCGGAAGTAGGACTGCTAAACTCACGCCCAAGTTGAGGTTTGAACGCAACCTGCCTTCATGCACTTCAAGCACCACCAGCGGAGTATCAGTGTTCAGCTCCGCCTCCGACACAACCTCGGCCAACACGCCCTCATGCTCCCCTCGCACTGCCACTGTCATGGCGATACGAACGGCAGCTTTGTCCGTCGCCTTCATCCACGGATGGTTCGGAACTGCGAAAACCAGTGACAGGGGTTCCTTGGCCGCCATGTGGCGCTCGATGACACGCCGGGAGAAGGTCTGGGTAATGGAGTTGGTGGTAATGAAACCAAAGCGCCTTAGCGGGTTCGTCTGGTCTTTGAGAGGCTTCCGAAGAAGTCGCGACGCGGCCTCGTCCCAGAAATGCATCACAAAATCCGCGCCGCCCGGCAAGTGAGGTCGGGCCGCCCAACAGGCTTCGGCGTAGCCGTCGCCAAGCTCATGCCTCATATCCTTGCCGCCGATGAAGGGCGGGTTGCCAACAATGAACTCGACTTCCGGCCATGGCGCACACTTCGGGTTCACATAGGTGTAGAGGGGGACGGTCGCATCGGGATCGGGGATTTCTTCCCCCGAGATTGGGTGGTGCTTCTTGGTCACCCCATCCCAGCGCGATAGGGGCCGCCCATCTGCGTCTCGCAATAGCTCCTGTCGGTCATAGGATAGAACTGCATCCTGCTGCTTGATGGTGCCGTAGGCATGCAAGATTGGCTCGGTGATCGACATAAGACCGGCGGTCTTGAGCTGCCATTTCAAATAGCCAATCCACAGCACAAGATCGGCGATTGGCACCGCGCGCGGGTTCAGTTCCAACCCGTAGTATTGGCGCGGACTGACAGTCTCACCCTCCATGGCGAACCGCGCTTGGTCCTCGCCAAGATCGTCCAACGCCTCTAGCACCTCACCTTCGAGCCGCTTCATCAGCTCAAGGCTGACATAGAGGAAGTTGCCGGTGCCACAGGCGGGGTCCAGCACACGTGTCGTGCAGAGTGTGTGGTGGTACGCCTTGACTGCCGCCAAAGCTCCGGCGTGGTCACTTTTGTCGCGCAACTCCTTTACTTGGCCCTTAACCAGCTCCCAATCCGCGCGTAACGGTTCGATGATCGTGGGGACTACCAGACGTTCGACATAGGCACGTGGCGTGTAATGCGCTCCGAGTTTAGACCGTTCGCGCGGATCAAGTGCTCGCTCAAGCAGCGTGCCGAAGATAGCAGGCTCGACGTTCGACCAGTCCTTGCTTGCCGCGATCCAGAGTTCGTTGATTTCGCTTTTGTCTAGCGGAAGCGCTGCCCGCTTCTTAAAAAGTGAGCCGTTGAATTTCTTCAAGGTGGCGTTGAGGTGCGGCGCGTAGCCGCCACCATCCATAACCGCCCATAGGCTCTCTAGCGCCGCCACAAAGTGTTCGGGCGTATCCTTCATCTGCCCCAGCAGCTTTTGAAAGCCCTTCTCCGGGATGAGCTTCACGTCCTCCGCAAACATTGTGAACAGGCAGCGCATGAGGAACTCGGCGACATCCTTCGCGTCGTGCTTACCCTCCAGCCGCTTGGCGATCTTGGCCAACCGTTCCGCTATATCGCGCGTGACCTCCGCCGATATGCGGGTCGGGTCGAGTGACAGCGGATCGGTCCAAATGGCTCGCAGCCGCGCCTGAACTTTCCCGTCGCGAAGATCATCCATGCCTATGCGAAAGGTTTGACGGTCGGGAAAATGGGCATAGTTTTTCCCCTGACCGGAGAAGTCGGCGAAAACCTCGATTGTGTGACCGACATCAACCACCAGCAGGAAAGGCGGATAGCCATGCTCGATGGGCAAGGCGCGGGCATAGTCCTCGGCCTGCTTGCGAGCAGCCAGCATGACCACATCCCAGCCACGGGTGCCCCGTTTGGCCTGACCGGGCTTGCGCTGGGTTGCGTCTTCCGGGATCAGCAGCAGCTGGCCGGGATCGATCTTGGCACCCTGACGCTTACCGGATTGCTTTGCTTCTAGGATGAAACATCCTCGTCGATAGCAGTCGATCCGCCCCGCCGAGCGCGTTCCATTGGGATGCTTGAAATCAACCCGGCGCTCGAAGACGTAGTCGTTTAGTTCGTTCTGCTCCTGCGCCATGGCGGGGCGCGGCAGATTAAGCGCGACGCATAGGCGCTCAATGAAAAGCTGATAGTTGGCCAGCTCAGAGCCGCCAGAGGCACGTGCCTCAGCGATCAGAGCATTAAGTTTTTCGGTGTCGATCTGAATTTCCCCCATTACGGCAAACTACCCGTCGCGATCCGTGGATGGCAATGCAAATCACTCGTTGCCGCGATGGGGAGGCCGGGGGCTGCGGCTGTTCGGCGTCTGGTTCCGCCCTGCGCCGAAAATCCGCCAAACGTAAATGGGTAGCGCGATCTGATCTGCATTGCTGACATGGCAACCCCATGGCGAGGCAGCAGTTGTCTACTCTCTCTTGCTAGCTGAAGCTTTTTTGCTCGCGTCAATCACCACAATTTCAGAAGCTGGCTCTCCGCGTGCCAAGCGCTCATTGCGGATATTTTGAATGGTATCGAGCTTCTTGCCGAGACCTCCATAGTCAAGCACTACGAAAAAGCCGTGATTGGTGCGGGAGGCGTCCTTGTAAATTTCCAGCTGCTTTTCGTAGCCATGAACGACCGTTCCTGACGAACGCTTCATCTCGACAAGGACGCGAGCGTGGTATCCCTTGGAATATTTGAAGTCGATAGGTCCGCCGCCCATATTCGCTTCCGGCGAGATGTCGATGTCGTTTGCCTCGCAAAAGCAGTCCGACATCGCAAAATAGATCAGCTGCGCAGCTCTCTCCTTCTTAGGCTTGTCACCAATCCAAAGCGCTTCCCATAGATTGCCCTTCTCAATGTGATGAGCGAAGCGTTCGATGGTATCGCGGACAACCTTCTTGATTTCATCGATCCCCTCGGCAACATCGTATTTCCGCTCACTTTTAAAGGTGTCTTGACCGCTTTGCAGTATCTCTTTGAGCTTGTAGTAGCCGAGCGCGTCGATATTTGGGTCGTAGTAGGTCGCGTTCTCTTTTACAGCTGCTATAAAAGCCTCAAAGACATCCTTCGACTGCATCGCGGCACTGCGTAAAGCGTCCTTGCGGTCAGCCACTGTTGGCTGGGCAATGCTTGCAAGCAGGGCATTTACACGCTGCCGGATCAATGTGTTCGCGTTGATCGCAGCTTCAATGTCGTCCCAGCTTCTAGCAATAGGTAGCTCCCGAACAATGTCGGAAGGCACAAGTACAATCGCCCGCTCATTTCCGTTCGCATTGGTGTAATGAGGCAACGCGATGTCCGGGGTTGCCTCAGAAGTCCTCATAGGGATGCCGAGTGGACCGCAGAACTCGCTTGTAAGTTTGGCAAGTTGCGGCTGGATTACGCGGGACGTCAGGTCGCTTATCGTGTCAGGTCCAACGTCTTCCTCGAAAAAGCCCATAAGCGAAATCATTTCGGGGTCTTCCGCTCCGAGTTCCACAATCTCCTTTGCAGTGCGGAGCATCGCGTCGCGTAGTTCTTCGGGGCGCGAATTTCCGGGACGGTCACTCGTGCCGTAGCCGAGGCCGTTCGCGGGCGCTTCACGTAAGCTCATCTGCCACTGAGCAGCTTTCCAAGCAGGATCGCCTTCCCGTTTGCATATCGCCAGCAAACGGACGACCCGCTGAAAATGAGTACAAAAGGTTTGGTATGCATCTTCTCGGATCAGCTTATTGCCGGATTTGTCCAAAAGGATCGGATCAATGAACAGCTGCGTATCAACTGTCAGGAATGGATCGATCAGGCCAGCCGCTGCCAAAGCCGCAGGGTCGATGTTGAAGTGCTGTGAGAACAGCAAAGGATTTGAGAACGTGGTCATTTAAGGCCCCCCATGACCTTTTGATCACTCTGCGAGATCTTGGGTGCTACGGCAATAGGCTATAGATGACAACTGTCGTTAGTCCACGAACTATATGCGTATTGGAGCCGCAAGACGCGTGCTCCCGCCGGGAATGCCGAGGACGTGGACTTTCACACCGCCTGATCCTTTGCTGCTATAGTCGAACTCCCGGTGCCAATGAATGTCCTACATCGCGGAGGTAGCTTTCCGGCATGCCATCCCAACTTAGTGAGCAAGCGCAGCAAATTCTTCCGCTATTCGGCATTCTGTTAGCCGGTATCCTCGTGGGTATGGCCTTGGAGCGCTTCCGTTCAACGATGCGTAGACGAGTATGGAGGGAAAGGAAGCGCAAGCGCTGGGCGAGAGAGCGCAGCGGAGGCGATGATATCCTTAGCGGCCTGCGGCCCACACCGAAGCCTGTTTCCACGCCGCCGAAAATAATTGATCCTGCAGACCAGTTGCGGATTGTTATGACAGCACAATTCACCATTCAGCCACTCCTTAATAGGAGCGAGGTGCGCGTCTTCAAAGAGCTTGACCGTATGGTGATCAGTTGCAATCCGGGATGGCAGGTGATGGCCCAAGTGTCATTGGGTGAGATACTTCGCAGCACGGATGCAGACGCGTATAGCTGCATCAATGCGAAGCGGGTTGACCTTCTTCTTGTCGACGAGAACTGCCACCCTCGACATGCTCTCGAATATCAAGGACATGCCCACCATCAGAGTTCGGCAGCGGCGCGTGATGCGGTTAAGAAGGAAGCGCTACGACGGGCTGGGATCGGATATCACGAGATTATAGGCGGTCACACCACCCCATCGGAGCTTAGGCGACTAGTCGAAAAACTCGTCCATAGACCAGTGCCTCCCGAAAGTGAGCGGACCGCCCACGGCGACCTGTGAAATTGATTTCACAAGCCGAGCGAATTGGGTGCTTCGATGGCTATAAGCAAGTCGGGGCTGTAGCTGTCAAAACCAGCGACAAATTTCCAAAAATTTCCCCAGCTACTCGCCCCTGCCATGACGGCGGTTGGCTTAGGCCTTCAAAAATCCGCTTGCTCCTGCCACTACTGCGGCAAGCTACGGGTCGGACGCGTGATGAAAAGATTTCACCTCCCGAAGAACCCGACCGGACGGTAGACCGAATACCCAAGCTCGCCGCGCGGATGCTCATTGGCCCATGCCAATACTTCATGAGTGGGGACGACAAGCGAGGTCTGCCCTGTCGGGTGATGGCGGTTCTTCCCACTTTTCATGTAGAACGCACCCGCATTACGGACGTAGATGCAGGGAGGATCGCGGCTTTCAATCTCCAAAACTCGATATAAGAGTATATGATGCTGGGTGTGCCGAACTACAGCGATTTGTCCGATTTCAGCGTTCCGATAGTAGGTTTCGATATCCTCTTGGGTCTGGTCAATGCAGGGTGAAACGGGGCGCGTGTCGTTCATGTTTTCTCTACACAATGGTTGAAAACTCGTATGCTTTCTATACTGCATCCCCACGTTCTCCCGGCCATAAAGTCCTTCGCAGCCGGTCTGTTGCCGATCAGGCAGGCGGAGACGGGCAAACTTTCGCTGGTAGTTAAGGTTTCAAAGGAGGCGATTTTAGCCGCCAGAACGAATGGCGGGTTCTCATTTTACCTCGCACCAATGAAGTCCACCACGGGGGGAACGGTCTCGCTTATGACCGCATTCTTTGATGATGAGGACGAACCCCTTGTCATAGCGACTGGCTTGTTCGCCAACGACCAGCACAGCTTAGACCTATTGGAGCTCCTCACATACAAAGAGGCTGACGTTTTCTTTTTCGATGAGCACAGCCGCGAATGGATGAGCTACCGCGTCACTCTCCACGACGAGGGGAGCTGCCTGAAGAGGAAGCAAAAGTTCAAGTTGCTAGAATACCATCCCGCGACCGCACGCAGCATCTTGGACAATCTACATTCGTGGTTTGGAAATCGGACGCCACTTGACGACCGGCGTTCCATCAAGGTGAAGTTTGAGGAGGCGCTTGCGCCTGAGGACATCTTTGTCATGGACGCGACACCCGAACACAACGATTATCTCGGTAGCGCCGGATACCGACGCGACAGTCTCACTCGCGAAGAACCCGGTTACTTCCAAGAGCGCGACATCGCGTCGGCACTGCGGCGCGTTTTCAAGCGAGATCAGATTGTAATCAACCCCCTGCGGCCCGACACAAACAAGGAGATTTTGGATGTGCTTGTGATAGCGGACAGCCACATCCTATTGATCCAAGCGAAAGACAGTCCGAATACAGAAAAAGCCAGTCGGACTAAGCTGGACCGTAAGCGGCGCAAATCGCTTTCTCAAATAGATGATGCGGTTCGTCAGATTGGTGGAGCTGCACGGTATCTCTTAAAAACCCAACCCGCCAAGTTGCTGATCGGAGGACATGAGGCGGAGCTTTCAATCGGACCAAGACCGCTTGTTGGCATCGCCGTTGTGAAAGAATTGTTTGATGACACGAGCGAACCATACGTCGAAGCCTGCGAAACCCTTGCTCATTTAAAGGGGGGTGGAATGACCTTTGACTACTCATCCTTTCACGCATTCAGCCACCACTTTGCGTCGGAGGAACGCTTTTTGAAAGCACTGGGCAAACTAATCAAGCGCGTCCTTATGGAGCGCAGTTGGACAAATCCCAAAGATTTCATAATGGACGACATCTTGGGAAATCTAAGCCAAAAATGACGGTGTGGGTTGCGTATTATGAAGAGGTTGCCAAGCACCAATTGCGAACGTTATCACATAGCGCCGCAAACGCCGCGTACTCCCGTCTCATTACCTCTTCGCTGATGCCCTTTAAGCGATTGTAGACTTCTGCGCTGTCGCCGTGACGCGACAAGTTCAAAGCTCCTTCCAGTGCGCCTTTCATCTGCTGAACCCTATCAACCTCGGTGCGCAATTTTTCGAGTTCTAACGTGGCCTTGTCGGTCGCCGGCTTCTTGGTCCCGTCGGGTAACAAGTCGTCATCAATTACTGCGAACCATGGGAGGCCAAAAGCCCGCGTGAGTTCTGCAAGTGGAGGAAGGCCGGCTGCCCCATCGGCTCTTACGATGGCAAGGGAGCATCCGTCGGCATCAAAGCCGAGCGCTGCGAACGCCAGACGAAACGCAAGCTCATCGGTCTTGCCCTCCGACATCAAAACACGTCGAGAGAAGGGGATTTCCAGCGTAGCTCGTCCGCGCTCCAAGCGCTCTTGCTGCTTGATCTCCTGTTTGATGTTGCTAGGCAGAAGCGGGTGCAATCTGACGCCGTCCGGTGTTCGCGAGAGACGGGCAATTCGCTGTTTGTCGGCAAAGGAAATGAACTCGGACGAGTGTGTTGTCACCACGATCTGGTAACCGCGCTCAGCCAGTTGCTCAAGGGTCACACGTAGCTTGCGGCGAAGATGAGGATGAAGGTGAGTTTCGGGTTCCTCGAAGAGAATGACAACACGCTCATTTCTCATCATTTCAGGATATTGGCTTATAACGTCCAGAGCGGCCAACCGCACCAAGCTCTGCACACCGTCCCCCATGCGACTAATCGGGATCGACGGCGCGTTGGCCTCCACTGCAAAGGCAACAGTCAGCTGCTGAACAAGCCACTCCTCAATCGACGCCAAATCAGGCGTAAGAGCAAAGGACGAGCGATCACCGAGATAATGGCCCAGCGCTTTCTCAAGCTTGGGTCTCAGATCGTCCTTCCAAAACGGAAACTCTCTAACCGCGTCGGTTAGGAATTGGTGGGCGTGCTGAATGCCAGCTGGCATGGATCGGGTCCCGCCTCGCCAATTGAAGTTCCAATCGGCTTCCAGAAATCTCTTTGACAGCAGGGTCGCCAAGCGACGTAGCGGGCCAGTCTTCCATTCGTAAAGAGATGCGTCAATTTGGTTGGGCCTAAGCACCCAGACTTCGGGAAGAAAATCTCGAATGTCATCCAATCGAGCGTTTACGGGACGGAACCCCACTCCCGTCCCTGCAAATGCGTCCTTTGCCTCACCCTTCACCGGGGTAGTCCTCGAAAATGAGATCGTCTTGCCAGCATCGTCTATGAGGTAATGACTGTGCTCCGGCCCCTTCCTAGTTATTCGGCCTTGGACATGGACGCCATGAACGAAAGCTGGTGAACCCATCCCTTGGACGGCAGGCAGCTTGCCTCTATCAGCCTCGAACCTGAGATAAATATGGAACTCCTCCGCCCGTCCGCTGTCTGCCCCGTGATGGAAGTCATAGCCATCTGGAGAAAACGTATGGAAGCCGCCTCCCTTGAGCGCCAATGCGATAGCATCCAACACCGTCGATTTTCCTGCGTTGTTCGCCCCTACGAGGTAGAGCGGTTGCATTAATGGAAACTCGACCTTAAGCCTGTCTGCCCCGCGAAAATCGTAGAGCTGGATTTCACTCAACCGAAAGCTGACCGTCGTGGTGCTCATGTGCTCGCCCCTACATAGCGAATACAAGCTCTAGACTATCTTGAAACCCATCTCCATCAATCACCAATCATATGACTTGCAACTGCCCTAATCGGCTGTCCGCGGCTGCCTATCCTTGGACTAGCGAAAAATCCGCCACTCCCGTACTGGCTATCGCTTAAGGAAGGCATGTTTCGGTGTTAGTTCTAGCTCTGGATAATTGTTGTTATCCCGGATGAGGCTCGACTGTTTGAGACGCACATCGCGCACTTGATTGAGCCGTGTCCGCTGCTCGCTATCACAAGCGTGAGAAAGCTGATATCCATTTCGGATGCAGTACGGCGAGACAGTGCAGCAAATGGTCGAGCAGCATATCCGGGAAGGGAAAGTTACGCTTGACCGGCAGCGAGCGCTAATCAACAGGCTCGGCGGCCTCAATCTGCCTCTTGAAAAGTCGCGTGAAATACTTGTCGTGCTTGAGCGCTCGCAAGCGCTGCAGGTCGCCCATCTCGGTCGGCTTTTACGTTGCGAACTGGCCCAGTGACTGCAAAAGGCATCCCTGAGGGAACCGGTGAGCGAGGCCAAATCTTGGCTCTTTTCAACCAGTTGGTTTCTTCGACCCTCCACCAATTCCCGCTGAGCAGGAACTCCCTTGATGCCCCGTCAGGTCATGGCGTTTACGTGATTTATGCGTCAGACGGCTTGGCCCTCCATGTTGGCAAGTCGAGCAGAGGGAGGCAGGGACTTCGCCAGCGTCTTGTGAACCATTTGGCGGGGCAGTCCTCATTTGTAAACTTGTATTTCGTGGGCGACCGAACTCAACTTCGAAACGGCTGCTGCTTCCGATATCTGGAAATTGAAAACCCACGCCTGCGCGCGCTTCTTGAAGCTTACGCGATAGGCTACCTATGTCCCGCCCATATTGGCCTGAACGACAAGCTCAAGGTATCACTTGACGCTACAGAACCCGCTCAAGGGCTGCGTCCGTGAACAAATCAACAGTGCGAAGGTAAGGCGCAAGGCCAGCCTCGCTGCGATGCCCCGTCACCTGCCTGATCTTGTAGTTAGTCGCTCCCGCCATTGCGGCGGAGGTCGCAAAGCCGCTCCGCAGGGAGTGAGCGGAGAAAACGGCAGGATCGTAACCGGCTTCACTGACACGAAGCTTGACGACATCGCTTACCGCTTCGCCGGATATGCGCTCGGGAAGGATGTGGCCGTGCTTGTCCATGCCGAGGAAGATCGGGCCGGTCTCTATGCCCGCGACCTCAAGCCATGCTTTCAGAGCGGCAATAGGGCAATGCCTCGTGCGCCCGAATGGCATAGCAATTTCACGTCCTGCGCCCTCTTGATCAGTCTTGCTTTTTCGGATCGTCACCAGTGCGCCTTGGCCTGTGAACGCGATATCCTGCACATCCAGCGCAACCAATTCGGAGCGGCGCAAGGCACAAGCCCAACCTAACAACAGCAGAGCGCGGTCCCTGATATCCTTGGTGCGGTCTCCCAGACGGTCGAGGATCGCGAACAGGTCATTGCGGAGAAGGGCCTGTGCCTGCCGTTGCTTGACCCCGATGGTCCGGCGCACACCGCGCAATGTCGCCCGTACCAACTCGCTCTTGGTCGGGTCATCGGCGTTGATGGCACGATGGGCTTTGCTGATCGAGGCCAGCCGCCGCTGTAAGGTCGCGACGGCATGGGTCTCCGCGCCTTCGGCCAGATATGCTGCGACCGTTTCCGGGGTCGCGGGGAGCCGTCTGCCAGTAGCCTCAAAGTGTGCGATGTCCAGTCGGTAAGCCCGCTTGCTCGCGTCGGCCAGTGAAGCCGTGACGAAGCGCTGCACATCTGCAGCGAGCGGCAACGCGTTTTGGTTCGTGAGGACGTGCGGCACCGTTCCGGTGTCGGTATGGCGTTCAACTTTGTACATCGGCGCGCTCCTCGTCCAGCACGGGAAGGTCGTCCCGGATCATGTCGAGCAACGCATCAGGGTCGGGCAGCTTCATGCCGTGATACCCGCTGTCGGCCAGACGCCTTAGCGTGACGGCGCAAGGCCACTGGACACGCTGCCGAACCAGTCCGCCCTCGACCCTGAATACAGCGCCATGCAACACTCCCACACGGTACTGAGCGGGGACATGCTTTCGGAACCATCGCCCGGTGGTCGTATCCCGTTTCAGGAAGCGAGCCAGCGTTGTCAGGCCTTCACGGCTAAAGCCATCATAGCAATAAGTCGGCAGACCGCTGCGAGTGGTCACTATATACGGGAGTTCGTCGTCTTGGACAGGGAGCTTCCCGAATGGAAGGGCTAGGGTCAGAAGTGGCAGCAGGACCGGAAGCGCTTCCCGTGTTCGACGCCATCCCTGCTCGGCCAGCCCCGTAATCTCGTGGTCGATCCCGGCAGACCTTATGGTGGCGAACAGCGCCTTGGGGTCTGCCTTCTGGCTCGCTGCCTGTCCCGTCCACCTGACACCAGACGCGTGTAGCGCCGCCAGAGAGGCCCCCAGAAGCGCTCCGCGACCTTCGATGCGGGAAAGGTGCTCCGACAAGTCTTCGCGCGCCAGAGTGCTCCGTAGATCGTCAAGCTCGTGATGATGCGACAGGGCGATTAGGAGGTCATCAGCCGCACGGCATTTTCTTGATAGGCATGCCTGCTTCACCAACAGCGACGCCACGGCCCATTCTCCGCCGAACGACTGGCGAAAGGTCTTGCCCAACGTGCCAGCGAATACCAACGCAACGCAATCGAGGTTGGCCAATCCCACGTCTTCCACCGCGATCCCGGCCAAACGCCGCCAAAGCTTCGCCGGATCGGAGCGCAGAAGCGTCATGGCGGCGCTCAACGCGAGTTCGACATCACCGCGTCTGATCCCCTTCTGCATTGCGGACATTGCTACCCATGGCGATATGGGGAGCGGTTCGACTGTCGGAGCTTTATGGTCGGATGCGAGCGCTCGGAAGGTCGGATCGGTGGCGTCGAATAGCGGCTGGAACATTTCGGTCTCCCTGTTTCGGGGAGGCCAGAACCTTGGCCCCGCTTGCCAGCGTGGGGAACAAAGCCAGAGCATGCGAACTATTATTTCAGCTTTTTTGCTTCCAGCACCCGTTGGTAAACGGTCGGAAAGGTTGAAGTCGATGCCCGTCAGAAATGCATAGTCTTTCTGCAAGGAACTACTGGTCAGACACTGATCGGGTCATCATGTGAAATTGATTTCACACCACAGGGGAACATTACCTTCGGGACCGCAATTGTTGCTCGGCATGTCCCTAGCCTCCTGCCCGCATTCGTTCGCGCGGGACATACGCAGTTCGGTTTCCCACAACGACATGAATTACCTTTCCCTGTTTGGGGTTGCTGATTTCTGCCGTGAGGTAAAACGTGCTTTCCCGGAGATGTCTCCCGAAACCATTTCGGGCCATTGCAATGTCTCTGGCTACATCCCCCGAGCGTTGGTGAAACCTAGGGGCTATGGGGTGAGGAAGGCCGACCCAACGGGGAGGCAGGGAGCGAAGCGACCTTCTTCCCGAAATCTGGTTTGTGTTCGGGTGATGGTGGTTCCCGTGAGCCTTGGCGAGACGGGAACTTAGATCACTACATATGTCCGTTTCTTTTTCTAGTCCCCTGTATAATATGTAATGATCTAATTTGACCATCTAACAGTTCTATATACTGGAGAAGGAAGAAACGGACATTCCGCGCCCCGGCCTCATTTCAAGTGCTTCCAAAGGCCCGGATTGAGAGCCTTGAAGCTCGGCGGGGGGTTCTTCCCTGTGTTCTGATAGTGGGTGGTTACCATGTCCAGCGCGACCTTCCAGTATTTTCGTATAGTCGGGATGTGGGGATATTCGAAGAACAGCCCCCGCACCTCGGTCACTTTCGCCGTTGGGTCTGCCTTCTTTATCTTCCGGTTCGCTTCGCGTTCGAGGTGCTGCACTAGCTTCACTCCGCTCATAAATTCCCTCCAGTTGGCGAAGACGATTTCCAAAATCTCCACCTGCACGCCCTCGGGCCAGACTTTGGCCAATCCGATCAAACAGCCGAAATCATCGCGGGTTTCGCGTTCGCGTAAATTGGGTATCCATTTGAGGACCTTGACCAATCTGGCCTCAACCATTTCCAACTTCCCATCATCCGGCAGGTCGTGAAGCTCTTCGGGGGTGAGAGACAAGCTTAGGGCTTTGTTCAACCTCGCAACGTCTGCCGGGCCATCCAAGGCATCGCTGAGCGCCTTCTTTTCGACCTGTAGCTTCGTGCGCTGTTCGGGCACGTGTTTCGCCAGATATCGGCGAACGAACGCAACCATCTTCTTGGCATAGGTGCGTGGCGTCGGTTTCTCTCCCGGTTCCGCGATGCGAACCAGAGTTATGTTCCCCGTAGTATCGAAGACGAACGACTTGTCCTTGATCAGCCTGCGGATAGTCCTCTCATCAACTCCCAACGCTTGGCCGCGTTCGCGGTGGGACATGCTGCACCACAGGAACCCATCAAAGTTGTAGGGGTCTTTGGCGATATTGGACGCGATCAGCTTTTTGAGGGCTGTCACATTCGGGCTGCAGGTCATAGAGACTAGCCCCCTTCTGAAATTGATTTCACTCGTCGGGAACCGTCAGGTTGCAACCTTCCGCACTGGCCTAGGAACGAATTGCCAAGAACGGTCCATGAACGTTCTCCCCCGATTTTCCCCGTATTGTTGGGGAAAACGCGGGGAATGTTCTGTGTTCGACCCGTGGGGAAAAGGGAGTGGTTAGCTTCCACACCATTGAAAAATAAGGGAAAGCTGGTGCTGCGAGAGAGGATTGAACTCTCGACCTCTCCCTTACCAAGGGAGTGCTCTACCACTGAGCTACCGCAGCCTGCGATGGCGGCGCTTCTGCCATATCGAACCGGCAAGCGCAAGGCCAAGAAAAACCCAAAGCGTCGCATGCCGCGGTCCTGAACGACTGCACGGTTTCTGGGTGGTCCGCATGGGAATGCAGCGGCCCTGAAAGCCGCTCCCAGCCAGCTTTGCGACATGGCCGCGCCACAATGTTGGCTATCCCTGAGCCGCTGCCGGCTGGCCGCCGATCTGGACGGGACGATGAACGACAAGGCAAATCCACAGAAAAACAGTGGCGACGGGCGCAAGGAGCGGCTCGCCGAGGCGTTGCGCGCAAATCTGCAAAAACGCAAGGCGCAGGCGCGCTCGCGGAGCGCCGGCGACGCTGAAAGGCACCGCGCCGGTGACGCTGAAAGGCAGCGCGCCGGTGACGCCGACAAACGGCCGGAGGGGCTGCCGACTGCTGAAAAAATGCAGAAAGACTAACTCAAATCAGCCACACTGAACGGCCACGCTGGCCGGGCAGCGGGGAAATCCTATTTCTTGAACCATGCCGGCCAATCGTCTAGAGCCGGACATACTCAACCGATTTGAAGTCGGCCATTCGGCCGAGGGGACCTGTTTCATGGATCGCATCAGAATTGTCGGCGGCAACAAGCTCGCCGGAAGCATTCCGATCTCGGGCGCGAAAAACGCGGCGCTGCCGCTGATGATCGCATCGCTGCTCACCGACGACACGCTGACGCTGGAGAACGTGCCGCATCTGGCCGATGTCGAGCAGCTGATCCGCATCCTCGGCAACCATGGCGTCGACTATTCGGTCAACGGCCGGCGCGAAAAGCAGCAGGAAGGCTATTCCCGCACTATCAATTTCTCGGCCCGCAACATCGTCGACACCACCGCGCCTTACGAGCTGGTGTCGAAAATGCGCGCTTCGTTCTGGGTGATCGGCCCGCTGCTTGCCCGCATGGGACAGGCCAAGGTCTCGCTGCCCGGCGGCTGCGCCATCGGCACGCGTCCGGTCGACCTGTTTCTCGAAGGCCTGCAGGCGCTTGGCGCCGAACTCGACGTCGACAATGGCTACATCATGGCCAAGACGAAGAACGGCCGCCTGGAGGGCAACCGCTTCGTCTTTCCGAAAGTATCGGTCGGCGCCACGCATGTGCTGATGATGGCGGCGTCGCTCGCCAAGGGCGAAACGGTGCTCGAGAACGCCGCCCGCGAGCCCGAGATCGTCAATCTCGCCGAATGCCTGGTCGCCATGGGCGCCAAGATCGATGGCGCCGGCACCTCCACCATCACCATCCAGGGCGTCGAGGCCTTGTCCGGCGCGCGTGTCCGCGTCATACCGGACCGGATCGAGACCGGCACCTATGCCATGGCGGTGGCCATGACCGGCGGCGACGTCGTGCTCGAAGGCGCCCGGCCCGACCTGCTGCAGTCCGCGCTCGACATCATCGCCGAGACCGGCGCCGAGATCACGCCGACCAACGCCGGCATCCGGGTGCAGCGAAACGGTGCCGGGATCTCCCCGGTCGACGTGACGACCGCGCCCTTCCCCGCCTTCCCGACCGACCTGCAGGCGCAGTTCATGGGGCTGATGACGATGGCCAAGGGCAAGTCGCGCATCACCGAGACGATTTTCGAGAACCGCTTCATGCATGTGCAGGAACTCGCCCGCCTCGGCGCCCACATCACGCTCTCCGGACAGACGGCAATCGTCGACGGCGTCGCCAAGCTGAAGGGCGCACCGGTGATGGCGACCGACCTGCGCGCCTCGGTATCGCTGGTGATTGCAGGCCTTGCCGCGGAAGGCGAGACCACGGTCAACCGCGTCTATCACCTCGACCGCGGCTTCGAGCGGCTGGAGGAGAAGCTCTCCGGCTGCGGCGCGGTGATCGAACGGATTTCCGGCTGACGCTTCGCCGCACCCATTTCGGGCAGGTTGCACCAGCGGCAAAGACCTCCTAGAGCGTTTTCGTCTCGATCAAACGAGAGCAAAAGGCTCCGGCTTTTTGTTTGGGCGTGATCTTTTGCCGAAAAACCGGTTTCCACTTTTCGGGATGATGCTCTAACAGAGGCTTGAACCACCAACCTTCAGGTGCGCATTCCGCATGGCCGCTCTCAAGCTCATCGCGCTCGACGACCAGGACCTGGGCATTGTCTCGGCCCATGTCCAGGACGCCGTGATGAAGGTGTCCGACCTCGAATACCTGCCGGCAGCCAAGCGCTTCGTGCTGACCATGAACCGCTTCGTCTGGGAGGCGAAGTCCGGCTTTCTGCGCCAGCACAACGAGCGGCGGCGCAGCGTGCTGCATTTCGACCGCGTGCTCGGCGTCAAGACCAGCGGCATTGCGCGCAACAAGCCAGACGAGGTGCTGTCGCTGCTGGCCATCAGCTTCGTCGCCATCAGCAGACCGGCCGGCATCATCGAGCTGGTGTTTGCGGGCGGCGGCGCAATCATGCTCGACGTCGAGTGCATCGAAGCCAGGCTTGCCGATGTGGGTGGCGCCTGGGAAGCCACGTCACGTCCCCTCCACAGGGCCTGAGCGTATCAAATGGCCATCACACTCAATCAGCAAGATCCCGATTTCGAGCAGCGCTTCTCGGCCTTCCTGTCGACCAAGCGCGAAGTTTCGGCTGATGTCGACGCCGCCGTGCGCGATATCATCGCCCGCGTGCGCGGCGAAGGCGACAAGGCGCTCGCCGACTACACGCTCCGCTTCGACAAGGCCGATCTCGGCAAGCTCGGCGTCGCCGTTTCCAGCAGCGACATCGCCGGTGCCTACGCAGCCGCCGACCCGGCCACAATCGAGGCGCTCACATTCGCACGCGACCGCATCCGCTCCCATCACGAGCGGCAGAAACCCAGGGACGACCGCTACACCGACGCCGCGGGCGTCGAGCTCGGCTCACGCTGGACGGCGATCGAGGCGGTCGGACTCTACGTGCCGGGCGGAACAGCCAGCTATCCAAGCTCGGTGCTGATGAACGCGGTGCCGGCCAAGGTCGCCGGGGTCGAGCGGATCGTCATCGTGGTGCCGGCGCCGAACGGCGTCATCAATCCGCTGGTGCTGGTGGCGGCCGATCTGGCCGGCGTATCCGAGATCTATCGCGTCGGCGGCGCGCAGGCGATTGCGGCGCTGGCCTATGGCACCGAGACGATCAGGCCGGTCGCCAAGATCGTCGGGCCCGGCAACGCCTATGTCGCGGCGGCGAAGCGCCAGGTGTTCGGCACCGTCGGCATCGACATGATCGCCGGGCCGTCGGAAGTGCTGGTGGTGGCCGACGCCGACAACGACCCGGACTGGATCGCCGCCGACCTGCTGGCCCAGGCCGAGCATGATGTGTCGGCGCAGTCGATCCTGATCACCGACAGCGCCGGGTTCGGCAAGGCGGTGGAGCAAGCGGTCGAGCGCCAGCTGAAGAGCCTGCCGCGCGCCGAGACGGCGGCGGCGAGCTGGCGCGATTTCGGCGCCGTGATCCTGGTGCCGACGCTCGAGGCCTCGCTGCCGCTGGTCGACCGCATCGCGGCCGAGCATGTCGAGCTCGCAATCGACGACGCGGAGAGCTTCCTCGCCAGAATGCGCAATGCCGGCGCCGTGTTTGTCGGCCGGCACACGCCGGAAGTCATCGGCGACTATGTCGGCGGCTCCAACCACGTGCTGCCGACGGCACGCTCGGCGAGGTTCTCCTCGGGGCTGTCGGTGCTCGACTTCGTCAAGCGCACCTCCATCCTGAAGCTCGGCCCGGAGCAGCTCAAGCTGCTGGCGCCGGCGGCGATCGCGCTCGCCAAGGCGGAAGGGCTCGAGGCGCATGGGCGGTCCGTCGGCATACGGTTGAACATGTAGCGATGTCCGGCCATCATCAAAACCGCGACAGGCTCATCGACGTCGAGCTCGACGAGACGATCGGCCGTTCGACGCCCGATGTCGAGCACGAGCGGGCGGTGGCGATCTTCGACCTGATCGAGGAGAACAGTTTTCGCCCGCTCAACGACGATGGGGCCGGCCCATACAGGCTCAAGCTGTCGCTGGCCGAGTCGCGCCTTGTCTTTGCCGTCAGCCGCGAGGACGGCGCCGACGTGGTCACCCATATTCTGTCGCTGACGCCGCTGAGGCGCATCGTCAAGGACTACTATCTGATCTGCGAGAGCTATTACGAGGCCATCCGCTCCTCGACGCCCAGCCATATCGAGGCGATCGACATGGGCCGGCGAGGCCTGCACAACGAAGGCTCGCAGACGCTGATGGACCGGCTGGCGGGCAAGATAGAGATCGACTTCGACACCGCGCGCCGGCTGTTCACGCTCGTCTGCGTGCTGCATTGGCGGGGTTAGATCAGGATGACTTTTCGGTGAACCGCCATCCTGATCTAACTCTCTGGCGGAGCATGATCTTCTCCGAAAGCCGGTTCCCACTTTTTGCGTTCGCTGACCGCCGGTTCGGGATCATGCTGTTTTGTTGGAGCATGATCTTCTCCGAAAACCGGTTCCCACTTTTCGGGATCATGCTCTAGTGCTGGCCGCGCTGCCTCATTCGATCCTGTTTGTGTGCGGCATGAACGCCGTGCGCTCGCCAATGGCGGAGCAACTGGCCAGACGGATGCTGCCCGCCACCACCTTCGTCGCCTCGGCCGGCCTGCGCGGCGGCGAGCGCGATCCCTTCGTCGATGCCGTGCTTGCCGAGGAGGGCCTGACGCTCGGCGGGCGCCAACCCAGAACGCTGGACGAGCTGGAAGACGACTATTTCGACCTGATCGTGACGCTGGCGCCGGAAGCGCACCACGCCGCGCTCGAGTTAACGCGCTCTCTCGCCGTCGAGGTCGAATACTGGCCGATGCCGGATCCGACCGACACAGGCGGCACGCGCGACCACATCATGGCCGCCTATCGCGATGTCCGCGAGCGGCTGAAGGCCCGTATCAGCAAGCGTTTTGCGGCTACGGGAGTGAATGGCCCAGCCGATTAAGCTTGTTCACAAGCGGGCGATTATCATATAGGTTCCGCCGCAAATTCCGGCCGGCCGCCGGAACCGCCATCCAAGCAAAGGTATCGAATGCCGAAGGAAGAAGTCCTCGAGTTTCCAGGTGTGGTCACGGAACTGCTGCCCAATGCGATGTTCCGCGTGAAGCTCGAAAACGAACACGAGATCATCGCCCATACGGCCGGCCGCATGCGCAAGAACCGCATCCGCGTGCTGACCGGTGACAAGGTCCTGGTCGAGATGACGCCTTACGACCTGACCAAGGGCCGCATCACCTATCGTTTCAAGTAACAGCCTGGCGGGAATCTGGAGCCGGATGATTTCAGGCCTGTCAGGCCTGGAATCTGAATCCGGCTCCAAATCAAAGAGTGGAGCATGATGTCCTCCGAGAACCGCTTCACAATTTTCGGCATCATGCTCCCATGAGCAGCCTGCCGAAGCTCGTGCTTGCCTCGGGTTCGCCGCGCCGCATCGAACTGCTGCAGCAGGCCGGCATCGAGCCGGACCGGATCCTGCCTGCCGATGTCGACGAGACGCCGCTGCGCGCCGAGCATCCGCGCTCGCTGGCCAAACGCCTGTGCAAGGACAAGGCCGAGAAAGCGCTGGAATCGCTGAAGAGCGAGGAAGGGGCCGCACCGGCCTTCATTCTTGCCGCCGATACGGTGGTGGCGGTCGGGCGGCGCATCCTGCCCAAGGCCGAGACGATCGATGACGCCGTCAACTGCCTCGGCCTGCTTTCAGGCCGCTCGCACCGGGTCTATTCCGGCATCTGCTTGATCACGCCGGGCGGCAAGCTGCGCCAGAAGCTGGTGGAGACGCGGGTTCGCTTCAAGCGGCTGCCGCGCGAGGAGATCGACGCCTATGTCGCTTCCGGCGAGTGGCGCGGCAAGGCAGGCGGGTACGCGGTGCAGGGCCTGGCCGGTTCCTTCGTGGTCAAGCTGGTCGGCTCCTACACCAATGTGGTCGGCCTGCCGCTCTATGAAAGCGTCGCGCTGCTTTCGGGCGAGGGGTTCAAGGCTTACCGGAACTGGCAAGCCGCGCGGCCATGAGCCTGGATCACCCATGAGCCTGGACCAGCATGAGTCTTGACGACAAGGTGACGCCGCTCAGGCCGAAGCGGCCCTGTCCCGAATGCGGCAAGCCTTCGGCGCGCGAGCACTATCCGTTCTGCTCGGCGCGCTGCAAGGACATCGACCTCAATCGCTGGCTGAAGGGCGCCTACGTCATCCCCGGGCGTGACAGCGAGGAGGAAGAGGGCGACAGCCCGGCGCAAGGCCCCTCGCCTGAAGACGGGGAGTGAGCGCTCACCCGGCGTTCAGCCGTTTGGCGGCGATTTTTCTTTCCCGATGAAATCGGCAGCCAAGCTAAGTGATTGTTTTTACGCATTTGCGGACAGAAAACCGCTGCGCACTTTTCCTGCAATCGCTCTGGACAGGCCCAATTCCCGTGCTATAACCCACGCGCTTTCAAGGGGTGCCGCCCGGCGCCCCAAGAAACCCGGCGCGCGATCCCGTTAGCCGGTACAGGCCCAGATAGCTCAGTTGGTAGAGCAGCGGACTGAAAATCCGCGTGTCGGTGGTTCGAATCCGCCTCTGGGCACCATCCCCTTTTCTGTCCGACCCGGAGACATAGGTAACAGCTTGTCCCTAAGACATGGGTGACAACCTCGTGCCGAACGGGTTGTCGATGGTCTGCAAGGTTCTCTGCTCCAGGTCGATATATCCGAGATCATAGTGCATGAAGGAGACGAGCCAAATGCCGTCGTCGACTTCGGTGATGCCGAGCCTCTGGCCGGCGAGCACGATCGAGATGTTGATTTTCTTGCGATGCATGCAGACGCGGCCGCAAGCGGTGACCATGATGTCCTTGTCATGGAAGGGATAGATCAGCTCGGGCAGTCCGCTGTAGGGCCTTGAAGAGGGCGTGTAGAGCTCGGCCGGCACCTTCATGGCAATGCCTTCGTGCGGCCTTTCGGCATTGAATTCGTTCACGAAGTCGTCGAACTTTGCCTGCTGCTGCAATACGTTCATGCCCGGCGGACGCGTAGCCTCTTTCTTCAGCGTCAGATGCATGCGCTCATGGCGGCCGTTCTGCTGTGGACAGCCCGGCTGGATGCGCTCGAGGCTGACGCCCAGCCGCAGCCACCAAACCGACAGTCGCGACAGATTGTAGAGCCCGTTGGGCGAGGCGAACGGCAGGCCGTTATCGCTTCTGATGGCGGCGGGCAGGCCGCGTTCCTTGAAGAGCCGCACGAAGGCTTCGATGACCGGAGCCTCCTTTGTCGATTCAAGCGCTTCGCACAGTAAAAGGTAACGCGACGCCTGGTCGGTGACCGTCAGGGGGTAACAGTAGCGACCGTCGCCGGTCTTGAACTCGCCCTTGAAGTCGGCACACCATAGATCATTGGGCTGGACGGCTTGCGACAACGGCGTGCCCATGGCCTTGTTCGCCCGGTTCCTCTTGCGGGGCCTGGCTCACAAGGCCGTGGCGGTCGAGAACCGCATGCACCGTGCTCTTGGCAGGAATGCGCGCATCGCCGGCGAGCTTCCTGATCAGCAGTTCCTTGATCTTCCTGGCGCCCCAGTGCGGCTTGTCCCGCTTGGTCTCAACAATCAGCCGCTCGATCTGGTCGGGCAGTTGGTTGGCGTCGCGCACCGGCCGCCGAGAACGGTCGCAAAGCGCCTCCAATCCTTCATCCTGGTAGCGGTTGAAGATCTTGTAGCCGGTCTTCCTCGATATCCCGAACGCCCGGCACACCTGGCTCATGCCTTCTCCCTCCAGAAGGCGAGCCACAAAGCGAAGACGTTCTTCCATCTCCGAACACTCTCTCCACGGCATCAACACCTCCCGGCAAAAACCGAAAAGTGTTACCCATGTGTCCGGTACAAATCGTCACCTATGTCTCAGGTCGCTCATTCTCCCGGCGCTCCCTTTCGCCGAAGCTTCTACGCTTCAGCCCCCGCAAATTGCTGAATCTGCTTTCCTTTTTCGGCACGAAAGATCCGCTTGGGCGAATTTCATCGCAGTTCGGCAAACTTCGTCCAACGGGGCGAGGTGTTGGTATTTTTGTTGGTATCTGAGACCCTGTTGGTATCGAAGCGCCAAAACAGGAGGTCCCACAATGGCTCTCTCCGACGTGAAATGCCGCAACACCCGGCCCGCGTCCAAGCTCCAGAAGCTATCCGACGGCGGCGGGCTGCAGCTATGGGTGCAGCCGTCGGGAACAAGGCTATGGCGCCTCGCCTACCGGTTCGACGGGAAGCAGAAGCTGCTGTCTCTGGGCAGCTATCCTGTCATTTCTCTCGCTGATGCCCGCCAAGCACGCGATGAAGCCAAACGCCTCCTCAAGGCTGGTGCCGACCCGGCCCAGCAGCGCAAATTCCAGAAAGCTAGTTCGTCAAAAGACACCTTTCGCTCAATCGCGGACGAATACGTTGAAAAACAGAAGAAGGAGGGACGTGCCGACCGGACGATCAACAAGGTCAAATGGCTGCTCGACTTTGCCTACCCGACAATTGGCGACAAGTGCATTCGGGAGATCGATCGGGCCATGATTCTTACCGCCCTCCGTCGCGTGGAGGTTCGCGGCCGATACGAGTCGGCAGGCGACTACGCTCCACCCTTGGTAGCGTGTTTCGATACGCAATCGCGACCGCTCGCGCCGAGGCAGATCCGACGATCGCCCTGAGGGGTGCACTCATCAGTCCAACAGTCACGCCACGTGCCGCGATTACCGAGCCGAAGGCTTTGGGAGGCTTGCTGAGAGCGATCGATGCATTTGACGGACAGCCCACAACCCGAGCGGCCCTGAAACTGATGGCGCTGCTGTTTCCCCGCCCCGGCGAGTTGCGTGCGGCCGAATGGGACGAGTTCGATTTCGAAAGCTCGGTGTGGATCATCCTGACGCACGCATGAAAATGCGACGGCCGCACCGCATAGCCCTTTCAAGGCAGGCTGTTAACTCCCTAACCTCACTTAGGAAAATCTCTGGTGGCGGTTCGCTGCTGTTTCCTAGTGTTCGATCGGGTTCGCGTCCGATTTCCGACAATACGCTTAACGCCGCCCTGCGCCGCCGCGAGAGAGGCTGGGGTTACCGAAGCCGAGGCCTCTACGTCGTCTCTCTCGTCGGTCTCAATTGGAGTTCGCTCACGCGCGACTTCCTGCGAATTGAAGCCAAACCTTGACTGAACCAATGGGTCAGATACTTTCAGGTTCGTGCTTTGAAAAAAGTGGCAGCGCGGCAGAAGCGGTAGCCACGATCAATCTCAGCAGACGGCCACGCCCATTTCCCAGGATCGGTGCTGCCATTTCCGCTTGCAGTGCTACCATGCTAATCCGAGATTTCACAAGCAGTATAGAATTGCCATGATACCAATCTACATCGGGTATGATCCGCGCGAATCCCGAGTTCTAGACGTAGCACGATGGAGCGCCTATCGGCGAACAAGCACGCCGTTGCAGATACGGCCCCTCGTGCTTAAAGACCTTGTAGCCCAGGGAATCATGAACCGACCGATCGAGGTCCGTGATGGTAAGCTCTGGTGCCCAATTTCCGAGGCACCCATGGCCACCGAGTTTGCCATATCGCGCTTTGCCGTTCCGTTTCTGCGGCAAGGCGGCTGGGCCATGTTCTGCGATTGTGACGTCCTGTTTCTGCAGGACCCGGTCAAGCTGCTCGACCTGGTCGATCCTTCCTACGCGATCATGGCGGTTAAGCACCAGCAGCGCGAATCCGAAGCGGTCAAGATGGACGGACAAACGCAGACGTTCTATCGCCGCAAGAACTGGTCGTCGGTCGTTTTGTGGAACCTGGACCATCCCGCCAACAAACGGCTGACCAACGAGATGCTTAATACGTTGCCCGGACGTGACCTCCACGCCTTCAAATGGCTTGAGGACCATGAGATCGGGGAATTGCCCCTGGCATGGAACTACCTGGTAGGGGCTTCGGCTTCGGAACTCAATCCCGCCGATGTCTCGCTGGCGCACTACACGCTCGGCGGTCCTTGGTTTGCGGGCTGGTCGGGCGCGACGCAATGGGACGAATTGTGGAGCCGAGAAGAAAAGATCCTGCGCGCCTATGAGGAACATGCGGTTCAGATTCCCGGATGAAAATTCCGCTCTCGGATCATCTCTTGCCCATCTTCCCAAAGCCAATTCTTCGCTTGCCCAGAGTGACGGGTCCCGCCCTGGTGATGGGGTCGGCGCCGAATTTTCGCCTCCCGCGGGGACATGATGCCCATTGGGCACTTGTGACCGTCAACGCTTCCCAGCTTTTGGCGGAAACCTTCGGCCTTCCCATTCCTGATATCGCGCTGATCCGCCGCGGCATTTTGATCGGCGCGGGTGGGCAGGATATCTACAAGCGTGATTTGTTAAAAGGACGGCAGGCAAAGCATCTGATCATCCCGGTCTGGCAGGAGGTTGAGGACAAGCTGAAAGCCAGTTGCTGCACCTTCAATTATCGCTATGACACCTTGCAGGCACTTACCAAGTGGCAGCTAGCCAACATCGTTTGGCGGCTTAGCGGCAAATATCATCTTTCCGGCGGCTGGCACCGGAAAATCTCCACCGGAGCCTTCGCGATCATACTGGCGCGTTTCGCTGGTTTCACCCCTGTTGTGGTCAGCGGGTTTTCCCTGTCCCAAGCAGGGCATGGATATGACACCCGAAACGCCTTTCGATATCATGCCGAAGAAGATGCGGATTTGCTTCGACGGGTGGTGCAAAGAGGCGAGCCGATCTACGCAGAGGACAGAGACTTCGCCGCAGAAAGTGGATTGCCCTTATGGCAGGGATAGGCGCGATGAGGGTGGTCTGCTAACCGCTGAGCGCCTGACGTTGCCCCCAGTTTCTATCCAGTTTTGAGTTCGTTTCCGGCGTGGGTTGTGCCCTGCTGGGCGGGTGAAGCGACGGTCGCTGGCGTGGAGCCTTTGGCATAGCGCAGCGCGAGCGACCGTCGCGGATTGAAGGTGGCGGCGAACTCAGCCGGTGTCTGCCAGGCGATTTGGGAGTGCGGCCGCGCGGTGTTGTACATAACACCCACGGGACTGGGATTGAACGCGAGCTTTGCTATCCGTGGCATCCGTGGGCCGGGCTGCAGGTCCATACCCATGAAGTGATCAAGAAGGGTGATGTGACGATTTTCCGCTGCAGCCTTTCCGGCCAAGCGTCGGACCGGTGGCTGGAGGTTCCGGCGTGGATGTTCGACCGATCGGCTGGCGTGAGCTGGCGCATCACGGCTGCCGCGCAGGTCGATCTTGCCGTGCTTGTCGCCTTGGCTGAGCTTCTCCATGACACAGGCGTGCCGTCGCAATCTCAGAAGATCGGCGCAGCATCGGACTCTCACGACTCGAATCGGGGAGAGGTCCATGCCGCGCAAGCCCACGACTTACCAGTTCGATCTGTTCTCCAGGTTGAACGACACCGACATGATGATGGAGGCGCCGCGATGGCAGGCGCTGCCTGTCGAGACGCGTCGGTCAGTGACGAAGCTGATGGTGCGTCCGATCCTCGACCACGTCGGCGGCGATCGCGCAGGAGATCGGCATCGGGGGTCTTCTCCACGAGCGCGCGCAGGTTCATCATGTCGTCGGTCATCGGGGGACTGTCAGGAATTCTGTGCGCGAGGCCGGTTTCGTCACTGGCCGACGAACCTTTCGCCGAAGACGACGGCGAACTGGGTCTTGGCCTCGAACCACTCGCGCGGCGGTCGTTTCCATTCCTCGGC
>NZ_SRTP01000147.1:0-363 GCF_004791945.1 Mesorhizobium sp. M3A.F.Ca.ET.175.01.1.1 | reverse complement strand
ATGACGAGGTGATTAGCGGCGCCGGCCCCACCGGCAGGTTCCTCGGCGGCGACCATTTGAACTGCAGGCCCGACATCGTCGCGCTCTCGAAAGTGCTGGGCTCGGGCTACGCGCCGCTCGGCGCGCTGGCGGCACCCATGCGGCTGGTCGAGCCGCTGCTCGTCTCCGGCGGCTTCCAGCACGGCCACACCTATGCCGGCAACCCGCTCGCCTGCGCCGCCGGCCTTGCCGTGCTTAGCGAGATGGACCGGCTTGACCTTATCGCCAACGCCGCCGCCATGGGCGATGTGCTGATCGAAGAACTGAGAGGATTGGCGAAACGCTTTCCGTTCATGGCCGACGTGCGCGGTAAGGGATTGCTCC
>NZ_SRTP01000146.1:0-365 GCF_004791945.1 Mesorhizobium sp. M3A.F.Ca.ET.175.01.1.1 | reverse complement strand
GCCGCACGCTCGAACACCGAACGGAAGCGGCTTTCGGTGGCCTCGACAGCGCTTAATCTATTTTCGGCGATCTCCAACACCCTACTGACATCCTGCCGCAGGCGGTGGAACATGAAGGCAATCATAAAACCAGAAACGAGGAGGAAGATTGCACGCAGCCAATCCTCGGCGGGAACTTGACCGCGTAAAATTCTTGCGGCCGCCAGGGCGGCGGCGGCGGTCACCAAGGTCGCGACGATTGCTGCGTTACGTCCGACAAGATATACAGAGACAATTATAGCTGCAATAGATGAAATAAAAGTGGCTTCTCTTTCAGCCTGAGCTAAGTTTGATATTTCGAATACTACACTGACAATTAGCACCAA
>NZ_SRTP01000145.1:0-366 GCF_004791945.1 Mesorhizobium sp. M3A.F.Ca.ET.175.01.1.1 | reverse complement strand
AAGCTCAACAACGGACGAGACATCACCGTCCAATCGGCTTTCACGAAACATGGTTTCATGGGTCGCGCGGTGCGCCCCTTCGATCTCGCTACGGCTCTTCCACCACACGCCTACGACATTGACGAAATTGGCATCTTCGGAGAACAGCGCCGCGAGGTCGCCCATATCGTGCCGGTTCCAGGCATCGGCAAAGGCAGTCGCGGCATCCTCGGGTTTGCTGACCGTCGATCTCAAGACAAACATCCTCCGTGCTTTCCGGTATGCATATAGGAGTTCGACAGCCGGCGCGACAGCCGCGTCAAGCCCCCCGGGAATTCTAACTGAGACACTGCCCGGCCGCCGACTGTTGCGTAGGTTGCTCTAGCG
>NZ_SRTP01000144.1:0-366 GCF_004791945.1 Mesorhizobium sp. M3A.F.Ca.ET.175.01.1.1 | reverse complement strand
CTACCCACCGCACTCACTCACGAACTCACGCATCGCCCGCTTGCGCATTGCCCGCCCATCACGTCACTCACTCAATCTCTAGAGCCTCTCCGAGGTGGAGAGGCGGGCGATTAAAAAATGAAGATGAAGGCCGAGGCGCTTTGCCGAAAGGGGGGCAGCGCCCTCTAACTCGGGGAGGAGGCGCGGTCTCACCGAAAGTTCAAGTTCAGCCGCTGGATCTCACCCGCGAAGACTGAGCAATCGGGGACGAGGCCGATCCAGGGAGCGGCCCAAAGGTTGCTCCGACGTCAGTGCGGATCATTGCGCGTCGCGTCGAGCAGGCGACATCGTCTCGGTCAGAAATCGCCGCTCCAGGGTCGGCTGATC
>NZ_SRTP01000143.1:0-366 GCF_004791945.1 Mesorhizobium sp. M3A.F.Ca.ET.175.01.1.1 | reverse complement strand
GGCGCCATGACGATAATCTCGCCAGCGGAACGCGACGCGATCGTCGACCATGCTGACTAGGCGGGAATTGGCGATGGCGACGCGGTGGGTGTAGCGGCCGAGATAAGCCAGCACCTGTTGCGGCCCGCCGAAGGGCGGCTTGGCATAGACGACCCATTCGAGGCGACGGACTTCGGCGAGCAAGCGGGCGAAGGCATCGGGCTTTGCCAGGTGGGCGAGATCGCCGAAGAAGCCCAGCCAGCCCGCATCATGGCCCACTCGCAGTTCCTCCAGGAAGCGGCGTCGAAACAGGCGCGACAGCACGCGCAAGGGTAAAAAGAATCCCGGCCTCCACGAGATCCAGCGTGTGCCGTCGGGCGAGACACC
>NZ_SRTP01000142.1:0-368 GCF_004791945.1 Mesorhizobium sp. M3A.F.Ca.ET.175.01.1.1 | reverse complement strand
GCAGCGGCGTGTTGGAGACGATGCCGCCATCCCAATAATACTCGCCCTCGATGCGGATCGAGGGGAAGGCCGGCGGCAGGGCGCCGCTCGCCATGATGTGCTCCGGCCCGATGCGCACCTTGTCGGTGTCGAAATAGACGAAGTTGCCGGTCCTGACATTGACCGCGCCGACGCTCAGCCGCTTCCTGCCGTCGTTCAGCACATCGAAATCGATCAGGCTCTCCAGCGTGTCCTTCAGCTCGGCGGTGTCGTAGAAGCTGGTGGCGTCCTGCGCTCCCGACAGCTGGAACCACGGATTGGGATTGCGCGGCTTGAAGAGACCGGGCTGGCCCAGTGTCATCGTCATCAACGACGAGGTTTGGTTGCGG
>NZ_SRTP01000141.1:0-368 GCF_004791945.1 Mesorhizobium sp. M3A.F.Ca.ET.175.01.1.1 | reverse complement strand
GGCGCAGAAGGAGCTCGCCATGCAGGGCGCGGAGGTGACGCGCATCTCGCTCGGCGACTATCCGCTGACGATCATGGACGAGGACCTCGAAAAGGAAAAAGGCATCCCCGAGAACGCGCTCAGGCTTGGCCATCAAATCGCCGCGCATGACGGGCTCTTGATCGCGACACCCGAATATAACGGCTCGATCCCGCCGCTGCTCAAGAACGCGATCGACTGGGTGAGCCGGATACGCCGGGAGGGCAGCCGCACGTTCAGGCCCCTGGCCGGCAAGCCGGTCGGGCTCTGCTCGTCCTCGGAAGGCAAGTGCGCCGGCATACGCTGCATCAACCATTTGCGCGCGGTGCTGGTGCGCTGCCAGATGGGGG
>NZ_SRTP01000140.1:0-368 GCF_004791945.1 Mesorhizobium sp. M3A.F.Ca.ET.175.01.1.1 | reverse complement strand
CTCTATGCGGGCCTCACCGACAAGTTCGAGGGCCGTGTCCACCAGCCGCCGGCCCGCGTCGTGACACTTGCGTTGCACGAGCCGGTGGGCGTCGTCGGCATCGTCGCGCCGGACAACCAGCCGCTGCTCGGTTTTATCTCGCTGGTGGCGCCGGCGCTCGCCATGGGCAACACGGTGGTGGCCGTCCCGTCCGAGCGCCACCCTCTGCTGGCTACGGATCTCTACCAGGTGATCGAGTATTCCGACATTCCGGCCGGCGCCATCAACATCGTCACCGGCCGTAGCGCCGAGCTCGCCGGCGTGCTGGCCAAGCATGACGATGTCGATGGGCTCTGGGTGTTCGCCGATGCCGACACCTGCGCCAAGGC
>NZ_SRTP01000139.1:0-368 GCF_004791945.1 Mesorhizobium sp. M3A.F.Ca.ET.175.01.1.1 | reverse complement strand
GCGCTTTTGGATCGGGCGCCCCACGCGCCGCGAGCGCGGCCAGCTCTTCAAAATAATGCTCATGGCCAGGCGGAGAGACGGTCATCAGCACGCGCGCAGGCTTCTCGCTGACATTGGTGATGTTGTGCGGCACTCCCGGCGGGATGAACAGGAAGGTTCCCGGCGTTGCACGGATCGTCCTGTCGCCGACATGCCATTCACACTCGCCCTCGAGCAGATAGAAGGTCTCCTCCTGCACCCGGTGAACATGTCGCCCAGTGGCGAATTCCGGCGGGATCGTCCAGTCGAACATGCTCGTATGCTTGGCAATTTCATCGGTGACGAGGAACGCCATCGGATAGCCCCGCAACATGACGCCCTTCTTCTCG
>NZ_SRTP01000138.1:0-368 GCF_004791945.1 Mesorhizobium sp. M3A.F.Ca.ET.175.01.1.1 | reverse complement strand
TGCAGCTCGATCAACAACGCGCCTGCTTAACAGTTAAGAAGCCACTCCATTTTGCTGGTGCACTGTTCTACCGGTTTCGATACCGCGTAGCTCCAACAAGCCAAGTTTCATAAAGAATTTACACGTTGAGAACGCCTATTTGCACTTGAGGCGGAGCAATTAACAGAACGGCGAGGTTGTGATGCGCTGACCTTCGCTTCACCATCCCCCTTGCAATCCGCATGCCACCGAAGAAGTTGTCCGAGCAAGTGGCGGACACTGTGTTTCGCGCCGCGCTACCGGAACACTTGACCATTCGTGTGTCTTCTTCCGAACATAGGTGTCTCCGCATGAGAGGCGACCGTCGTATTCAACGTTCCAAGTTCTCG
>NZ_SRTP01000013.1:0-177845 GCF_004791945.1 Mesorhizobium sp. M3A.F.Ca.ET.175.01.1.1 | reverse complement strand
CGAGGCCGACCGTGGTCGTGGTCTTGCCCTCGCCGGCCGGCGTCGGGTTGATCGCGGTGACCAGGATCAGCTTGCCGTCCCGGTTGCCCTTCACCGACTTGATGAACTCGGCCGAGACCTTCGCCTTGTCATGGCCATAGGGCAAAAGATGCTCGTGCGGAATGCCGATCTTGGCGCCGATCTCCTGGATCTGCTTCTTCTTGGCGGCGCGCGCGATTTCGATGTCGGACTTCACTTCGGCCATGACGGCTTTCCTCTGGATTGGGCAGTGGAGGGGAGGGGTTCGATGATTTGTGCATGCTCGAAACGCCGCCCGGACGCAAGGGCATGTTCTAACCCTGTCGCTGTCGCGGCGTCAACTTTCATGCAAATAAGTTTCCTGCAAAGAAAGACGATTGCTGTTGCCGATCGACCTTCGCGGCGTCTTTGGCCCCTGGTCGTTGGGCCGTATAGAAGCCAGAGCGATTGCCGTTCCGCAGTCTCAAAACAGCCGTGCAATGCGCGAAAAGCGACAGAAGCGACGCCGCAAATCCGCCATCGCCCGACGGTCGGCTCTCGCGCTATTGGCTCAGGACATTGCTGATCTCGACCATGTTGGAGCGCACGCGCAGTATGTAGAAGCCCATGGTCGTCAAATGCGTCGGCAGCAGCCAGCCGTCCTCGCGGCCATTGGCGATGATGAGGGGCTGAATGCGCAGCGCCGAGACGAATTGCGAGTCCATCGTGTCCCAAAGGTTCTGCAGGTGCTTTTCCTTGATCACGTCCTCGAAGTCGGCCTGGGCGGCCTTCATCAGCCCGTAATAGGCATAAAGCTGTCCGTAGGCGAACCAGAAGCGGTCGTCGGCGCGGAAATCGAACCAGCCATTATTGTGGTTCTCGGCGCGCTCCTTGAGGATCGCCGATGTCGAGCCGATGTCGCTGGAAATGCGGTCGATATACTGCTTCAGATTGTCTGCGCGGGCATCGAACGTCGCCTGGCAGGCGGCTAACCGGGCATTGAAGGAGCGCAGCTTGCGCACGGCATCGCGGTAGTAGCTCGGCGTCGGCGTTTTGGGGCCGAACGGGTTCAGGCCGAAATACCAGGTTTCCTCATCGAACTGCAGATTGCCGCGCGCGTCCTGCAGGTCTGCGTCGATCTGCGAGGTGGTGCGGACGCGGCCGAGATTGTCGGCAAGCTCGGTCGCGGTGCGGCGCACGGCCTGGTTGATGCCGCGCTGGAAGGAAGCCTTGTTGTCCATCCAGGGGGTATGGTCCCAGTCGACGCCGAACAAGCCGAGCTTGTAGAGGATCATCGAGGAGACCCAGGCATTCTGATTGACATTGAAGTCGGTCAAATCGGCAGCCACCTGGGCGACGGCGGAGTTGCCGCAGGTCTTGGCGGTGTCGGTGCCGGCGCCGGCCGTGACCTGCTCGCCGGCCGAAACGTTGCGCTTCTCGAAGGTGTATTTGTCGGGATAGTTCGGGTCGAAACTGTTCCACCACTGGGTGGCGTAGAAGAAGTTGGCGTAGAGGCCGATCAGCACCAGAAGGGCGAGGCCCACGACGGCCTTCAGGATCCAGCCGCGCTGGCCATACCAGCGGCCCGCCCAGACGAACGGCCACAGGAGGATGCCGATGACGACGCCGATGCCGCGGCCGATCCATTGGAAGATTCGGGTGAAGAAACTCACGATCGGATCAAGCATGGCTCTCGTCACCCCTCAATCAGTCAAGCCGTAAAGGCGCGTCCGGAACGCCGCCTTGTCCTTCAAATATGTGGTTTTCAGAACGTCGACAACATGCGATCGCCAGGCGTCGCTGAAGCCGTCGAAGTCCCGGTAGAAACCAGGTTTGTTGAAGACGTAGCGCGAGACGAAATCCTGCGGCACGAAATCCGAGATCAGCTGGTTGGTCAGCCAGGCATCGGGGTGATCGGGCCTGGCGCGCACGACCAGGAACCGCTGGCGCGGAGGGACGTCCTCGACCTTGAGATGGCCAAACTGGGCGATTTCGCGCTTGGCTGCATTAAGGAAAGGGAAGTTGCCGTCCTGGGTGATCAGGTCTGCATGGCCATGGATCCAGGTCTGCAGCCAGACCTTGTCCACGTTGGTCAGGTTGCGGTTGGGCTCGGCTTCGCGGATCAGCGCCCGGACCACCATCTCGGCGCGGTGCTCGAGGTAACCTGACGCTTCGATCCAGGAGGCGCGGGGCAGGTCGAGGCGGCCGGTTTCGGCGAGGAAGCGGAACACCCTGTCGGCGTCGTTGATCGACAGATAACTCACCTGCCAGGGGCGCGAGCGGCGGAAGCCGGGCGCGGCCGGGTCACTGATGACGGTGGTCAGATCAGGGTCGACGAACACGTAAAGCCCGCCGAAATGGCTGGTCCAGTACGCGTTGTGGCGAAAGATCACCTGGTCGGGGACCAGCGCGTTCTCGCGGATATCACCGCAGACCTTGGCCAAGTCGACCATGCGCTCAAGCATGGCATTGTCGCGCCAGGCATCGGGCTCCTGCTTCAGCCGGTCGACCAGCTTGCCGAGCTCGGCCGCCTTGCCCAGCACATCCTCGGCCGACAGCACCTTGAACTCGACCTGGTTGATCGACAGCAGGTCCTCGATGTCGTTGACCTTGGGAACGGAGTCCTCGATCTCGCCGTAGATGACGTCCTTGATGGTCAGCGCATCGATGGCGCGCCGGTTCTTGGACATGAACTCGAACATCAGCTGCGAGGTGTTGGAGAAGGCGGTGTGCACCACCGGCAGGTCGATCTGCGCCGGCGTCAGGATGATGAAGCGGCGGTTGACCTCGTTGGGATCGAGATAGTCATGGTCGCCGCACTCCTCGGCGATCTCGGGCGAGAAGCCGGTGCGGTCGATCTGGAAGCTCTGCAGCTTGGTGGGCTCAAGGCCGAAGGCGACGAGCGCCTTGTTGTAGCGCTGGATGAGATGCGGTTCGTCGACAGGAAGCAGCCTGCCATAGATCAGCTCGTTGTCGCGCAGAAGGTCGGGTTTTTGGGTGGCGGGCGTGCCCGCCGCCGACGAAGGTCTACGCATCCCACAGGCCCTTCTTCTTCAGCTCGTCCATCTCGCGAGCGGCGCGTTCGCGCAGCCGTGCGTCGCGCAGCAGCTTCTCGACCGCCGCGTCATCGGATTTGTCGGAATAGCGGAATTCGGAATCGGCATAGCGGTTGATCTCCTGCATGACCATCTCCATCGAGAACGGGCCGCGCAGTTCCTCGATCATCGCCTTCTTGTCGTCGTAGCTCTTGTGCATGAAGGCTTCCGGCTTCTCGAACCAGTCGTCTGGCAGCTCGATGTCCATGGCACGCATCTTGATGGCGTCGGTGACGTTCTTGATGGCGCGGCCGGTGAAGCGCGGCTCGGCGTCCTTGATCATGTGCAGATAGGTGCCGATATCGGCCAGCGTCTTCGGCGCGCCGTTCTCCTTCATGTAGCGCTCATAGACCTTCATCAGCCCGTCTTCCTGCGGCTTCTCATGCTCCTCATAGGCCTCGGCCACGGCGCGCTGGATCTCCTGCGCCGCATAGAGCTTGTGATTGCCCAGCGGGATCTTGTGGTTCTTGCCGGCGAGCAGCACGAAAATGTCGATGTAGTCGTCGCGGGTCTGCGGGCCGTCGACCAGCCAGCGGGCGCCGGCGCGCTGGCGCAGCGCGTCGTCGACGTTCTCGGGGTAGTTGGAGAACATGCCGAAGGAGCAATTGCCGCGTACCACCGTCGAGGCGCCCGCAAAGGCGTCCATCAAGACGCCTGTGATCTCTTGCTGGCCGGCCGACGCGCGGTCGTCGGAGCGACGCGCCGCCACCTGGTCGATGTCGTCGATGGTGCCGAAGCCAATGGCGCGCGGATTGAGCACGTTGTTGATGAACTGGCGACAGTTCTGGCCGGATTTGCCCTGGTAGGACGAGATCTGATCGACGCCGAAATTCTCGTAGGCGAAGGGATAGCCGGCGACCTGGCAGTAGCCGTTGACGAGGCCGGCGATCATCTGGATCAGCGTCGTCTTGCCGGTGCCCGGCGCGCCGTCGCCAATGAAGGTGAACAGGAAGCCGCCGAGCTCGACGAAGGGATTGAGCTCGCGCTCGAAGTCATAGGCCATGAGCATCTTGGCGAGCCTGACCGACTGGAATTTGGCGATGTGGTTGCCGACCACTTCTTCCGGCTTCTTGAAGGTCATCACCAGCGGCTTCGATCGCTTGCCGGGCGCCACGTCGAAGCCGTCGAGGGTGAAATCGTCCACGTCGATGCGGATGTGAGCGTTCTCGAACGGCCCGATGCCGTCGAAGCGGCCTTTTCGCGCGAGCAGGCCGTCGATGGCGACGCGGGCAAAGGCGCGCGCCCGCGTCATCAGGTCGGCATCGTCCTTCGAGCCGGCAATCGCCTTGTCGAGGCCAGCCACGATCGACTTCACCGCATCCTGCGGCGTGTCGAAGAGGAAGTCGGGTTCGGGGATGTCGTTCGGCGCTTCGCCGTCGCTGTCGATAAGCTGGAACAGATAGGACGCAAGGCTGAACGCCGAAACATAGGCAGAGGCCGACAGGAGCTTCTTGAAGGTCGCAGCCTCGTCGCCTTCGAGCGGTGCGCGCGCATTCTTCGCCTGCAGGCTTTCGAGGTCGGAACCTTCGGCGAAGACATCCGAGATGGCGAGCGCGATCGCCAGGCCGCGCCGGGCGCGGTAGAGCAGCGTGTGCTGCGGGATGGTCATCAACTGGTCGTCGGGATGCACCGCGGCCACCGTTTTCGACAGCTCGACCTCGCGTGTGCGCCGTACCGAGCCGACCGACACGGTCGAGACGAAACGGCGGTTGGTGCCGGCGAGCACGGTACCGGATTCGCGCGAAGGGTCCTCCAGCACGACAATACGGGTGATGAAGCTCTGCGCCGTGGCGCGGTGTTTCTCGATTGCCGCTTCGGGGATGGTGGTCAGGCCGGTGTCCATGAAGGATGCTCCGCGGTTTGACGGTCACACATCGCTGATGACCTGCCCGTTCGACAGGATGTGGACCTTGTAGCCGGAAAAAATCCGCTGTGCCTCGCCGGCTGCATAGAGCGCCTGGTAGGCCTCGTGCGGGATCAGCGCATGGTTCTCGTAGCTCGAAACGCCCTGTCGCGCGGCTTCGAGATTGTCGGTGTCGATGAAGAATTCCTGTGTCGACTTCTCGCTGGAGAAGAGACCCTTGCGGCCCGGCTTCTCGCCCTTGGAATAGACCTCCTGGATGGTCCAGGTGAGCAGCCAGGCATTCTCGGGCTTGCGCACCTTGGACAGAACCTCGGCCACGGTCGAATTGTTCTCGGTGATGCCGGCGGAATAGAAGGGGCCAAGCACGACGCGCCGGAGTTGCTTGGGATGCAGTGGTTCGAAATCCTTGTCGAGATTGACCGCGATGGTCGCCGGCGACAGGGAATAGGCCGAGTTCTTCTCGGTGAAGTCGTCGAAGCGGTGCGCGAGCTCGGGATTGAGCAGGCCGTCCACAGGAAGCGGAATCTCGACCCGCTCGTTCAGCTTGCCATTGGCATCGACCAGTTGGCGTATCATGCTCTCCGAGGAGTCCTCGACGGTCACCATATAGATCAGCGGCAGGTTGGCGGTGCCGTCGAACGAGGCCCAGTGGACGAGGTAATAGGGCCGCAAGGTCTTGGGGTTGACCGAGACCTTCGCCGTCTGCGCAAGAATGAACGGGCCGAAGGTCGCCTCGCTCTTGACATCCTCAAGGTAGAGGCGCTCGGCCATCGACCTCTGCAGCGCTTCCGGAAATTCCTTGTGGCGCAGGATGAAGTCGGCCATCTCGTCGCGCAACTCGCCGGCCAGCGGGATATTGGCAAGTCGCGCATCGGCCTGGCGGCGATCGTTCTCCAGTTCAAGCAGGTTCTGGAAGACGGGATAGCCGCTGTCGGCACGCGAAATCCGGAACGTGTCCATGAAGCCGAGCCGGTTGCGCCAGCAGGCGAAGGATTTGTCCAGACGGGCGATGTATTCGGCGACGATCCTGGCCACGATGCCATGCCGGTAGAGCGGCGAGCGGTCGTCGCGCATGAACACTTCCAGCCCGCTCAGCGCCGCCGTGATGGCGGAGAAATAGCGTGCCGCCGCTTCGTTTTCAGGGGTCATTTCGCTGCCCTGGAAAAGACTGCGGGCGCGCCGCCTATTGCTGCACGTAGTTCGCCGAATTGTGCTTCTTCATCACCTCGTCGAAGCGGCGGGCGAAGGCATCGTCAGCCAGCTTCTTGCGGCGCTGGATGTCGGCGCTCGCCACCATGTTCTTCTCATGCATCTCGAGCAGGTCGCCGATGTGCTTCTGCGAGGCGGCGCCGATGCCGGCCATCGTCTCTTCGGCCGTGTTGTCGACCTGGCTGCCCAGCGTGTTGATCTTGTGGGCCACGTCCTGCTGGGCGGCCGTCTTCAGCGAATCTTCCAGCGCCTTGTAGAGGACGATGCGCTGCTCGGTATCGATGGTCAGCTTGTTGATCAGCGTCGACTGCGCCGCGATCTGATTGTTCAGCGAGTCCACGAAGGTCTGGAACATCGAGGTATATCGCTCCAGCGTCTGGCTCTCGGCGAGCAGCTCCTGCTCCTTGGCCTGTTTCTCGTTGTATTCGGTCGCCATTTTCGAGCGCTCGCCTTCGAGCTGGGTGCGATCTTTCTGGCTGGTGGAAGCGGCGATCTTGTTCTCGATGTCGAGCAGCATCGGATTCAACTCCTCGATGCGCTTCTGAACCGCCTCGAGGTTGGCCATGGTCGCCTTGCGGCGTTCGATAACCTGCGACAGGCTGGCCTCCGACGTCTTGTAGCGCTGGTCGAGGATCTGCTTCTGGGCTTTCAGGATGCCGACGATGGTGTCGGATTTGGCGAGCAGTTCCTGCAGGTTGCCGGCTAGCGACATGTTGCGTACGCGGTCCGTGCGCATGCGCTGCTTGCTCTGCTCCGAGAAGACACCGACGAAGTTTTCCCAGCCGGTATAGTTCTTCATGCTCTCGAATTCGGCGCCGAAGACATTGGTGGCGTCCTCAAGCCCGATGATCAGGTCGGCAATGTTGCCTTCCATGATCTTCTGCTGCTTCACCACGTCTTCGATGCGGGCGTTCTCGATGTCGAAATTGGCGTCGCCGATCTTCTTGTCGGCCTGGGCGAGTGTATCGAGCACTGTCCCGGACTGCTCGATCTTGGTGCGCATGTCATCGACGACCTGCTTGGTCTTGGCAATCTCGGCATCGAAATTCTGCAATGTCGCCATAGGGGCCTCCCGCTTCGGCATCCGGTTTCGTGTCGCACGTGGCGGCGAATATATGTGGCGCCTCAGGCGATTGAAAGAAGGAAGACAAGGAGGCGCGTCAAAACAAAAGAATTGCTCAGGCCCTTGAAAGACAAGGCAAGCATGCCAATGGCGCCAGTAGTGCGCGTCGCCTTCGTCCGGCTTTAGCTGATATGACTTAACTTCCTGTTTTTACGGCGCCTTAGTCCGCTTGAGGCATACCATCGAATTGTCGCCGAAATGATCGCTTCAAACATGGCCGATGCCAGCCTCTTGGCGCTGCTCACGGTTTCGGGTCGGCCTCGAGATAGGCGATCACATTGGCGATGTCTTCGTCGCTGGTCAGTCCGCTGAAGCCCATCTTGTTGCCGGGAACCTTCTGCTTGGGCGCCTTGAGATACTCGGCTAGGTTGGCTTCGTCCCAAACGAGCCCGGCCGCGCCAGCCTCCTTCATGGCCTGCGAATAGTGGCTGGCGAAGCTTTCCGCCGAGCCGGCCTTGCGCCCGACGACGCCCATCAGATGCGGGCCGACCCTGTCGCGGTCGGTCGCCGCCTCGTGGCAAGCGATGCAGCGATTGAAGACCTTCTTGCCGAGCGCCGCGTCGCCACCCGCATGCGCGGCAAGACCGCCGGCAAGCAGGAAGATGACGGCAGACGAAATGGCGCGAAGCATGGCTGATCCCGAAGAATTCTGGCTCTCGGCCTTATACGGCCGAAGCCTTAACAAACGCTACGCTCGCGATGGCGGCGCGATCTCTGCGGATCAGGCGCATGCACTCGGGCCGACACGGGCGTGGCGGTTGATCGCGCTGGCGACGCTTGGCATGCGGCTCGGCTGGCGATTTATGCGACGTGACGCGGCCGATCCGCTCAACGCTTCATGAAGCCGATGAAATCGTCGGGCAAGGTGCGGCCCATCTCTTCTTCCCAGTGCCGGCGGCAGAGCGAGACGTAGACGTCCTTGCCGATTGCCACCTGCTCGCCCTGTCGCGCAACCTTGCCGTCGGGGCCGAGGCGCACCACCATCGTCGCCTTGCGGCCGCAGCGACAGATGGTGCGCACTTCGCGCAGCTCGTCGGCGATGGCGAGCAGCGCGCGCGAGCCGGAAAACAGCTTGCCCTGGAAGTCCGTGCGCAGGCCATAGCACATGACCGGAATGTTAAGTCGGTCGGCGATGCGGGCAAGCTGCCAGACCTGCTCTTCCTCGAGGAACTGCGCTTCGTCGACGAAGATGCAATGGACGTTCTGGTGCTGGTGATGCTCGGCGACACGGGCATAGAGATCGTCGCCGTCGCGAAACATCTCCGCTTCGGCCTCGAGGCCGATGCGCGACGAGATCAGCCCGCTGTCACCTTTGCGATAGTGGCCGGCGACGAACAGCATCGTCGTCATGCCGCGCTCGCGATAATTGTAGGACGCCTGCAGGAGCATCGTCGTCTTGCCGGCGTTCATCGTCGCGTAGTGGAAATACAGCTTTGCCATGGCTGTCCTTTTAAGACGACTTGCCGAGCGGCGGGGAGGGGGCGGCTGCACCGTCCACCAAAAAAGCGACACCTATCGGAAAAGCGACGGCATGTCGCTGAATGGCCAGCGCGCGGCGTTCATCGTGATGTGGCACCGCTTGAAACCACTTCAAAATGATGTTTGGCTGACGAAACAAGGCGGCGCAAGAACCGTGAATTCGCATCGCCTAAGAATCGCAATGGGAGAAAAGTTGATGTCGCGTATGAAATCTTTCGTCGCCGGGCTCGGCCTGGCGGCGCTTCTGTCTACGACCGCTGCTTACGCGGGCGATCCGGCGAGTTGCAAGGCCGTGCGGCTGTCGGATGTCGGCTGGACCGACATCCAGGCCACGACCGGTCTGGCGTCGGTGCTGCTCACCGCGCTCGGCTACGAGCCGCAGGTGATCCAGCTTTCGGTGCCGGTGACCTATGCTTCGCTGAAGAACAAGGACCTCGACGTCTTCCTCGGCAACTGGATGCCGTCGATGACCAACGACATCAAGGACTATACTGCTGACGGTTCGGTCGAAACCATCAGCCAGAACCTCGCTGGCGCCGGTTACGGCATCGTCGTGCCGACCTATGTCGCGGATGCCGGCGTCAAGACGCTGACCGACCTCGGCAAGTTCAAGGACAAGTTCGGCGGCAAGATCTACGGCATCGAGGCCGGCAATGACGGCAACCGCATCATCCTCGACATGATCAAGAACCCGAAGGACAATCTGGAAGGCTTCGAACTGGTGGAATCCTCGGAGGCCGGCATGCTGACGCAGGCCGAGCAGTCGATGAAGAACAATGAATGGATCGCCTTCCTCGGCTGGACGCCGCATCCCGTCATGGGGGCCATGAAGATCACCTACCTCGACGGCATGGGCGACAGCGGCTTCGGCGCCGCGACCGTCTCGACCAACGTGCGCAAGGGCTACACCACCGAGTGTCCGAACGTCGGCAAATTCATCGCCAATCTCAAGTTCAATCTCGACATGGAAGGCGAAATGATGGACGCCATCCTCAAGGGTGGCGATGCCAACACCGTCGCGACGGACTGGCTGAAGAAGCATCCGGATGCAGTGACGCCCTGGATCGCCGGCGTCACCACCTTCGACGGCGGCGACGCCGCCGCCGCGGTCAAGACCGCGCTCGGGGGCTGAGCCGGCTTTGAGGTCGGCATGATCGAATGAAGGGCAGCCACTGGAAAAGGCTGCCCTTTTTCATATGCTGTGAGACTGTCCGGCAAGGACAGCGAAGATCAATGAGGGGAAGATGGATCCAATTTCGAAATTTCTGGTCGCCTACAAAATCCCCATAGGTCCGTGGGGAAAGGCTTTCTTCGGGTTTCTCACCGACAATTTCGACACCATCTTCAGGGCTTTTTCCAACGGCCTGAATTTCCTGCTCGACGGTCTGGTCGACATTCTGCTCCTGGTGCCGCCGGTGCTCCTGGCGCTGGTCATAGCCGTCATCGCCTGGTTCCTGCAGCGCTCGCGGCCGCTGGCCATCGCGGTCTTCATCGGCCTTCTCTTCATCATCAACCAGAACCTATGGAAGCAGACGGTGCAAACGCTGGTGCTGGTGGTAGCGGCGGCTGCCATGGCCATGGCGATCGGCGTGCCGCTCGGCATCTGGGCGGCGCATAAGCCGAAGGTCTATCGCTTCATGCTGCCTGTGCTGGACTTGATGCAGACGCTGCCGACCTTCGTCTACCTGATCCCGGTGCTGACCCTGTTCGGCCTTGGCAATGCGCCCGGCCTGATCGTCACCATCATCTTCGTCATCCCGACCGCCGTCAGACTTACCCATCTGGGCGTCGTCTCGGTGCCGAAGGCGATCATCGAGGCCGGCGAATCCTTTGGCGCCACCAAGAGCCAGCTTTTATGGAAGGTTGAATTGCCCTCGGCGCTGCCCACCATCATGGCGGGACTGACACAGTCGATCATGCTGTCACTGTCGATGGTGGTGTTTGCCGCGCTCATCGGCGCCGGCGGCCTCGGCACTGAAATCAACCGCGCGCTCGGCTCGCGCCGCATCGATCTCGGACTTGAAGCCGGCCTCGCCATCGTCGTGCTCGCTATCGTGCTCGACCGCATGACCCGCATCGGCGTTGGAGGCAAGAAATGACCGTCGCCGTTGATTTCAAGAATGTCGATATCGTCTTCGGCGCCGACCAGGCTGGGTCGCTGGCGCTGATCGATCAAGGGGCCAGCCGCGCCGAGATCCTCGAAAAGACCGGCAATGTGCTGGGCTGCGCGGGTGCAAGCCTCACCGTGCATGAAGGCGAGATCTCGGTGCTGATGGGCCTGTCGGGCTCCGGCAAGTCGACGCTGCTCCGGGCCGTCAATCGGCTCAATGTCGTGTCGCGCGGGCAGGTGCTGGTCAAGGACGGCGACCGCACCGTCGACGTCGTGACGTGCGACGAAGCGACGTTGCGGCGGTTGCGGCAGAAGCAGGTCGCGATGGTGTTCCAGCAGTTCGGTCTGCTGCCATGGCGCACCGTGGAGGAAAATGTCGGCTTCGGCCTCGAGCTTGCCGGCGTGCCGGAAGCCGAGCGCAAGGAGCGGGTCAGAAAGCAGCTTCAGCTCGTCAACCTCGACCAGTGGTCGAAGAAATACGCGCATGAGCTTTCGGGCGGCATGCAGCAGCGTGTCGGTCTTGCTCGGGCCTTCGCCACCGAGGCGCCGATCCTTTTGATGGACGAGCCGTTCTCGGCGCTCGATCCGCTGATCCGCACCAAGCTGCAGGACGAGCTTCTGCAGCTTCAGGCGGAGCTGAAGAAGACCATCATCTTCGTCAGCCACGACCTCGAGGAGGCGCTGAAGATCGGCAGCCACATCACAATCATGGAGGGCGGTCGGATCGTCCAGACCGGTGCGCCCGAAGACATCGTGCTCAGGCCCGCCAACGACTACGTCCGGGACTTCATCGCCAATGTGAATCCGCTTTCGGTGCTGACAGCTTGGAACGTGATGCGCGACCGGCGGGATCTCGAACAAGGCGAGAATGGCTGGGTGTGGCTCGACCGCCGCAAGACGACGCGCTTCAAGATCGATGAGCATGGGCTGGTGACGGCGGCCGAACGCCACGGAAAGCCTGCGGTTTGGGTGTCCTGCGCCGATGTCGAGAGGCAGCCGGACGAAGGCGGTCAAGTGTTCTGGGCCAATCCCGGCACGTCTCTGAAGACGGTGATGCTGGCCATGCACCGGTCGCAGACAGCGCCGGTGGCGCTGTTCGACGAGCAGTCGCGCTTCGTCGGCGCGATCGGCGTCCGGGACGTGCTGAGCGCGGTCTTACGGCGCTAGAAAGCGCGTCGTGCCGAGCGGAGTGAGGCGACGCGCGTTGGTGCTTGCATGTCGCCAGAACCGCTGCACACTTGTGGGCGACTGCATGAAGCCTCAGCCTTTAGGCCTAGCATGGGGTGTTCCGCTGGCGGGCATCCCATGCTTGTCTTATGCTGCCGGGGAGCCGATCTAGGCCGGCAGCCGCAAGGGGGCGTGGATGATCTTCCGTCAGCTCTTCGATTCCGTTTCGGGCACCTATTCCTACCTGCTCGCCAGCCGCCGCGGCGGCGAGGCGCTGATCATCGATCCGGTGCTGGAAAAGGTCGAGCGCTACCTGCAACTGGTCAACGAGCTCGATCTCAGGCTGGTCAAGGCGGTGGACACGCATCTCCATGCCGATCACATCACCGGTCTCGGCGCGTTGCGCGACAAGACGCATTGCGTCACCGTCATGGGCGAGCAGACCAAGGCGGACGTGGTGTCAATGCGGCTTGCCGACGGCGACAAGCTGGCCATCGAGGGGCTGGCGCTGGACGTCATCTACACGCCTGGCCATACCGACGATTCCTACAGCTTCATCCTGCCGGACCGCGTCTTCACCGGCGATACGCTGCTCATTCGCGGTACCGGGCGCACCGATTTCCAGAACGGCGATCCGCGGCAGCAGTATGAGTCGATCTTCGGCCGCCTGCTCAAGCTGCCGGACGAGACGCTGATCTTCCCGGCGCACGACTACAAGGGGGAGACCGTGTCGACCATCGGCGAGGAGAAAGCTTTCAACCCGCGCCTGCAGGTGAAATCGGTCGACGAATATGTCGAGATCATGAACAATCTGAAGCTTTCCAACCCGAAGATGATGGATGTCGCGGTGCCGGCCAATATGAGGGTCGGGCTGCACCAGGACGACATCGCCAGTCGCGGCTGGTCGGTGACCGCCGAAGAGGCGCTGGCGCTGGTCGGACGGCCCGATGTGGCGCTGATCGACCTGCGCGAGCAGACCGAGCGCGAGCGCCACGGCGTCATTCCGGGCGCGATCCATCTGCCCTATGCGCGGCTGCAGGAAAACATCACCCCGGGCGGCATGCTGCACGAGCTGGCAAAATCGACGACCAAGCAGATCCTGTTCTATTGCGCCTTCGGCGAACGCTCGGCGATGGCCGTGCAGGCGGCCCAGGACGTCGGCATTGCCAGCGCCCGCCACATCCAGGGCGGCATCGATGCGTGGAGGAAGGCGAGCGGACCGCTCATGCGCTAGGCGTGCCGATGTTCAGGTGATGCCGGCGTTGCCGGTGGATCAATGCAATCCGATGAGCTTGGCGCCATTGCGGAACAGGGCTTGGCCGTCACGATCGAAGCGGAAGGTGGCGATGAAATCGTCGGCCCGGTAATCCGGCAAGGTGTTGCGGATCGCGGCGGCAAACTTCCGCGCCTCGTCCAGTCGCCCGGCCAGAGCCAGGCAATGCGCGGCGATGGCCAGGATAATGACATGGGCATTGGGCCGGGCTGCCGCCTTCAGGGCCCATTCCGAGGCCTGCTCGAATTCGCCCAGCCGCGCATGGGCCATGGCGCGCGCGCCCATCATGCCGAACAGCAGCGGATCGAACGGGCTGAGATGGCGCGAGTGGTCGGATGAGCCGATCGCCGATTGCGGGTCGCCGGACTGCGAGTGCACGAAGGACAATGCATAATGGCCGAGCGCGAAGTTCGGGCTGAGGTCGACGGCCTTCGACAGCTCGAGCAAAGACCCGTCCCCGTCGCCGCGCATCCATAGCGCCCGGCCCATGGCCCAGTGCGCGGCCGGGTTGCGGTCGTCGACGAGAAGGCTTTGGCCGGCGCTTTCAAAGGCAAGGGCCGCCTCCCGGTCGCGATCGCCCCAGCGCTGGAAGGCGTTCTGCCAATGGGTGAAGGAAAGCCCGGCATAGGCGCGGGCGAAGGTGGGGTCGAGCTTCAGCGCTTCGTTGAAGAACTGCTGCGCCAGTTCGTTCTCCTGGCGGGTGAAGCGGTACATGTGCCAGAGGCCGCGATGATAGGCCTCCCAGGCATTGAGCGAGTTGGGCGCCTTCAGCATCGCGCGATTGCGCTCGACCATCGCGATCTCGGCCGCGATCGAGGAGACGATGCTGTTGCCGATGCCCTCGATGACGGTGAAGATTTCATCCGGCCTGTGCTCGAAGGTCTCGGTCCAGACAATTCTGGCCGTGCGCACTTCGACGAGCTCGACCGCGACCATGACGCGGCCGGACAGGCTGCGGACCGAGCCCGTCGCAACATAGTCGACATTGAGCCTGCGCCCGGCGTCTTCGGGTGCGATGTCCTTCTCGGCGAGCGCAAAGACCGAGCCGCGGGCGATGACGAAGAAATCCCGAAGCTTGGCGAGGCGCGTGATGATGTCGTGCGTCAGGCCGTCGGCCAGCCCACCGCGGAAAGTGCCGATGCCGGCGGCTTCCGCAAACGGCATCACCGCCAGCGAGGCCCGGCGCGTCGCAGCCGGTTCGGAATCGGCCGCAACGATCGGCGGTTGCGGAGCCAGGAACGGCAGCCCGGATCGGGCGCAGGGCGTCGCGCTGAGGTTGCGGGCCCTGATCTCCTGCCATGCCTCGCGCAACGGGGTGAAATCCAGCTCTTCCGAGTGGAACAGCTCCGCCGCGGTGGCAAGGTGCTCCTCGCCGGCGCCGATCTGTCCGCGCCGTGCGAGACTTTCCAGCAGCGCGACATGCGCGCGCCCGTCGAACGGCGCCAGCTCCAGCCATTTGTCCAGATAGACGCCTGCTTCATCGGCGCCCTGCGGGAGAAGACCGATGATGTGCTCCAGAACGGCGACGTGGCATGAGCTGAAACGGCGGCGTTGAGCGGTCAGCCAGCTGGTGAAATGCGGGCTTCGATCGAGCTCCAGCCCGTCGAGGAAATCGCCGGCAAAAAGTTGCTCGAGCGCCCGCAGGCGTTCGAGGCTGAGCGTATCGATACCTTCCGTCGCCGCGGCGGCCGCTTCGAGGGCATCGACATGCAAATCGACGAGGCGAAGCGCCACCGTGTCGCCTTCGGTCTCGATCCTGTGGCGGCCCGGCTCGTCCAAGGCGCCGCGAAGCTTGCTCAGGCACCAGCGAAGCTCGCCGCGCGGATCGTTGGGCACATCCCAGAGAAGTTCGCAAAGCCGGCTGCGGCTGACCGGGTGTGGCGCGAGCGCCAGATAGGCAAGCAATGCGCGCAGCTTGCGCGAGGAAGGCAGCGTGACGGGCGCGCCGCCACGAGCAATCGCCAGTTGCCCAAGCAGTCGTACGGACAGGCCGGCGACGGTGTCGTTCAGGCTCGATCGGGTGGATTCCACGTATGTTTCCACGCTCTCTCCAACGCTCACCAGTTGGTCCATGTTCTATCACCAAAGACGACAGGAAGCATCCGGCAGCCCCATTCCGTGCCGGAATGCCGCCGTTGCCGCATCCGCGGCAGGTCGAGCAACCCTAGCGCGGCAACGTGTCGAAACCGCGCCGCCGAAGCCGCCGGTTTGTAACCGGCATGTGAGATATCGAGGAGAGAAGCCCATGCTGCAGAAGTTAAAAATCAGGACCACTGCCGGTCGCGGCCGGCTGTTCGACAGCATTCTGGACACGGTCGGCGACACGCCGGTGATCCGTATCAACAATCTCGGCCCGGCCCATGCGACGATCTATGTCAAGGCCGAGTTCTTCAATCCGGCGGCCTCCGTGAAGGACCGGCTGGCGCTCAACATCATCGAGGAAGGCGAGCGCAGCGGCAAGCTGAAGCCCGGCCAGACCGTGGTCGAGGCGACGAGCGGCAACACCGGCATCGGGCTCGCCATGGTTTGCGCGCAAAAGGGCTATCCGCTGGTGGTGACGATGGCCGACAGCTTCTCCGTCGAACGCCGCAAGCTGATGCGCATGCTCGGCGCCAAGGTGGTGCTGACGCCGCGCGCCCAGAAGGGTTTCGGGATGTACAAGAAGGCGGTCGAGCTCGCCGAAGCCAATGGCTGGTTCCTGGCCCGCCAGTTCGAAACCGAAGCCAATGCCGCTATCCACGAGGCGACGACGGCGCGCGAGATCATCAACGATTTCGCGGGCTCCAGGCTGGACGTGCTGGTCACCGGCTACGGCACCGGCGGCACGGTGGCCGGCGTCGGCCGCGTGCTGCGCCGCGAGCGACCGGAGGTCAAGATCGTGCTGGCCGAACCGGCCAACGCGCAGCTGATCGGCAGCGGCAAAGGGCAGGAGCGCGGCGCCGGCGGCGCGCCGGCGGCGAGCCACCCGGCTTTCGAGCCGCATCCGATCCAGGGCTGGACGCCGGACTTCATTCCCAACGTGCTGCAGGAGGCGATCGACAAGCGCTACTATGACGAGGTGGTGCCGATTGCGGGTCCCGAAGGCATCAAATGGGCGAAGGCGCTGGCGCAGCAGGAAGGCATCTTCACCGGCATCTCAGGCGGTGCCACCTTCGCCGTGGCGCGCCAGATCGCCGGAACTGCGCCGGCCGGGTCGGTGATCCTGTGCATGCTGCCCGACACCGGCGAGCGCTACATGTCGACGCCGCTTTTCGACGGCATCGAGGCCGAGATGGATGCGGAGGAAACGGCGCTGTCGCGGTCGACGCCGAGCTGCCAGTTCGACGCCTGAAGCCAAGTCGCGGCGCCATTCGTTTTCGGGTGGCGCCGCCGTGATTGGTTGCACATCGGCCGATCTGGGAAAGGCTGTGGGAGAAATCGCATGGACAGCTTGCGGGAACTAATGGCCACTGAAGAAACGCTCGATCCGGCGGACTGGGCCGATGTTCAGGCTCTGTCGCACCGGATCGTCGACGACGCCATCGGACATCTGCGGGATGTGCGGGAACGTCCTGTGTGGCGCGAGATGCCGGCCGAGGTTCGCGCGTTCTTTTCAGCACCGCTGCCGCACGAACCGTCGTTGATCGCCGACGTCTACGGCGAGGTTGCCCGCAATGTCATGGCCTATCCGATGGGCAACATCCATCCGCGTTTCTGGTCCTGGTATATGGGCTCGAGCAATTTCACCGGCGCGCTCGGCGACTTCCTGGCGGCGATCCAGGGCTCGAATCTCGGCGGCGGCAACCATGCCGCCGGGCTGATGGACAGCCAGGTGGTCGACTGGTTGAAGGAGATGGTCGGTTTCCCGGCCTCGGCCAGCGGCACGCTGGTCAGCGGCGGCTCGATGGCCAATATCATCGGACTGACCGTGGCGCGCAACGCCAAGGCAGGTGTCGATGTTCGGGAGAGTGGCGTCGGCGCGATCCCGAAGCCGCTGCGCTTCTACGCTTCCGACCAGGTCCATTCCTGCCATCGCAAGGCGATGGAGGTGCTCGGCCTCGGCAACCGGGCGCTGCGGCGCATTCCAACGGATGCCGCGTTGCGGATCGACGTCGATGCGCTCAAGCGCGCAATCGCGGAGGATCGTGAGGCAGGTTTCAAGCCGGCCTGCGTGATTGGCACCGCCGGCACCGTCAACACGGGCGCCCTGGACGATCTTCGATCGTTGGCCGCGTTGGCGGCCGAGGAAGACATGTGGTTCCATGTCGACGGCTGCATCGGTGCGCTGATCGCCATCGCGCCGCAGAACGCGTCGCTTGTGGCCGGCATCGAGCAGGCCCACTCCATTGCGCTTGACCCGCACAAATGGCTGCACGTGCCGTTCGAGGCGGGATGCGCGCTGGTGCGCGACGCATCCGCACACCGCAACGCTTTCGCTGTCACGCCGGAATATCTGGAATCGACGCCGCGCGGTCTCGCCTCAGGGCAATGGCTGCACGATTTCGGTCTGCAGACATCACGTGGTTTCCGCGCCTTAAAAATCTGGATGGCACTGAAGGAGCACGGCGTCGAGAAGTTCGGCCGGCTCATCGACCAGAACATCGCGCAGGCACGCTATCTCGCCAGTCTGATCGAAGCAGAGCCGGCGCTCGAACTAACAGTGCCGACCACGATCAACATCGTCTGCTTCCGTCATCGGGTGGAGGGCGCTTCCGAGGAACAGCTCAAGGCCTTCAACACCGAGCTTATGCTGCGCCTGCAGGAAGAAGGCATCGCCGCCTTGTCCGACACCACGATTCACGGCCGGCATTGCCTGAGAGTGGCGATCACCAATCACCGCACGCGGCGCGACGATCTCGACCTGCTGGTGCGTGAAACGCTTCGCATCGGCAGGGAAGTCGAGGTTGCGGGCCTCATCTGACGTGAGCCCGTTCAAGCCGCCTCATTCGGGCAAGCCGGCCAGCCGCAGCGCCTCGACATATTTGGCGAAATAGGCTGGCCTGATCTGCCCAACGCGGTGCTTGAGGCTGGAGAGCGTCAGTTCCGGGTCGAGCTGCAGCGAACGCGCGATATACTTGCGCGCGGCATCGGGCCTGCCGGCCATGGCGTTGCTGGCCGCCGCCACGCGCAATCCGGTGAGATAATAGGGCTGCGCGCGGGAAGCCGCCTCGGCGAGCGGCCAGGCGGCATCGTAACGCCCGGCTACGAAATGGGCGAAGGCGGTAAAAGTCTGCATGAAGAAGGTCAGCGGATCGAGCGGGCTCAGCCGTCTTGCCCGCGACAGATGCTCGATGGCGATGTCGGGATCGTCGTGACACGCCTTGAGGCAGCCGCTGGCGCTCCAGGCGGCAGCGCAGTTCGGGTTGAGCACAAGCGCGCGGTCGGCCAGTGCCGAGCCGGCCTCGTAGTCGCCGAAGATATAGCCCAGCGCCAGGCCGCTGAAGGCCAGCGCCACCGCGTCGTCCTGGCCTGAAATGGCGACGTTGCCGACCAGCCGGGAGACCTCGGCGGCTTCCTTCTGGCGGTCGCTCATCCAGCCATTCGCCATTCGCCAGAAATAGCACCAGGCGGCCGCGCCCTGGGCGGCGGCAAAATCGGGGTCGCGCTCGATAGCCTTGTAGAACTGCGGCAGAGCCTCCTCCAATCCTTCTTTCGTCCAGCGGTAAAGGCTTGCCATGCCGCGCAGATAGTGGTCGTAGGCGTCGAGACTTTCGGTGGGTTTGCGCTTGGCGCGCGCCATCTCGGCCTGTTCGAGCTTGGGCGAAATTGCACCGATGACGCTGGATGCGACGAGGTCCTGCAGTTCGAACACCTGCGAGACATCGCCTTCGAAACGGTCGGCCCAGAGGCTCACGCCCGCCGCCGCCTCGATGAGCTGGCCTGCCACACGCAGCCGGCTGCCCGCCCTGCGGACGCTGCCCTCCAGCACGTAGCGCACCCCGAGTTCCCGCGCTACGCGCGTGACGTCGACGGCTTGGCCCTTGTAGGCGAAGGCGGAATTGCGCGCGATGACGAACAGCCAGTTCACATGCGACAGCGCCGTCGTGATCTCCTCGACCACGCCGTCGGTGAAATATTCCTGCTCGGGGTCGCCGCTCATGTTCTGGAACGGCAGGACGGCAATCGACGGCTTTTCCGGCACCGAGGCAGTCGGGTGCGGCGGCTCCGCCGTCGCTTCCAGGCGGGACGGTTCGACCTCGGGCGTCGGCTCTTTCAGGCGCGCTGTGACGGGCGCTTCAATGCGTTCGACCAGCGCCCGCGTCGCTTCTTCGGGCTCGACACCGAGCTCGCGCTGCAGCGCGTCCTTGCAGGTCAGGAACTGTCGGAAGGCATCATTGGTCTTGCCGCGGCGGCGCAGGATGCGGATCAGGGCCCGGTGGGCCTGCTCGGCGCACGGATCGAGCGTGACCAACCGTTCGGCCAGTGTTTCACAGGCTTGTTCCTCGCGCGGCCCCAACTCGGGCAAGAGGCTCAGCCGCTCGGCCAACTCCAGCGCCTTACGGGTATAGCTCGCCCGAAGTGGCGCAAACCATTCGTCGATCTCGCCGGGAAATGACAGCCCATCGAGCAGGTCACCGTAGTAGAGGTCGGCTGCCGCCGTCAGGCTCGTGCCGTCTTCGGCCTGAATCTTCCGGTCGAAAATCCAGATGTCGGTTTCCTCGGCATTCGCCGCCAGCCAGATGGTGTCGGCATTGCCTTCAATGCGAATGGCTTCGTCGCCGGTGGACGGAAACAGGCGCCTGATGTCGACCAGGGCCTGGCGCAGGCTGTTTCGCGCCTGCTGCTCGCCGCTGTCGGCCCACAGCATAGCCGCCAGCCTTTCGCGGCGAACCCCCTTGGGTCCGGCCAGAACGAGCGCGGCAAAGAGCAGCGACGTCTTGCGCGTCGCGAAGTGCAGAGGTTGTCCGTCTGCGGAGACAACCTCGATGCCGCCAAGCAATCGAATGTGCACTCCGGCCCCCGTGAAACAGCCGTTGGAAGAATATCACGTCCCGCCGCCGACTTAACGACGATTTAGCGCGGTTTTTCCGAAGGTTTCACACGTGGATGAACGTTGGCAAAGCGCGCCGGCGGGACATTGCCCTCGTGAGTTCCAACGAGGGAGCGTGACAATGACCTATATCAGCTTGAGGACCTTCCAGCCGACCACCCGCCATGCCGGCACGTTCGCCGCCAATATCGCGACCGTCCTCGCGGCGCTGCGGCGCCGATACCGGGATGCCATGCAGCGCAGGGCCTTGGCCGGCCTGTCGATGCCCGAACTGAAGGATCTCGGCTACCCTGCCGATGAAGCCCCGGCCGATGTCGCGGCTGGCGGCCGCCTCACCCGGCAGCGCCCATTGCGGTGACCCCCGATGTTGCCGGGCTGGCTGTCCTCAGCCTGCCCCAGCAGGCAGCGGCGCCCCCGGCAGATAAAGCATGATCGGCCTTATCTCGTAGACGGCCGTGGGATTGACGCGCCTGAGGTCGCGCGCCACCGCAATTGCTTCATCCTGGTTTGCGCAATCGATGACATAGAGGCCGAGCAACTGTTCTTTGGTTTCGGCAAAGGGACCGTCGATCACCATGCCGTCGCCGGGACCGCGCAGGGTGACGGCTTGCGCGGTCGCGCCCAGCCTCGCCGCCGGTCCAAGCTTGCCGGCGCGGGTCAGCCTGTCGTTGATCTCGAGCAGGTCTTTCATCAGCGCCGCATCCTCCTCGGGCGTCCAGGACTGCACGGTCTGTTCGACGTGATAGGCAAGGATTGCGTAGAACATGGTTCGGTTTCCTCGAGCCGTTGTGGCGCGGCACTATCACAAGGATGGCGCCGCCGATCCAGCCCCGATCCGGCCCTGGAGGGCAGGCGACTGGCCGCCTGCTGACTCAAGCTGCCAGCGGCAGGCGCAGTTCCGTCAGCAGGCCGCCGCCGGGATGATTGGAAAGACTGATCTCGCCGCCTGCGGCCCGGGCGATGTTGCGGGCAATGGTGAGGCCGAGGCCCAGGCCGCCGGTCTCGCGGTTGCGCGATTGCTCTATGCGCACGAAAGAGCCGAACACCTCATCCAGCTTGGCCTGCGGGATGCCCGGGCCCTCATCGCGGATGGTGAGCTTGATCGCATCGCCCGAGCGTTGCACGCTGAGATGAGCCTTCTTGCCGTAAGTCACGGCGTTCTGGACGAGATTGGTGACGCAGCGACGCAGCGCCACCGGTCGCGCCGTGCAGATCAGGCCGCGCGAGCGCGCTGCGTCGTCGTCGAACGAGGCGTCCTCGAAGGCGTCGGCGACCGCCTCCACCAACGACCAGAAGTCGATGCGCTCAGCCTTTTCCTCGGTGACCTCGAATTTGGCGAAGTCGATGACCGAGCTGGCGATGCTCTCGATGTCGGCGAGGTCGTGCGCCAGCGCCTCGCGCGCCGGCGATTTCCGCAGCAGTTCGAGGCGCAATCGCATCCTGGTCAGCGGCGTGCGCAGATCGTGGGCCAGGGCGGCGGCAAGATGCTCGCGATCCTCGACATAGTCGCGCAGTCTGCTCTGCATGGCGTTGACCGCCTTTGCAGCAGCGCGGATCTCGCGGCTGCCGGTCTCGGCGATGGGCGGACTCTTCAGGTCTTTGCCAATGCGGTTGACCGCGGTTTCCATCATCCGGTAGGGCGCGGTCAGGCGGCGCAGCGACCAGATCGACATCACCACCACAAGCCCGGCGATCAGGACATAGAGCGGCAGGCTGTCGAAGCTGAGGATCGGTCCGGCCGGGGTGATCGGCTCGGTGAAGTTCAGCCACTGCCCGTCCGCGAAGCGCAGCGATGCGGTCAGCTTGTCGCTCTGGGCGAAATCCGCGGCCAGCACCAGAAGGTCGCGCTCGACCTGGCCGACGTCCTTGTTCGCGACCCGGCCGTCGGGAATGTCGGCCTCCTGTGTGGCGGGGTCGCGCCGCACACGCGCGTCAGTGATGCCGAATTTGGACAAGCGGCCCACCAGGATATCCTCCAGCTCGGCGAGCTGGTCATCACCTGCGATCGACGAGGTCACCGCCGGCGTGTCCGTGACCGTCAGCGCATAGGTGGCGTTGAACAGGCCGGACGCGGTCGCCTTGCGCTCCTCCGGCGTGGCGTCATGCATCAGCTGCACGAGCGAATAGGCTCGGTCGTTGAGACGGTAGAGATCGACCACGTCATTGGCTGCGGCGCGGTCGCGCGAGACGATGTAGAGCGTTGCCACCTGGCTGATCATCAGGCCGGCAATCACGATCAGCAGCACCCAGACCGGCAGGGTTTGCGGCAGGAAGCGTCTCATTCGGACGTCGTTTCAGGCAGGAACTGATAGCCGCCGCTGCGCACGGTCAGGATCAGCTTCGGCGTCTTGGGGTCGTCCTCCATCTTGCGGCGCAGGCGGCTCACCAGGATGTCGACGCTGCGGTCGAAGCTGTAGCCGGTATCGCCGCCGGACAGCTCGATCAGCTGCTCGCGGGTGAGCACGCGCTGTGCGCTCTTGACGAAGGTCTGCAGCAGGTTGAACTCCGCCATCGTCAGCTCCACGCGGACGTCGTCGGGTGCCGTCAGACGACGGCGTGAGCAGTCCATGGTCCAGCCGGCGAAGCGGTAGACCTGCCTGGCCGCGGGCCGGCGCGGCTCGGCCGCGCCGTTGCGCCGCAACACCGCCCGGATGCGCGCCAGGAGCTCGCGGGGGTCGAAGGGTTTCGGGACATAGTCGTCCGCGCCCATTTCGAGGCCGACGACCCGATCCGTCGTTTCGGTGACCGCCGTCAGCATGATGATCGGGGTGGTGTAGTTGGCGCGGATCTCGCGGCAGAGCTCCAGTCCGCTTTTGCCGGGCAGCATGACATCCAGAACGATGAGGTCGACCTGCGCTCGGCGCAGGATCGCTTCCATCTCGGTGCCGTCGGCGGCCACCGTCGTGTGCAGCCCCCGCTTCTGGAAAAACTCCTGAAGCAGGTCCCGTATGCCCTTGTCGTCATCGACGATGAGTATGTGCGCGTCGGATTTCACGAGAACCCCGCGGTTGCTTGGCCAAGCCGTCTTTCGGTGACACCCACACGATAGAATTCGGGCCACATCTTGGCCAGGGGCGGCGATAGTGGCCGCATTGGCCTCCCCAGAAACAATTCAGAAACAAAATTCTACAGTCGGGAAAAACTCGTGAAAAATTACAAGGGCATAACCGGTGCCGTGGCGGTCAGGTCATCGGCTGCGACGCGAGTTTCCGGAGTAACGGACAAGGCCAATGCAGAGGTTCACGATCAGCTTGATGGGGGCGTTGCTCAGCATGTCGCTCATCACAGCCGCGGCCGGTGCCTCCAACGCAAAGGTTACGCCGATCACCCGGACCGAGCGCTGCACCAATCTCAGCCGTCAAGTTGACGAAGCCCTCGAAACCCATGCCGCGGCAACGCAGGTCACCGCGGCGAAAGCACTGCAAAGAAAGGGAAACCGGTTCTGCGCCGCCAAGAAACAGGCACAGGGCATCCGGATGCTCGCAAATGCTTTGAAGCTGCTTGGAGTGACACCGATCGACCCGGTTCAGTGACGCTCACCTCGACCCGCACGAAAAAAGGAAATGAAACCATGAAAAAGTCCCTCCTCTCCGCCCTCGGCCTCGGTGTTGCTCTCGCCTTCTCGATGCCGGCTCTCGGCAATGCTGCCGCGACCACGACCGCTGCTCCGGCTGCTTCGACGACCACCACGGCTCCGGCCGCTGCCGCTCCGGCCAAGACCGCTCCGAAGAAGGTTTCCGCCAAGAAGGTCTGCAAGGTGACCAAGACCCACAAGTGCCCGGTGAAGAAGGCGCCGAAGAAGGACGTGAAGAAGTCCTGATCCAGGCTCTCGCAGCTGATCTTGCAAGCCGCTCCAGCCATTGTGGCTGGGGCGGCTTTCTGGCGGCCGAAGCTTGACGCCGGAGCTTCCGCCGCGCGCTCCGATCCTTAACCCGATAGCAATGCCGGTGCCGTAGGACAATCCGCATGAAGAAGCGGCTTTCGTCCCTGATGCGCTCGCTGACCCTGGGCGGCCTGGTCGCCACCGCGGCGGCAAGAGCGTTGATCATCTTCACGGCCAGCCCTGTGCCTGATCCCGCCAGCGGCAGAACCGAGCCGGAACTCTTCGCGCCGGTGATTTCATCGAGCTTCGACTACATCACGCCGGCGCAGAGCTGGATGCTGATCGTGCTGACCGGCGCGACCCTGATAAGCTTTGCCGCCTGGATGGTTGCCGCGCTCCGGGAGCGCGCTTCCGGCATGGGCGATGGCGGCTCCGGGCGATCCGGCATCCGCCGCACTGCCGGACGGCAGGGCCGTTGAACGCCATTCAGCGCTCCCCCACATAGAGTCCGTCTGCAATCTGCCATCTCCGGCGGAGAAATGGACGTATGCTCTCCAGCGTGAGAAAATGGAAGCGTGCATGGCGGTTATCTTGCGCAATTCCGGACGGAAGACCGCTGAGCACTCCTCCTGGAATTGCTTTGGTTCACAACTGGCCGATTGCGATGCCCGAGACCGTCCTCAAACCCCGTGCCAAGACGCAGCCGAAGACAGAGCGGCCAAAGCTCTACAAGGTCATCCTGGTCAATGACGATTTCACGCCGCGCGAGTTCGTGGTGACGGTGCTCAAGGGTGAATTCAAGCTCAGCGAGGACCAGGCCCATCGCATCATGATCACCGCGCACACACGCGGTGTGTGCGTCGTCGCCGTGTTCACGCGCGATGTCGCCGAGACGAAGGCCGCGCGGGCCACCGATGCCGGCAAGGCCAAGGGCTATCCGCTGCTGTTCACGACCGAGCCGGAAGAGTAGGGCGCTCTGGCAGGGCAAATCGGGGCAATCCGACTTCCCCATAAGGGGAGAGGTAAGAAGCTCAGCGCCCCTCCCGATACCACATGGAGCCGATTGCCAGCAGCAGCAGGCCGAGGCCGAGAAAGCCGCCGAACAACGGCACGCGCGAAACGGCCTTGAGGGTGCTGTCGTCGGTGGTGCGCAGGCCGATCCAGTCGTCGCCGGAAGCAGCGCCAGAGGAGCGGACCGGCACGATCGACGGCAAGGTCACGCCGCCGGCGAGGCTGCCGAGCGTGGAGGTCTGCGCCAGCCGGCGAACGCTGCCGCCGGTCGCCTCCGCAGGGGCCTTCAGCCTGTCCTCGGTGGAAATGACGTCGGAGAATTCGGGCGCGTTGATCGGACCGACATGGGCAAGCGCGGTGAGGTCGCCATTGCCGACCTGGTAGAGGCCGATCTCGCTGGTCTGCAGGCTGCCGGTGAAGATGCCGGGCTCGGCTTTTTCGAGCTTGACCGTCATCGCCTTGCCCGACGGCGTGATCACCTGGGCGGGCCCGGGATCGTCGCTCATCGTCTGGCGGCGGATCTCCAGCACCATGCCACGGCCGTCAGCGGTCAGCCGTTCCTCTTCAAGCTCCGGCTCCTTCATCAGCCAATGGGCAATGCGGCGGTAGAGCTGCACATGCGGTCCGCCGCCCTCGAAGCCACGCGCCCACAGCCAGCCCTGGTCCGAAAGCAGCATGCCGACACGGCCTTCGCCCTTGCGGTCGAGGAGAAGCAGCGGTCGCTCGTCAGCCCCCTTCATCACCACCTCGCCCTCGGGGTTCTTGACCCCGATGGTGCGGAACCAGCGGCTCCAGTGCGGCGGCTCGCTGGCGGCGCCATCGAGGCCGCGCGTCACGGGATGGCGCTGGCCGAGATCGGTAAGACGCGGATAGAAGGCCTTGTCGACGATCTCGCCGCTGGGCATGGCCGGCAGCGCCGACATCAGCGGCGTGCGGGCAATCGAACTTTCGCCGGCATATTCGGGGCCGGCCGCGATCAGCAGCGCGCCGCCCTTTTCGACATATTCGGAGATGTAGTCGTAATAGAGGATCGGCAGCACGTCGCGATGCTGATAGCGGTCGAAGATGATCAGGTCGAAATCCTTGATCTTCTCGACGAACAGCTCACGCGTCGGGAAGGCGATCAGCGACAGCTCGTTGATCGGCGTGCCGTCCTGCTTCTCCGGCGGCCGCAGGATGGTGAAGTGGACCAGATCCACCGATGCATCGGACTTCAACAGGTTGCGCCAGGTGCGCTCGCCGGCGTGCGGCTCGCCGGAGACGAGCAGGACGCGCAGATTCTCCCGGATACCGTCGACGAGCGCGATGGCGCGGTTGTTGGCGTCGGTCAGCTCACCCGGTTCGTGGTCGATGGCGAGCTCGACGATGTTGCGGCCGGCATTGGGGATGGTGACTTCAAGCTTCATCGGCTGGCCGATGGTCGCGTGTTCGACCGAGACCTGCTCGCCATTGACCGAGACCCGGACGTCGACGGGGCCGGTTTCACCGTCGCTGGCAATGACGCGGTAGCTCATGTCGAGCGGCTTGCCGACAAGGCCGAAGCGCGGCGCGTTCTCGAACCTTATGCGGCGGTCCTTCTCATGCTCCTCGCCGGTGATCAGGGCATGCAGCGGGGCGTTGAAGTCCGGAGCGCCGGCCGGGGCGTCGTGCACCTCGCCGTCGGTGATCATGATGGCGCCGCCGATGCGCGAGGGCGGCACATCGCGGAATGCGCTTTCCAGCGCGCTGAACAGCCTGGTCTCGGTGCGCTCGTCGGCGGCTTCCGACTTTCCGGCCTCGACCACGCGCACATCGAATTGCTTGAAACGGCCGAGGCGCTGCTGAAGGCCAGCCAGCGCCTCGTCGGTCTGCCTGGTGCGGTCGCCGATGTCCTGGCTCTGGCTGCGGTCGACCACGACCGCGACCACACTCTTCAACGCCTCGCGCTCCTCGTCGAGGAAAACGGGATTGAGCAGCGCCGCGCCAAGCGCGAGCAGCGCGATGCAGCGCAGCAGCGAGCCGCGCTGGCGGAACCACAGGCCGGCCAGCGCCAATAACAAGAGCGGCGCAAAGACAAGGCCGAAAAGCGGCCAGGAAACCAGCGGCTCAAAGGATATCGACCAGTTCATGAGCTACTGGCCCAGCCGTTCGAGCAGGATGGGCACATGCACCTGGTCGGATTTGTAGTTGCCGGTCAGCATATACATCATGATGTTGACCCCGGCGCGCAGCGCATAGACGCGCTGCATCGGATCCGGGGGCACGGTCGGCAGCATCGGATCGCCATTCTCGTCGATGGCCCAGGCACCGGCAAAATCATTGGCGGTGATCATGATCGGCGACACCCCGTCACCGGTGCGCACCGGACGGTTTTCGGTGTTGCTGGCGTCGAGCGAAGTCTCGACCCAGAGCGGGCTGCCATTGAAGCGGCCCGGGAATTCCGGAAGGATGAAGAAGGATTTCGTGAGCACGTGATCGGATGGCACCGGCTCCAATGGCGGCACGTTGAGATTGCCGAGGATGTCGCGCAGACGCTCTGTCGCCGGGCTCGCCGAGCTGGCGCCGATGCCGTTGGAGAACTGGTCACGGGTGTCGAAGAGGACCGTGCCGCCCTGCTGCATATAGGCGTCGATGCGGGCGATCGACGCTTGGCTCGGCATCGGCGCGGTGGCGTCGATCGGCCAGTAGATCAGCGGATAGAAGGACAACTCGTCCTTGGCTATGTCGACGCCGGCAGGCGGGCCAGGCTCCAGCGCCGTCTTTTCGATCAGGAAGCGGGTCAGCCCCTCGAGGCCGGCGCGGCTGATCGAATCGACGCCGGGCTCGCCGGTGATGACATAGGCGATGCGGGTCTTGGAAATGTCGTCGATCGCCTGCGAATCGCCAGGCTTTGCATCGTCGGCGCGGGCAAGGTCGGCGTGACCGAAGACCCCGCCGAGCGCGATCAGGACGGCAGCGGCGACTGCTGCGGCGCGACGCGGCCGGCGCGACAAAAGCCCTCCCATCCAAAAGACGGCAAGCGTGTCGAGCACCATCAGCAGGAGCGCCGTGGCCACCAGAGGACCCTTGAGGTTCTCGGATTCATCGAAGGCATAGGGAATAGCGGTGACCGGCAGCGAGACCTGCGGGCGAACGAGCGGTGCAAACGTGCTCGCGGCATTGAGCAGGTTGTGGGCGAAAACGCCGGTCTCCGAGCCGTAGAGGCCGGGCGGGTTTTCCAGGGTGACCGGCAGCGGGCCGGCGGCTGGCACCAGCGGCCGCGCATCGGGAGTCGGCGGCACCAGCATGCCGTCGGCATCGATCATGCGATAAGGCGCCAGCGACGCAGCGGCGGCCTCGGCGTTGGCTACAGCTGCACCCTGGTTGCGCGACAATTGCACGATGCGTCTCAGCATCTCGACGAAGCTACCGGAGATCGGCAGGTTCGACCAGGTCGCCTCCGGCGTGACGTGGAAGAGCACGAGCGTGCCCTTGTCCTTCTTCAGGCCCGTCACCAGCGGCGTGCCGTCGGCAAGCGTCGCCCAGGTGCGCTCGACGATGTCGGGCGTCGGCTCGGCCAGCACCTGCCTGCTCACCGTCACCTCGGTCGGCGGCGCCAGATCGGCGAAAGGTCCGGTCTTCGGAAATTCGGTGACGGGCTGCGGCGTGGTCCACGACAAAGCGCCGCCCAGCGCGCGCTCGCCGCTGCGCAGCCTGACCGGCAAGAGGTCGTCGTCATTGCCGGAAGCGGCGAGCCGCGATCCTGCAAAGCGCACCAGCGTGCCGCCCTTGTCGACCCAGTCGACCAGCCGCTGGCGGACCTGCTCGGGGATCGTGCCGACATCGGCCATGATGATCATCGCCGGCTTCTGGTCGAGAAGTTGCGGAATGGCGTCGGCCAGATCGGCGCTCGACGGCTCGACCAGATCGGCGAAGGGCTGCAGCGCGCGGCGGATGTAGTAGAGCGGCGACAGAAGCGGCTGTGCCTGGTCGGCCTCTGCCTGCGACAGCAGTCCGACGCGGCGGCGCTTCGAGCTTTCGTCGAGGACGCGCACGGCACCCGCCTGATGCTCGCCGTCGAGGGCGACAGAGGCGAAGTCGTTGCGCAGCTCGAACGGCACTGCCATCGTGGCGGTGGCGGTGGTTTGGTTGGGCGCGAAGGTCAGCGTCGCGTCAGCGATGCGACGGCCCTTGTCGTCGAAGGCGCCCGCCGTCACTTGCGCCGGTGCCGGATCCCCTGCCGCTCGGATGGCGGTCAGCGCGAAGCCGTCGACCTGGTTGTCGGCACCGGTCAGGCCGGTCAGCGCAAGCCGGTCGGACGTAACCCAGACCAACCGGGACGCGTTCTTTTCCAGAAGCGTCTTGAACGCGGCGTCGTCGCCCTTGGCAGCGAGCCCATCGGCAAGCACGGCGACGCTGGCGCCGGGCAGACGTTCCAAGGCACCGGCGACGCGGGCATAAACGGCCGGCCGGTCGGTCGGGATCGGACGCGGCTTTGCGGCGCGCAGGCGATCGAGGGCGGCCGACGCATCGAAAGGACCGATCTCGGCGTTCGGCTTCTCGGCAGTGAAGGCGATGACGACCGGCACGCCGTTCGACCCGGCATCGGCAATCAGCCGCTCGGCGGTGGCGACGCGCTTGCCCCAATCGGATGCGCTTGCCCAGTCGTTGTCGATGACCAGCGCCAGGGCCGAACCCTCCGCAGGCAGTTTCTCGCGCGGATTGAAGACCGGCTCGGCGAGCGCGATGATGATCAGGGCGGCCATCAGCAGCCTGAGCAGGGTCAGCCACCAGGGGCTTTGCTGCGGGGTCTCCTCGCGCCGCAGGACGCGGGCGAGGATCTTGAGCGGCGGAAAGACCTCCATCTGCGGCTTCGGCGGCGTCAGTCTCAGCAGCCACCAGATCACAGGCAGAGCCAGGAGGCCCCACAGCACCATGGGCGCACCGAAGGACAGCGGCAGCCAGTTCATGCGACTGCCTTTCCGCCAGCGGCGGCCAATCCAGAATGACCGCTGCTGGCGGTCATCGCCAGGTGGACGCGCACCAGCGCTTCCGATGCGAGCCGGTCGGTGTGGTTGACGGTGAAGCTCCAGCCGAGTCGCTTGCACCAGCCGGCCAGTTCCTGGCGCCGGGCGGTGTAGAGCAGACGGTATTCCTCACCCAGCATTTCGGCGCGGCCGGCGGTCAGCTTGTCGCCGGTCTCGGGGTCGGTGAATTCGGTGCGGCCGGCATAGGGGAAGTTCTCCTCGGCCGGATCGGCGACCTCGATCAGATGGGCGCGCACGCCGTGGCGGGCAAGCACGTCGAGCCAGGCCTTGGTCTCCTCGACCGGATCGAGGAAATCGCTGACGATGACGATGTCGCAGAAGCGGCGGATGGCGGACAGATCGGGCTTGGCCGGCAACGAAGCGGCATGGCTGAGCTGCGCTGCGATCCGCTCGGCACCATTGCGCGCGGTGAATGGATCACTCAGGCCCGGCCAGGCGATGCGTTCGCCACTGCGGGACAGAAGCTCGGCCATGGCGAGCGCCAGCACCAGCGCGCGCGATTCCTTCGAGACGGTGGCGCCGGCCGATTTGTAGAGCATGGAAGAGGAGGGGTCTGCCCACAGCCAGACGGTGTGGGCAGCCTCCCATTCGCGGTCGCGCACATAGGTATGGTCGTCCCGGGCCGAGCGGCGCCAGTCGATGCGCGAGGAGTCGCCTTCGACATAGGGCCGGAACTGCCAGAAGTTCTCGCCGATCCCGCGCTTGCGGCGGCCGTGCCAACCGGCGATCACCGTGTTGACGATACGGCGCGCCTCGACCAGCAGGTCCGGCACCAGCGAAGCCCGCAACCGGCCGCGGGCGAGCGCGTCGCGCGTCGCAACCGGTGCCTGGACCTCGCCTATTCGACCCATCAGATGCCTTTTGCCAGTTTCGCCACCACGTCGCGCACGGAGGTGCCTTCGGCGCGGGCGGCGAATGTCAGCGCCATACGATGCTGCAGCACCGGTTCGGCGAGCGCCCGGATGTCGTCCACCGACGGTGCCAGCCTGCCATCATACAGGGCGCGGGCGCGGGCGCACAGGGTCAGCGCCTGGCTGGCGCGCGGCCCAGGACCCCAGGCGACGTGCCTGTCGGTATCGGCATTGCCCTGGCCCGGACGGGCCGAGCGAACCAGCTTGAGGATCGCTTCGACGACGCTTTCCGGCACCGGCATGCGGCGGATCAGAGTTTGGATCTCCTTGAGCCGCGCCGGCTGCAGCACATTGCCGGCCCTGGCCTCGTCGACACCCGTGGTCTCGAGCAGGATGCGGCGCTCGGCGTCGATCTCCGGATAGAGGATGTCGACCTGCATCAGGAAACGGTCGAGCTGGGCTTCAGGCAGCGGATAGGTGCCTTCCTGCTCCAGCGGGTTCTGCGTCGCCAGCACATGGAAGGGCGAGGGCAGGTCGTGGCGCGCGCCGGCGATGGTGACGTGATACTCCTGCATCGACTGCAGGAGCGCCGACTGGGTGCGCGGCGAAGCGCGGTTGATCTCGTCCGCCATCAGCAATTGCGCGAAGATCGGCCCGGAAATGAAGCGGAAGGAGCGCTTGCCGAACTCGTCCTGCTCCATCACCTCGGATCCCAGAATGTCCGACGGCATCAGGTCGGGGGTGAACTGGATGCGGCGGGAATCGAGACCGAGCACGATGCCAAGCGTCTCCACCAGCTTGGTCTTGGCGAGGCCCGGCACGCCCACCAGCAGCGCGTGGCCGCCGGCAAGAAGCGCCACCAGCGTGCGCTCGACGACGGCTTCCTGGCCGAAGATCACCCGCCCGACGGCATCGCGAACCTTCGAGATGTCGGCCAGCGCCTTTTCGGCCTGGTCGATCATGGCCTTTTCGCTCATCGGGCTTTCCTTGATCATCACGCTCATGCCGTTGATCCTTGTGGTTGGAAATACCGGCCCGCATTCTCAAGGTCGCAGAATGCCGCGATTCGGTCTCGCCTGGCGTCTGGGTTTGAACTTAAATCACAGACTTGGGCTGACAAGGCTGACAAGCGGGACAACAGTGACTATTTCGTGACGATGACCGATCAATCCCGACATCGCGAACAGGGCCTGGGCGAGCAAAGCCTGATTGGCGCCACCGAGGCGCGTGGGCTGGAAGCGCTGATCTCGCGGGCGGCCCGGGCCGGCAAGGGACCGGCTCCGGTGGAGCGCTGGAATCCCGAGTTCTGCGGCGATCTCGACATGGAAATCAAGGCCGACGGCACCTGGTTCTATCTCGGCACGCCGATCGGGCGCATGCCGCTGGTGCAGCTCTTCTCCAGCGTGCTGCGCAAGGACGCAGACGGGAAAACCTATCTGGTGACCCCGGTGGAGCGCGTCGGCATCCGCGTCGCCGACGCGCCGTTCATTGCCGTCGAGATGAACGTTTCGGGAGTTGGCGACGGCCAGGTCATCACCTTCCGCACCAATGTCGGTGATGTCGTCCAGGCCGGCCCGGGCCATCCGCTGCGGTTCGTCGACGAGGACGCGACCGGCGGGCTGAAACCCTATGTCCTGGTGCGCGGGCGCCTTGAAGCGCTGGTGGCCAGACCGGTGATGTACGAACTCGTCGAGCACGGCGAGGAAATCGATATTGGCGGCAGGACCATGTTTGCCGTCCGCTCCGGTGGCGAGGTCTATCCGATCATGCCGGCCGAGAAGCTCAGGCGGCTGAGCGCGTGATGGACCAGATGGCGCCAATGCCGTTCTCGATCGCGGATTTTCGCGTCCGCGTCGCGGCGCAGGCCGAGGCGCAAACCGGCGACGAGTTCGGCGACCACCGCTTCAATCCCGGTCACCCAAGGCTCAAGCACATAAAGCCACTGCGCGATGCCGCGGTGCTGATCCCGGTGGTCGATCATGCCGACGGCGCCACCGTGCTGCTGACCAAGCGGGCCGAGAGGTTGCGCAGCCATTCGGGGCAGGTGGCCTTTCCCGGGGGCACGATCGATCCGACAGACCCCGGGCCGGAGGCGGCGGCGCTGCGCGAGACCTTCGAGGAGATCGGTCTCGACCGTGCTCATGTCGAGATCATCGGCCGCATGCCGGACTATGTCTCGGGGAGCGGCTACCGCATCGTTCCGGTGCTTTCGGTGGTGCGCCCGGGGTTTTCCCTGACGCTCAATGCCGATGAGGTCGACGCCGTCTTCGAAGTGCCGCTTCGCTTCCTGATGGATCCCGCCAATCACGCTCGCGACAGCCGCATGTGGAACGATCTCGAATGGTTCTTCTACGAGATGCCCTATGGCGGCCAGCGCATCTGGGGCGTGACCGCGGGCATCATTCGCACGCTCTACGAAAGGCTTTATGGGTGAGCGCCACGGTATCTCTTTCAGGCAGGGCAGACTGGCTCGGCGAAAAGCACCTGCAGCGACTGCTTGGGGCGCTGAAGGAGGGTGGCGAGGAGGCGCGCGTGGCCGGCGGGGCGGTGCGCAACGCACTGATCGGCCAGCCGGTGGCAGACATCGACATTGCCACGACGACAGTGCCGCAAGAGACAATCCGACGCGCCGAGGCGGCAGGGTTCAAGACGGTGCCGACCGGGATCGAGCATGGCACGATCACGGCGATCGGCGGCGGCAAGGCCTACGAGGTCACGACGCTCAGGGCCGATGTCGAGACCGATGGCCGCAGGGCGAAGGTGATCTTCGGGCGCGACTGGAAGCTTGACGCCGAGCGGCGCGACTTCACCATCAACGCGCTCTATGCCGAAGCCGACGGGACGGTCGTCGACCATGTCGGCGGCGTCGCCGATATCGAGGCGCGGCGGCTGCGTTTCATCGGCGATGCGGAAGCGCGCATCCGCGAGGATTACCTGCGCATTCTGCGCTTCTTCCGCTTTTTTGCCTGGTATGGCGACGGTCGGCCCGATGCCGAGGGCCTAAAGGCCTGCGCCAGGCTGAAGGACGGACTGAGCCGGCTTTCGGCCGAGCGCGTCTGGTCGGAGCTGAAGAAGCTGTTTTCGGCACCCGATCCCTCGCGCGCCCTGTTGTGGATGCGCCAGGCGGGCGTTCTCTCTGCCGTTCTGCCAGAGAGCGAGAAATGGGGCATCGATGCCATACACGGGCTGGTAAGGACCGAGAAGGACCTGGCCTGGCCGGCCGATCCGCTGCTCAGGCTGGAAGCCATCGTCCCGCCCGATGCCGCGCGCATGAGGACGCTCGGCGAACGGCTGCGATTTTCGAAGGACGAGATCGAACGCCTGCGGCGTTGGGCGCTGACCGTTGCGCCGGACTCCAGGACGACCGAAACGGAACTGGCAAAGAAGCTCTACTTCGGTGACCCGGGTGGGTTTATCGACCGGCTGAGGCTTGCGCTGGCGTCCGCGCGATCACGTGCCGTCGAGGACAATCAGGCGATGATGGAAGCGGGCGGCTTGTCGCGCCAGCTCGCTTTCGCCCGGAAATGGGCGAGGCCGGTGTTTCCGGTCAAGGGTGCCGACCTGACGGCGCTCGGCGCGTCGCCCGGCCCGAAGCTCGGCGCCACCTTGAAGAATCTCGAAAAGGAATGGGTCGAGTCGGGCTTCGCGCTGGGGCGCGACGCGCTGCTCGAACGCGCCGCACAGGCACTTGGAACGTAACGCTATTCCCAGCCGGACCGCGTCATGGCGGATCGGCCTGGCGCGGCATCTTCCTACTTGATCGACACCGGAGCCAGGGCACGCGAAAGGCTTGCTTCGCCCTTGCCGTAGATCGAGGGGTTATAGTTGGCCAGCGTGTCCGTACGGGCCGTTTTGAGCAGGTCATTGGTGATCTGAGTGGCCGTCGCGCTGGTGAACTTGCTGCCGATGATGGCGGCGTAGCCGGCTATGATGGGCGCGGCGAAGGACGTGCCATAGAGGCCGGTCTTGCTGCCGTCGACGCCGACCACCAGGAAGTGGCTCTGCACGAGCGGGTTGGAACCGGCATAGTTCGAATACCAGGCGAGCTGGGCCGGGTTGGCCGTCGTGCCGTTCGTGGACAGCGCGCCGACGAAGATCGCCGAGGCCTTTCCGACCAGGGCGATGTCGAGATAGTCCTGCTGGCCGCCCGTGATGCCGCCGACGGCGACCGAGTCGTTGCCGGCCGCCTTCGCGACTACGGCTTTCCCATTGGTGGCGTAGGAGATGATTGAAGACTCCTCCGGGCTCCACCTGATCTGACTGACGCTGTAGCCGGCCTTGGCATACATGCCGTAGCTAAGGTTCAGCACGTTCAGCCCCGGCGCCAGCGTGACGGCCGAATTGGTGCTGAAGTCCTTCGATTTGATGGTCGCCAGGGGAGCAATCATGCTTGCTTCCTCGCGGGTCCATTCGCCATGCCGCTGATACTGCGTGCCGAGGCCGAGATTGCCGCTGAAGCGCGAGCTGCTGGAGAAGTCGTCGACGACGGTGATCGTAACGCCCTTGCCCTTGTAGCCGGCGGCCCAGGCGGCGCCGACATCAGGGCTCATCCAGCCTTGCACGGCCTGCGTCGTCGCGGTTGGTACCGTGGCGCTCAGGCATATGGCCTGATCGGACTGACCGCCGTTGCAAATCGCAGACAGCGGGTCCGGACCGAGCTTATCATCCGCCATCGCCATCGATGCCGGCAGCAGGGCCAGAGCTACGGCGACGCCCAACTTCCAAGGATTGCACGGCATGTTCTTACTCCAGATCAAGACAAGAGCCAGGACGGATGATCGCGAATTTCGGCGGCTGCTCTCACGCGCGCGCCCCGATCAGAACGTAACACGGTAGTTGAGCCAGAGACGCTGGGTCTCTGGTTTAGCGTTAACCAGATATTTCAAGGTCTCCTCGGGTGCCAACAGGCCGGCCGCGAGCCGACAGTTGACGTTGTAGGTGCCCAGATCGCCGTAATCGGCCTCGCACGACTTCTCGCTCAGATTGCCGCCGATGACCGTGGTGAAGGAGAAGGACAGAATGCTGTTGGCACTCGGATGCACCTGGGTAAGGAAGCCCAGCTTCAGGCTGGGCTCGATCCGATATTTCTCGCCTTCTTCGCCGGTGCCGAAACCCCACAGAATGCCGGTGTCCTCGGTGATCTGGGTAAGCAGGTCGACATGCATGTCGACCCAACTCGTGCGGTACCACTGGTTGAACGAGACCCAGCTCCCGTTCTGCAGCTCGTAGCCGCCGTTGCCTAGCCCTCTCGCCCTGTCACTGAGCCAAGAGCCCTGGTGGATGTCGACCAGCGATGTCGTGAATTCCTGGGCCGCTGCCGGAGACGCTGCAAGGAGCGCGCAGAGCAGAAGCGCCACCACGCTGAACCTGTCCCGACTGCCGTGCCTTTCGCGCATCCGCGAAAATACCTCGCCTCTCTGTCTCCGGGTCAGCGCCTGGATGGCGAGGGGCTTCTCGGGTGGCCCGGTGCAGCCGGATTATTGGTCCGACGATCGCACGGCCTAGTTACCGCGAGGTTTATTTAGCGGGCTGAAATATGATTTGAGCGGGTTGCCGGGCTAAAATCCGCCCTCGGGTATCCGCTCGCCAACATAGCGCTGACGGCGGGCACAACGTCAGGCGCCGACGGGGGCTGCCGCCGCTGGCAGGCGGTGACGCAGGCGGGAAATCTAAGCCGCGTCGCGGACCTTCTGGATGCGCGAGCGGATCGCCTCGATCATCGTCTCGCGAATAATCGTTTCGCCATGTGTCTCACGCAAATGCTCCACTGCGCGGCGCATGACCTCCGCCTCCTCCTCGGCGCGCGTATGCCATTCACAGCCCGGGACGAGCGATCCGCACTGGAATTCCTTCATGGGCTTTCCTTTCCTCGCTTCGAAGCGGCCCAGATCTGACCGGCTCCAGCTATCAGTCGTTCATGCAATCCCCGCGCGGAAACCGGTGCGCACTTTGCTGGAATTGCTCAGGTGGACAACAATAACACATGCCGCCGGTTTCGGTTGCATCGAAAGCCAAACGGCAAATCGCCATTCTTGGGCTGCATTCGAACGGAAGGCGGAGCTGTTGCTGCTCCGCCTTCCTTGCTGCCTGAGAACGATAGAATCTGCTCGTGAAGAGCAGGACGTCATTTCATGATCTTGACGGCCTCGGCGATCTTGTTCTTGCCGCTTTTGTCCCAGGAAACGCGCACCTTCTCACCCGTCTGGATGCCAGGATCCTTGAAGTCCTTGGACAGGGTGAAGGTCGACCCGTCGTCCAGAACCAGGCTCATGGCCGTTCCATCAAAGCTCTTTACCGTTCCGGTGGTGTGCTTGACCGCCGCGAACGCGGCGCCACTGGAGGCGAGAAAGGCAGCGGCTGCTGCCGTCACAATAAGCTTGCGCATTGGCATGCTCTCCTGGAAATGCGGGCACCCGTTTGGCAAGGCACCCCTCTCTATCAGGGTCGTCCGGTCGCGTCGGGTCGCGGCCTGTGAGAGTTCATGATTCTCACTCCGGCCGCCGGCGCTTCCCGACCCGCCAACGTTAAATAACTCAATTTTTTCAAAAGGATATTAGACGAAAAAGAAATCATCCCCGCCACATTGCCCGCCAAGATTCGGCGAATGGGACATCAATGAGGCCAGCCTTCGATTCACCAGATTGTTACGGCCACTTTACCTCCGGCGGCAGGCTGGACAGGATCGATGCGACATTGCCACCGGTCTTCAGGCCGAAGATGGTGCCGCGATCGTGAAGCAAGTTGAATTCGACGTAGCGGCCGCGGCGGATCAACTGTTCGTCGCGTTCGCCATCGGTCCAGTTGTCGTTGAAATTGGCCCGCACCAGGTGTGAATAGACGACGAGGAAGGAACGGCCGACGTCCTGGACGAAGTTGAAATCGGCATCCCAGCCGCCCTTGTCCTCGTCCGAGTGCAGCCAGTCGAAAAAGATGCCGCCGATGCCGCGCGGCTCGTCGCGATGCGGCAGGAAGAAGTACTCGTCGCACCATGCCTTGTAGCTCTCGTAGTCGGCGACTGCGGCGTTCTTCTCGCAGGCGAATCTCATGGCGCGATGGAAAGCCAGCGTGTCCGGATCGTCCTGAGTGCGGCGCCGGTCGAGAACCGGCGTCAGGTCTGCGCCGCCGCCAAACCACTGGCGCGTGGTGACAACCATGCGCGTGTTCATGTGCACGGCCGGCACGTTTGGGTTCCAGGGGTGCGCAATCAGCGAAATGCCGCTCGCCCAGAAGCGCGGATCCTCCTCGGCGCCGGGAATCTGGTTCCTGAATTCGGGCGAGAACTCGCCATGAACCGTCGAGGTGTGCACGCCGACCTTCTCGAAGACGCGGCCGTGCATCATCGACATCGTGCCGCCGCCGCCCTTGCCTTCGTCGCGCTCCCACGGCGTCTTCTCGAAACGACCTGGCGACCATGAGGATTGCGGCCCTTGAAGCTCCTCTTCGATCTGCTCGAACGTGCCGCAGATGCGCTCGCGCAGCGCCTCGAACCAGAGGCGGGCCTTCATCTTCTTCTGTTCGATGTCGGCCGGCAGCTCCGGGGGAAGGTCACGTCGTTGCAATTCTTTCTCCAGTCGCAGGCACCACTTGCCTGACAAATGACTCGTTTTTTCCGCGCGCGATCCCTAATCTCTTAAGGGCAAGGGTCAAGTCCTGTCTGACCAAGCTGCAAGGAGTTTCCTTCGTGCGCGCGCCGGCAAGACCGCCGCTGGATGGACTGAAGAAGAGGCTGGAGCGCTCGCGTGCCGAGCGCGAAGGGCAGCCTCGCGATGGATTCCTGCGCGAGACCTTCGTGCTGCCCCGACCGGCGGCGCGGCTCAAGGCGAAGGAATGGTTCGAGCGCTTCCCCAAGCAAGCTTACTGGACCGAGATCGAGAGCTGGTTCGAACGGCCGGGCGACGTCATCGAATTCACCATGCGGCGGCTGCCGGCGGCGGATTAAGGCGCGTTGAGATTCAGGTCAGACCGGCCTGCAAATGGCGGTTTCCTGCGCTCCGGTGCTCACGTACGAAAAGTACGCTCCGCTCCGGTTCTCGAAACCACCATTTTCGACTCGGCCTGACCTGAATCTCAACGCGCCTTGGAGCTAGACCATCAGCGTACCGCCAGCCGCCTTGCGCCCGTACCCTCTCGCGCCAGACGGTCTTCTTTGTTCCTGAGCGGGCATTTGTCGATCGACATGCAGCCGCAGCCGATACAGTCGGTCAGGCCGTCGCGCAGCTTCTTCAACTGGCTGATCTTGTGGTCGAGTCCGTCGCGCCAGGCCGTTGAAAGCAGATTCCAATCCTCGCGCGTCGGCGTACGCCCCTCGGGCAGCGACCCGAGCGCCGCGGCGATCTCGGCAAGCGAGATGCCGACCTCCTGGGCGACCCGGATGATCGCCACGCGCCGCAGCACGTCGCGGCCGTAGCGCCGCTGGTTGCCCGATGTCCGGTGGCTGCGGATCAGGCCGCGCGCTTCGTAGAAATGCAGCGCCGATACCGCGACGCCGCTGCGCATGGCCACCTGGCCGACCGTCAATTCCTTTGCCGGAGTCATTCGAATTTTCCGCTTGACCTCAAGTTAAGTTGAGCTTGTAGCGAAGAAATCCTGACAGGGCAAATGCAGGAGAAAGCGAATGTGCGCCTGGGTGAAAGTGACGGCTGGAGCCGAGGCGGTAAGCCAGAGCGGGGAAGGCCTGAGGATCCTATCCGAACTGGCGGAGGGCTTCGCCGGCGACCATGGCGACGGACAGCGCGACATTGATACTCCGCGCGCCAGGGCGCATCGGAATGGTCAGTCGCGCATCCGCCGCCTGGTGAACCTGTTCCGGCACGCCAGCGGATTCGCGACCGAACAGAAGGACGTCGCCGGCGGCGAAAGCAAAATCGGTGTAGGGAATCGCGGCTTTGGTGGTGAGCAGCACGAGGCGGCGGGCGTTCGTCCGGCGCCAATCCTCGAAGGCGTGCCAGTCGGCATGGCGGGAAAGCGCCGCCATTTCGAGGTAATCCATGCCGGCCCGCTTCAGCGTCCGGTCGGAGAGCGGGAAGCCGGCCGGCTCGATGATGTCGACCCCCAGATCAAGACAGGCGGCAAAGCGCAGGATTGTCCCGGTGTTGCCGGCAATATCCGGCTGGTAGAGCGCGATGCGGAGACAATCGTTCATTTCCGCATCCTTCTAATAAGTGGCAGATCGGCCACAGCGGCTTCGCGGGTTTTCCGATTTCTGGACTGGCGGGTGGCCATATTCTGCGAAATCGAGTATATGCCACTCATCGTCAACCCGAACCGAAGGGAGGGGACCACATGATGACTATGCACATCCAGCGCCTCTCCTGGGGCCATCTACGCCCGACGGCGGTTTCGGTACGACGATTTTCCTGACACTTTAAGTCCTCATCGCACCGATTCCCGCCGAGCCCAGTTTCGGCTCTCGAAGGAATCTCGCGATGTTTTTCAAACTGCCAAAGGGACGCCACGTCCCACCTGAACGTGTCACGGCCGACGTCTGTCGTGTCTGGACCGACGCATTCCGTGCCTCCGGCCGAATGCCGGCGGTCGTGTTCGTTTCACCCTTTTTATCGCAATTGCACATGGAGGACGGACCAGTGTTCGATCCCTACAAAATACCCGGCTCGAGAACCCTGCACGAGCGCAAGATGGCGACTTGGGCGCTGCTGATCGGCGAAACCTATTCGTCAGCGGTGCACGCCGAGACGCGCCGACGTCCGCATCGCGGCATGCTTCCGGACGTCGATTTCTCGCATGCCGTGCCCGACCCCAGCCGGCCTTCGCTGGTGCGCCGCATCATCCGGATGATCCGGCCGGGCAACAAAGCACGGGCCGGCGACAGCTTGTCGTCAGGATCATCGGCCCGGCAGCCTGTCGGCGAAAAGCCCGCGACACCCTATATTGCGCGAAGCAGGGCCGGCGATGCGGTCGATTCCGTATCGCCGGCCCGCGGCGCCGCGCGGCCAGGCAAGCTTGTCCATCAATCCCGCGCCGCGTGAGCGCAAGACAGTCGAGTGCCCGGAAATGTTCCGCTGGTTTGAAAAAAGGCTCGATCCGTTTCCCGCCGCGGAGCCGGTCGAGCCGCCGAAGACGCTGGTCGCCTTCTGCGTGCACTACACGCGCGGCGTCTGGCCCTACATCATTTTGGACGCCTTGCTGGTGGCGGCAATCGCCGTCGCCGAAGTGTGGATGTTCGGTTTCATGGGCCGCATCGTCGACTGGCTGTCGGCGCAGAACCGCGAAACCTTTCTGCAGACAGAGAGCTGGAAGCTCGCCGGCATGGCCTTCATCGTGCTGGTTGCGCTGCCCGGCACCGTCTGGTTGCGTTCGTTGCTCAACCAGCAGACGGTGATGGGCAACTATCCGATGCGCATCCGCTGGCAGGTGCATCGCTACCTGCTGAAACAGTCCATGGCTTTCTACCAGGACGAGTTCGCGGGCCGCATCGCCACCAAGCTGATGCAGACCGCACTTGCCGTGCGCGACTGCGTCATGAAGATCATAGACGTTCTCAACTACGTCATCGTCTACTTCCTTGGCATGTTGTTCATCGTCGGCTCGGCGGACGTGCGGCTGGCGGCGCCGCTGGCTGTGTGGCTGGTCGGCTACATCGCCCTGCTGCGTTATTTCATCCCTCGATTGGGCAGGGTCGGAGAAGAGCAGGCCAATGCGCGTTCGACCATGACTGGTCGAGTCGTTGACAGTTACGCCAACATCCAGACGGTAAAGCTGTTCAGCCACGCGCGCCGCGAAGCGGGCTTCGCCAGAGAAGGCATGGCGGGTTTCCTCGAGACGGTCTACCGCTCGATGCGGCTGGTGACCATCCTCTACGGCCTGCTCTACATCTTGAACGCGCTGTTATTGTTCTCCGTCACGGCGCTGTCGCTGTGGCTATGGCTCGGCGATGCGGTGACGATCGGGGCGGTGGCCGTTGTCATCGGCCTGGTGCTCAGGATGTGGGGCATGTCGCAATGGATCATGTGGGAGATGTCTGGCCTGTTCGAGAATATCGGCACGGTCCAAGATGGCATCCAATCGATCTCGCTGCCGCGCCTGGTCGAAGACAGGCCGGGCGCCAAGGACATCGCCGTCAGCCTGGGCGAGATCCGTTTCGAAGATATCCGCTTCCACTACGGCAGGCAGAAGGGCGTCATCGAGAACCTGTCGCTGACTGTGAAGCCTGGCGAGAAGGTCGGCATTGTCGGCCGCTCGGGCGCCGGCAAATCGACGCTGGTCAACCTGCTGCTGCGCTTCTACGACCTGGAAGCCGGCCGGATCCTGATCGACGGCCAGGAGATCGCGGCGGTGGCACAGGATTCGCTGCGCGCGCAGATCGGCATGGTGACACAGGATACCTCGCTGCTGCACCGCTCGGTGCGTGAAAACATCCTGTACGGCCGGCCCGACGCGACTGAAGAGATGCTGGTCGAGGCGGCCAAGCGGGCCGAGGCGCTGGACTTCATCGCCGAGCTTTCCGATTCCGAAGGCCGCAAGAATTTCGACGCCTATGTCGGCGACCGCGGCGTCAAACTGTCCGGGGGCCAGCGCCAGCGCATCGCAATTGCCCGCGTCATGCTGAAGGACGCGCCGATCCTCATCCTCGATGAGGCGACCTCGGCCCTCGATTCCGAAGCCGAGGCGGCGATCCAGGAGAACCTCTACAGGCTCATGCAGGGCAAGACCGTGATCGCCATCGCGCATCGGCTGTCGACCATCGCCGCGATGGACAGGCTCGTCGTCATGGACAAGGGCCGCATCATCGAGGAAGGGTCGCACGACGAACTGGTCGCCAAAGGCGGGCTCTATGCCCAGCTCTGGCAGCGCCAGTCCGGTGGCTTCCTGCTCGACGACGCGCCCACCGATGCCGCCAACGATGCGATAGCCAAGGGTGAAGCCGCCGAATGATGAAGGCCGTCTACCGCTGGTTCGAGCGCTGGGTCTACCCGTTCCGCGAGCCGGCGACACTTCGGCCACCTGCCAGCGTCGGCGGCTTCATCTGGCACTATGTCGGGCAGGCAAAGCTCGCCTTCTTCGCCATGCTGGTCATCGGCGGCGTCGCGCCGCTGGTCGAAGCCGGGCTGTTCTACTTCGTCGGTCGGCTGGTCGACATACTGGACCAGTTGCCCGGACAGCGCAGCTGGCATGCGCTGTGGGCGGCCGCCGGTCCCGAGCTGCTGTTCATGGGCGCGGTGGTGCTCGTCATCCGCACGCTGGTGGTCGGTCTGTCGGCGCTGGTCGACGAGCAGACGATCACGCCGGGCTTCTACAATCTGGTGCGCTGGCAGGCGCACCGGCATGTCTCGCGTCAGTCCTACGCCTTCTTCCAGAACGATTTCGCCGGCCGCATCGCGACAAAGGTTTGGCAGGCGGGGCAGGCGACCGGCGACCTGATGGAGAGCTTCCTCGAGGTCGTCTGGTTCATGATCGTCTACACGGTGACGACGCTGGCGCTGGTCGCCGGCCTCGATCTCAGGCTGGCGGTGCTGGTGGTCATCTGGATCGTGGCTTTCGCCTGGCTGGCCAGGCTTCATCTGCCGGCGATCCGCAAGCATGCCGAGGCGACGGCCGAGGCCGGTTCGATGATCAATGGCCGCATCGTCGATTCCTATTCCAACGTGCAGACGCTGAAGCTGTTTTCGGCCGATGGCGACGACCGCTATATCCGCAACGGCTTCGACATCTATCTCGATGCGCTGCGGCCGTTCACGCGCCGGCTGACCGGGGTGCGCATGGCGCTGACGACGCTTTCGGGGGTGATGATCACGGCGATCGCCTGTTTTGCCATCTATCTCTGGGTGGAAGGCTCGATCACCGTCGGCGCCGTCGCCTTCACGCTTTCTCTGGTGCTCAGGCTCAACATGCTGCTTGGCCGGCTGATGATGCAGCTCAACAGCATCCTGAGGAATCTCGGCGTGCTGGAAAATTCAAAGGCGCTGATCTCGCAGCCGCTCGGGCTGATCGATGCGACGGACGCCAGCGAACTGTTCGTCAACGGGGGACGCATCGACGTCAGTCGCGTCACCTTCCATTACGGCAAGGGAGCGGGCGTTCTCGACGGCATCGATCTCGTCGTGCGGCCGGGCGAGAAGGTCGGACTGGTCGGTCCGTCGGGTGCCGGCAAGACGACCTTGGCCAATCTGATCCTGCGGCTCTACGATCTCGAAGGCGGCAAGATCCTGATCGACGGCCAGGACATCGCGCATGTGACGCAGGATTCGCTGCGCGCCAATATCGGTGTGGTGAGCCAGGACACGGCGCTGTTCCATCGCTCGCTGCGCGACAACATCAAGCTCGGCATGCCGGATGCGACCGACGCTCAGGTGATCGCCGCGGCGAAAAAGGCCGAGGCGCATGAGTTCATCATGGGGCTGCGCGACAACCGCGAGCGCGTCGGCTACGAGGCCTATGTCGGCGAGCGCGGCGTGAAGCTCTCCGGCGGCCAGCGCCAGCGCGTCGCGATCGCGCGCGTGTTCCTCAAGGACGCGCCGATCCTGATCCTCGACGAGGCGACTTCGGCGCTCGATTCCGACATCGAGGCCGCGATCCAGGAAAATCTGGCGCGGCTGATGGAGAACAAGACAGTGATTGCCATCGCTCACCGGCTGTCGACCATCGCAGCACTCGATCGTCTGGTGGTGCTGGACGGCGGTCGCATCGTCGAGCAAGGCACGCATGACGAGCTGGTCGCGCTCGACGGGCTCTATGCGCGGCTGTGGAAACGGCAGTCCGGCGGCTTCCTGTTCAACGAGGAAAGCGCGCTGGAAGAGACGCGGCCGGCGGAGTAGAACGGGCCATGTCGGTACGGATGCCCACGAATTTTGGACGAAGCGGCGCCCAGGAAAGTGCGTTCGACCTGCTCGGCCACGAAATCCTCGCCGAGAAGGCGGCCGCTCTTGGCCGCGCCGGCCAGCGCGTCGAGCAGACTCTGGCGAAGCTGCGCGAGAACGGCGAGGGCGAGCATCGCAGCCGGCTGCTCAAGGAAGCGGCGGCTGCCGTCCACGCATATTTCATCCAGCGCGAGCTCTGCGGTTTTCGCAAGCATGACGCCGCGATCCGCGAGTACGATATCCCGCGGGCGGTGTTGGTCAGGCTGGGGGCCAGCTAGCTACTCCAGCCATTCCGTGATGAAGCTGCCATTCTCGTGGATGTCGATGGTCTCGAGCGGACCGGGGCCGAGATTGGTGAATTTGTGAGGCGTGCCGGGCGGCACGATGAGGATCTGCCCGGCCGAGGCCTCGATCTCCTGGTCGCCGACCGTGAACAGGCCGGTGCCGGAGCGGACAATGAAGATCTCCGCGTAGGGGTGCTTGTGCAGGCGCGGGCCGCCGCCGATCTCGGGCAGGTAGTTGAAGATCAGGCAGCTATTGGAGCCGAAGGCGCCGCATTGCAGCTCACCTTGCCAACGGTCGGGCGCTTGCGCCCATCTGTCACGCTCGATGACATGCGCCATGGCTCCAGAATAGCCCGCGCCATCTGCCGCTGTCGAGCCGGGTAGGGGCTGGAAAACGGGCAGGATTTCCCGTTGTTTCGGGGCGCTCGAGGGGCAGTCGGCGCACCGCTTGGCGGGGCCGCGCCAGGCACCCGCGACAATCTGCCCTTGTGCCTTCACCCGTCTGGACAAAAACGGGCTTCACGCATAAACCGAACTCCAAATGCCGGAGGAATTCGCTAGCCTGTTCGCCATGCGCTGTCGGGCCGGCGCGATTGAGCGGGACAAGGCTCGGCCGCCGGCACGGAAAGAGGCGAAAGGATCAGGCACCCGTGAGCGCAACCGACATCCACGATCCCAACCGTCGCGATTTTCTCTATATTGCCACCGGCATGGCCGGCGTGGTCGGTGCGGGCGCCGTCGCTTGGCCGTTCATCGACCAGATGCAGCCGGATGCCTCGACGCTGGCGCTCGCCTCGGTCGAAGTCGACGTCTCCTCGCTGCAGCCCGGCAGCTCGCTGATCGTCAAGTGGCGCGGCAAGCCGGTCGTGGTGCGCAACCGCACCGAAAAGGAAATGAAGGACGGCGAGGCGGTAAGCCTTGACGAGCTGAAGGATCCGATCGCGCGCAACGCCAACCTGCCTGCAGATGCCCCGGCGACCGATGCCAACCGCACAACGGCCGGCAAGGAAGCCTGGATGGTCATGGTGCAGGTCTGCACCCATCTCGGCTGCATCCCGCTAGGCCAGGAAGGCGATTTCGGCGGCTGGTTCTGCCCCTGCCATGGCTCGGTATACGACACTGCCGGCCGCATCCGCAAAGGTCCGGCGCCGGAGAACATGGCGATCCCGGTATTCAAATTCATTTCCGATACCAAGATCCTTATCGGTTGAGGCAGGGGGATAATTCGATGAGCGAGGGACACTCGACCTATACGCCCAAGACCGGTATCGAGCGCTGGTTCGACGCGCGCATGCCGCTGCCGCGGCTGGTCCATGACAGCTTTGTCTCCTACCCGGTGCCGCGCAACCTCAACTACATGTGGACGTTCGGCGGCATCCTGTCGATCATGCTGGCCTCGCAGATCCTGACCGGCATCGTGCTGGCCATGCACTACACGTCCGACACCAATCTCGCCTTCGATTCGGTCGAGAAGATCATGCGCGACGTGAACTCGGGATGGCTGCTGCGCTATCTCCATTCCAACGGCGCCTCGTTCTTCTTCGTCGCCGTCTACATTCACATCTTCCGCGGACTGTTCTACGGGTCCTACAAGGCGCCGCGCGAGCTGCTATGGATCCTGGGCTGCATCATCTACCTGCTGATGATGGCGACCGGCTTCATGGGCTACGTGCTGCCATGGGGCCAGATGAGCTTCTGGGGCGCCACCGTCATCACCGGCTTCTTCAGCGCCATTCCGCTGGTCGGCAACTGGATCCAGGAACTGCTGCTTGGCGGTTTCGCCGTCGACAATCCGACGCTCAACCGCTTCTTTGCGCTGCACTATCTGCTGCCCTTCATGATCGCAGGCGTCGTCGTGCTGCACATCTGGGCGCTGCATGTCGTCGGCCAGTCGAACCCGACCGGCATCGAGGTCAAGTCGAAGACCGACACGGTTGCGTTCACGCCTTATGCGACCATCAAGGACGCGTTCGGCATGATCGTGTTCCTGTTCTTCTTCGCCTATTTCGTCTTCTACCTGCCGAACTATCTCGGCCATCCGGACAACTACACGATCGCCAACCCGCTGAAGACGCCGGCCCATATCGTTCCGGAATGGTACTTCCTGCCGTTCTACGCGATCCTGCGCGCCATCACCTTCAACATCGGGCCGATCAACTCGAAGCTCGGCGGCGTGCTGTGCATGTTCGGCGCCATCGCCATGCTGTTCCTGGTGCCGTGGCTCGACACATCGAAGGTGCGCTCGGCGGTCTACCGGCCCTGGTACAAGCTGTTCTTCTGGCTGTTCGTGGCCGACGCAATCCTGCTCGGGTGGCTGGGCTCGCAGCCGGCGGAGGGCAGCTATGTGTTCATGGCGCAGATGGCGACGCTGTTCTACTTCACCTTCTTCCTGGTGATCATGCCGGTGCTCGGCCTGATCGAGACGCCGCGGCGTCTGCCGAACTCGATCACCGAGGCGGTGCTGGAAAAGAAAAAGGGCGGCAGCGGGCATCCGGCGGGCGCGACGGCCGCGCCGGAAACCAAAGGCTGAGAATCTGAGGGGATTTGGCATGAAGAAGATTCTCACCTCGCTGGCTTTGTTTGGCCTGGTGGTCGCGGGTACTTGTATGTCAGGTGCAGGGACCTTTGCCGCCGAGGAGGAACACAACGCGGCCGCGCCGACGCATTTCCCGATCAATGAACCGAAGGAAATGGGCTGGAGCTTCGCGGGTCCCTTCGGCACCTACGACAAGGCCCAGCTGCAGCGCGGCCTGAAGGTCTACAAGGAAGTCTGCTCGGCCTGCCACTCGATGAACCTTGTGGCGTTCCGTACGCTAGAGGACCTCGGCTATTCCGACGCGCAGGTGAAGTCGCTTGCCGCCAGCTACACGATCCATGACGGTCCCAATGACGCCGGCGACATGTTCGACCGCCCGGGCAAGCCGTCGGATCACTTCCCGGCGCCGTTCCCGAACGAGCAGGCAGCCGCCGCCGCCAATGGCGGCGCCGCTCCGCCCGACATGTCGCTGCTCGCCAAGGCGCGCGGTGTCGAGCGCGGCTTCCCGCGCTTCGTCTTCGACATCTTCACCCAGTACGCCCAGGGCGGTCCGGACTACATTCATTCGCTGCTCACCGGCTACGACCAGACGCCGCCGGCCGGCATGGTGATCCCGGAAGGCACGCACTACAATCCGTACTTCCTGTCCGGCGTGTCGCTGAAGATGCCCAAGCCGCTCTCAGACGGCCAGGTGACCTATGACGACGGTTCGCCGCAGACGATCGACCAGTATTCGCGCGACGTGTCGGCGTTCCTGATGTGGGCCGCGGAGCCGCATCTGGAAGACCGCAAGAAGACCGGGTTCCGCGTGCTGATCTTCCTGGTTCTGTTCGGCGCGCTGGTCTATCTCACCAAGCGCCGGGTGTGGGCCGACGTGGCGCACTGAGCCCGCGACCAGTCCCACAAGATCTTGAAGGGCGCCGCAGGGCGCCCTTTGTCTTTCAACTGCCTCGGCACGCCGATCTGATCATTTGCCAGACAATTTTCCGGTAGGCGGTAGCCGTCATCCTTGCGGGCGGCTACGATCGGTCCGTTCACGATCATTGCCCGAATCTCAGATCATGGGCCGGGGAGCCGCCTGATGAAATCGTCGCTCGAAGACACGCTGCTTGCCGCGATCCGCACCATCCCCGACTATCCCAAGCCCGGCATCCTGTTCCGGGACATCACGACCTTGCTTGGCGATGCGCGCGCCTTCCGCCGCGCCATCGACGAACTGGTGCATCCTTACGCCGGGCTGAAGATCGACAAGATCGCCGGCATCGAGGCGCGCGGCTTCATTCTCGGCGGTGCGGTGGCGCACCAGCTTTCGGCGGGCTTCGTGCCGATCCGCAAGAAGGGCAAGCTGCCTTACGAGACCGTGCGCGTCGCCTACAGCCTCGAATATGGGCTCGACGAGATGGAGATGCACAAGGATGGCGTCTCGGAGGGTGAGAAGGTCATCCTCGTCGACGATCTGATCGCCACCGGGGGTACGGCGGAGGCGGCGGTGAAGCTGCTCAGGCAGATCGGCGCCGACATCGTTGCCGCCTGCTTCGTAATCGACCTGCCGGATCTCGGCGGGCGCCGGAAGCTGGAAGCGCTCGGCGTGCCGGTCCGGACGCTGATCGGCTTCGAGGGGCATTGATTGGTGGTGAATGGTGAATAGTGAATAGTGAATAGTGAATAGTGAATAGTAGCTCCGTGGCTACTACTTACTACTTACTATTCACCATTCACCCTTCACCATTCACCATTCACCCTCACCAACACAGCGCTGTCGAACTCGATCACCTTGGCGCCTGTCGAATCGAACGCTTCCGAGCGCAGCGTGAGCAGGTTCCAGCCGGGGCGCGCGGCAAGCGGGCGATGGGCGAGCGCGGTGCGCGTGAAGGTCACTGTCTCGCCGGCATAGACCGGTTTCAGCCATTTCAGGTTGCGGAAGCCGGGCGAGGGGCCGAATTCCGGCTGCGGTCCAGGGCCGGTCCAGCGGACGCCCTCGGTCTCCATGCGCTTTTGCAGATTGTATTTCATCCAGGTGGCGGCGGTGTGCCAGCCGGAGGCGCAGAGCCCGCCGAGAACGCTCTTCTGCGCGGCTTCCTCATCGACATGAAAGGCCTGCGGGTCGTACTTGCGGGCGAAGGCCTTGATCTCGTCGGCCTCGAACTTGTGCGAGCCGAGCGTGACGGTTTCGCCGATCAGGAAGAACTCGTCCAAAGTCATGACAGGCCCTGTGCGGCATCACGCGCGAGGAACATGCCAGTGTTCTCGAGCTCGAAGACACTCTCGCCGCGCTGGTTGAAGAGCTCGCTGCGCATGGCAACCAGGCCGAGCTGCGGCCTGGACTTCGACTGGCGCTTGGAAAGCACGGTGACTGTGCCGGTGAGCCGGTCGCCGGCCAGGACGGGCTTCTTCCACTTCACATGCTCGATCCCGGGCGAACCCTGCGAGGTCGAATCGAGAAGGAAGGCGTCGCACAGCATGCGCATGAACATCGCGCAGGTGTGCCACCCAGAAGCCGAAAGACCACCGAGGATGCTCGCCTTGCCGGCCTCCTCATCGAGATGCATCGGCTGGGCGTCGAATTCGCTGGCGAATTCAATGATCTCGGCGGCACTCACATCCTTGCTGCCGAGGTCGAGCGTGGCGCCCTCGACGAAATCCTCGTAGGCCCAGGTCTTTCGGGTCATGTCGACAATCCGGAATGCGTGATCCCCAAGGTTGGGCATCCCGGATGAAGGCTCAAGGCAATTCGGTCAAGTGATTTCTGGTGAGCGGAGCCGAGCGCAGCCACCAGCCAATTGCCGGGCAAAATCAGGTGTTGAACTTGAAGAGCATGACGTCGCCGTCCTGGACGACATATTCCTTGCCTTCGTCGCGCGCCTTGCCGGCTTCCTTGGCCGCGACTTCGCCGCCCAGCGTGACGAAGTCGTTATAGGCGATCGTCTGGGCACGGATGAAGCCGCGCTCGAAATCGGTGTGGATGACGCCGGCGGCCTGTGGCGCCTTGGCGCCCTTGTGCACGGTCCAGGCGCGCGTCTCCTTCGGCCCGGCGGTGAAGTAGGTGATGAGCTGCAACAGCTCGTAGCCGGCCCGGATCACCTTGTTGAGACCCGGCTCATCGAGGCCGAGCGAGGCTAGGAATTCCATTTCCTCTTCGTCGGAAAGCTGGGCGACTTCGGCTTCGATCGCCGCCGAGATCACCACGGTGCTGGCGCCCTGCGCGGCAGCCATCTTTTCCACGGCCTTGCTGTGCTCGTTGCCGGTCGCGGCATCGGCCTCGGCGACGTTGCAGACATAAAGCACCGGATGCGAGGTGAGCAGGTTGAGCCCCTGCAGGATGCGCAGGTCCTCGGCCGCGATGCCCTCGAGCAGGATGCGGGTCGGCTTGCCGCCCTGCAGCAGCTCGAGCGCGGCTTCCATGAGCGGCAGCACCGTCATTGCTTCCTTGTCCTTGCCGGCAGCGCGCTTGCGGATCTGGACGATGCGGCGTTCGAGGCTTTCGAGATCGGCGAGCATCAGCTCGGTCTCGACGGTCTCGGCGTCGGCGACCGGATCGATGCGTCCCTCGACATGGGTGATGTCGTCATCCTCGAAGCAGCGCAGCACATGCACGATGGCGTCGACCTCCCGGATATTGGCCAGGAACTGGTTGCCCAACCCTTCGCCCTTGGAGGCGCCACGCACCAGACCGGCGATGTCAACGAAGGAGATGCGGGTCGGGATGATCTCCTTGGACTTGGCGACCTCAGCGATCTTCTGCAGACGTGGATCGGGCACCGCCACCTCGCCGGTGTTCGGCTCGATCGTGCAGAATGGATAGTTGGCGGCCTGCGCGGCGGCCGTCCTGGTCAACGCATTGAACAGCGTCGACTTGCCGACGTTGGGCAAGCCAACGATGCCACATTTGAAACCCATGTTCTTTCGGTCCTATCGGGAGTTCGATTTGGTGAGGGCTATGGGCGAAAGCGGCGACGATCGTCAAGTCCTGCGCTGCGATCCCTGGTCGGCCTCAGTCTTTGCCGCCAAACAGCTTCTTCAGCATCGCAGCCATCGGCCCGCTTTCAGGCAACTTTGCCGGCGCCTGGTGCTGGCGCGCCTGACGGATGTGGCTCTGGGCCTTCGGCGGCTTCGGCGGCGGTCGGTCGTCGTCGCCGGTCGGCACCAGCTTTTCGCGCAGCGCCAGCGTGATGCGATTCATGAAGGAACTGTCGTCGCCCTTGGCCAGCAATCCGGCATCGTCGGCAATCGCGTCGAGCAGGACGTCGAGCCATTCGCGATCGGCCTTGGCGAAGTCGCCGAGCACATGGCCATGCACCATCTCCTTGACGCCTGGATGGCCGACGCCGATGCGCACGCGGCGAAAATCCTTGCCGACATGCTGGTCGAGCGAGCGGATGCCGTTATGGCCGCCGGAGCCGCCGCCAACCTTGATCCTGACCTTGCCGGCCGGGAGGTCGATCTCGTCGTAGAAGACGGTCAGATCGGAAGGCCCGAGCTTGTAGAAGCGCAGTGCCTCGCCAACCGACTGTCCGGACAGGTTCATGAAGGTCTGCGGCTTGATCAGAAGGATCTTCTCGCCGCCGAGCACGCCTTCGCAAATCAGGCCCTGGAATTTCTTCGACCAGGGCGAAAAGGAATGGCGGCGGGCAATCGCGTCCGCCGCCATGAAGCCGACATTGTGCCGGTTGTTCTCATATTTCGCGCCCGGATTGCCGAGGCCTGCAAAGACAAGCATCGTCGCCTCCGGGCGCGGAAGAGCTTACTTCTCTTCGGCCGCAGCAGCCGCCGCTTCAGGCTCGGCCACTTCGGTGGTCTCCGCCGCTTCCGGCTTCATCGCCGAGGAGCCGGCGATGGTCGCGATGGTGAAATCGCGGTCGGAGATCACCGGCTTGACGCCGGCCGGCAGGGTAACCGCCGAGATGTGGATCGAATCGCCGATGTCGGTGCCGGTAAGATCGACGGTGATGAATTCCGGGATCGCATTGGCCGGGCAGTGGAACTCGACTTCGTGGCGAACGATGTTGAGCACGCCGCCGCGCTTGATGCCGGGCGACTTCTCCTCGTTGATGAAGTGAACGGGAACGTCGACATTGACCTCGGTGTCCTTGCCGATGCGCAGGAAGTCGACATGGACCGGGAAGTCCTTGACTGGATCGAGCTGGAAGTCCTTCGGCAGGACCTGGATCTTCTTGCCGTCGACATCGATCGTGGCGATCGTGGTCAGGAACCCGCCGCCGTGGATCTTGTAGAAGACGTCCTTGTAGTTCAGCGCAATCGCCAGGGGAGGCTGCTTGTCGCCGTAAATGACTGCAGGCACTTTACCGTTGCGGCGAACTGCACGGGCGGACCCCTTACCGACCTGTTCGCGCGCTTCGGCCTTGAGCTCGTAAGTATCGTGGCTCATGGCATTTCCTTTCGCGTGTTATGGAGCGTCCGCGGCAAGCTCAATGCTCCGCCGTAAACGTCGAAAGCCGTCATGGCCTTGCACGATCTGGTCCAAAATCCGATTTGGGGATCATGCAGGCCTAGCCGGCCTTCCTCCGCGTTGCCTCCAAGGGTGTCTACGCGGGTGGCGGCTCTATAGCGGAAGGCGGGCGAGGGTGCAAGCCGCGGAAGCTTGGCTGGGCGTTCATGAGAATTTCCGGCAGGGCATGGCCGACGCTTCGGCTTCATACAAGTTCCACCTCGGTCGCGCGACACCTCTCCGGATGAAAGCATTGGATGTAGCATTGGGCGGATTTCAATCGTCCTGGGGGGCGGACATCCGAAAGATCTGTGTGGACCGACATGAAACTATTGTTCAGCCGCAATCCCAATCCTCGCCTGGCCGTTGCCGTGGCGCGGCATCTCGAGGCGAAAATCGCGTTCGAATTCGCCGCGCCCATGGCGCCCGGGCAAACCGAGCATTACCGCGCGCTCAACCCAAACCTGACCATACCCATACTAGCCGGCCCGGGATGGAGCCTGTGGGAAGCCGACGCAATCGCCTGCCGGCTTTCGCGCGACGCGCGTTCGGATTTCTGGCGCAGCGGCGACGACGAACCGGACATGATCCGGTGGCTGAGCTGGGGCAAGGAGAATTTTGTCCGGGCCTGCGACATGGTGCATTTCGAGCGCGGCACCAAGCAGCGCTACCGGCTCGGCCCGATCGACCAAGCGCTGGTCGAGGAGGGACTGAGGCGGTTCCACACGGCCGCTGCACTCCTGGATACGCTTTCACAACAAGTGTGGCTGGTTGGAGAGACGGTATCCTATGCAGACTTTCGCATGGCGACGTTGCTGCCTTTCAACAGTGTCGCCAGGCTGCCGCTCGATGACTATCCGTCTGTCAGCCGCTGGTACCGGCGGCTCGAGGCGATCGATGCCTGGCGCGATCCTTTCGGCGGACTGGAAGCGCCGGAGCTGCCACCAGTCAGGAGCGCGGCCGAGCCGGACTGACTGCCCGGCCCGACAATTCCAATTCTGGACGTCAGGCCTTCTTCGCCTCCCTCATGTTCGGCAGGAAGACCGTCAGCAGGCCGAGGAAGGGCAGGTAGGAGCAGAGCTGGTAGACGAAGTCGATGCCCTTCATGTCGGCTATGACGCCGAGCACCGCCGCGGCGATGCCGCCCATGCCGAAGGCGAAACCGAAGAAGATGCCGGCGATCATGCCGACGCGGCCCGGGACCAGTTCCTGAGCGAAGACGACGATGTTGGAGAAGGCCGACGACAGGATCAGACCGATCAGCACCGTCAGCACCATCGTCCATTCGAAGTTGGCGTAGGGGAGCGCCAGGGTGAACGGCAGCACGCCGACGATCGAGAACCAGATCATCGCCTTCTGTCCGTAGCGGTCGCCAAACGGGCCACCGAGCAGGATGCCCAGCGCCGAGGCGCCGAGGAACAGGAACAGCATCACCTGCGACATCTGCACCGAAACGCCGAACTTATGGATGGCGTAGAAGGTGTAGTAGCTGGAGATCGAGGCGATGTAGGCGTTCTTGGTCAGCACCAGCAGCGTCAGCACGGCGAGCGCGCCCATCACCTTCTTGCGCGCGAAGGGTGAGACGTGAACAGGCTGCTTGCGGGTGGCCATCGAGGCGCGCAGCCGGCTGTACCAGCCGCCGACCTGCCACAGCACGATGATGCCGATCAGCGAGCCGATGGCGAACCAGGAAATGCTGGTCTGGCCGAAGGGCACGACGATGAAGGCTGCCAGCAGCGGGCCCATCGCCTGGCCGAAATTGCCGCCGACCTGGAACAGCGATTGCGCCAGGCCGAAGCGGCCGCCAGAGGCGAAGCGGGCGATGCGCGAGGATTCCGGATGGAAGATCGCCGAACCGATACCGATCAGCGAGGCGCCGATCAGGAGCAGCCAGTAATGGCCGGCATAAGCGAGCACGACCAGGCCGATCAGCGACGAAGCCATGCCGTAGGGGAGCGAATAGGGCATCGGCCGCTTGTCGGTGATCATGCCGATCAGCGGCTGCAGCAGCGATGCCGTCACCTGGAAGGTGAAGGTCAAAAGACCGATCTGCCAGAAATCGAGACCGTAGTTTTCCTTGAGCAGCGGATAGATGGCCGCCAACAGCGACTGCATGATATCGTTTATGCAGTGGCAGAAGCTCACCGCAAGGATGACGGTGAATGCCGTCGCCTGCGCCGAGATGTTGGTTGCCGTCGCTGGCGTCGCGACGGTGGTGGCGGTCGTATCGGTCAAGGCAATGCTCCGTGGACTTCTGGCGGCAAACCGCGGCCAGCCGTATAGGCTGGGTGCCTTATATTCTGCTTGAATGGCGACTTCTTTCGTGGTTTGGTCCAATTGTTTCGCGAGTGGGCCACAACCATGCCGCACGGCAGGGAGATATTCAGGGGCGATGCGGCCGAGCTTGGCCGGCTGCATCAAACGCGCTGGCAGTGGCTGGAGGAAGTCGTCGCGCCTGCGGTAGCGCTTCCGAACGAGTATCCCGACGGCTATCATGTACCCCTGCACCGCCATAGCCGCAGCCAGTTGCTGCATGCGCTGGTAGGCGTCGTGCTGGTGACGACAAAGCACGGGCGGTGGATGGTGCCGCCAGACCATGCGATGTGGATCCCCGCAGGCATCGAGCATTCCGTCGAGATGCTGGGCGATGTCTCGATGCGTTCGGTCTATGTCACGCCCGGGGCCATTGCCGGGCTGCCGGAGGGCTTGCGTGTCGTCGGCATCACCGAATTGATGCACAGCCTGATCGTGGAATCGGAAAAGCTGCCGCAGGGCGCCGAACTGGAAGGCCGCGGCGGGCTGATCATGGGGCTTTTGCTGCATGAGATCCCCAACCTGCCGGAACGGCCGCTCGGCCTGCCGTTCCCGTCGGATCCGAGGCTGGCCGCACTCTGCCGGCGCTTTGTGGCTGCCCCGTCGCCGCATGCGACGATCGACGAATGGGCGAATGCCGCAGGCATGAGCCGGCGCTCCTTCACCCGCGCTTTCCACCGCCAGACCGGCCTGCCGCTGTCGACCTGGCGCCAGCAGGCCTGCCTGTTCGCAGCGCTGCCCAGGCTTGCCGACGGCGAGCCGATCACCAGGGTGGCGCTCGATCTCGGCTATGACAGCGTGCCGGCCTTCATCACCATGTTCAAGCGCATGCTTGGAACCTCACCCCGCGGCTATATGCGGGGCGCGCGCGAACCGAGCGAGGGACACAAGCGGCCCAGCGGCCCTGCAAGGTCGGAAGCTGGGGCGGTCTAATGCATGTCACCCATAAGGGTGCAGCGGTTCTGGGGCAACGACATGCATCAAATAAAAAAAACTTAAAGTGCGTCGCCTTTCGAATCTGTTCAGCGCGACGCGCTTTAGTCGAACAGGCTCGACACCGATTCTTCGGTTGCCGTGCGCGAGATCGCCTCGCCCATCAGGTCGGCGATCGAGATGACGCGGATGTTGGGGGCGTCGAGCACGGCTTGGGTCGGCTGGATGGAGTCGGTGATCACCAGTTCCTGCAGCTTCGAGCCAGCAATGCGGGCGACCGCGCCGCCCGAGAGCACGCCATGGGTGATATAGGCGGTGACGCTGGTGGCGCCGTTGGCAAGCAGCGCGTCAGCGGCGTTGCAGAGCGTGCCGCCGGAATCGACGATGTCGTCGATCAGCAGGCAGTCCTTGCCCGCAACGGCGCCGATGATGTTCATGACCTCGGATTCGCCTGGGCGTTCGCGACGCTTGTCGACGATCGCCAATTGCGCATCGAAGCGCTTGGCCAGCGCGCGCGCCCTGACCACGCCGCCGATGTCGGGCGAGACGACGACGACATTGGCGAGCTGCTTGTATTTGGCCTTCACGTCTCGCGCCATGACCGGCACCGAGAACAGATTGTCGGTCGGGATGTCGAAGAAGCCCTGGATCTGGCCGGCGTGGAGATCGAGCGTCAGGACGCGGTCGACCCCGGCGCGCGTGATCATGTTGGCGACCAGCTTGGCCGAGATCGGCGTGCGGCCGGAGGCGCGGCGATCCTGCCTGGCATATCCAAAATAGGGAATGACAGCCGTGATGCGCCGGGCCGAAGAGCGCATGAAGGCGTCGATCATGATGAGCAGTTCCATCAGATGATCGTTGGTCGGATAAGAAGTCGACTGCAAGATGAAGACATCCTCGCCGCGGACATTCTCCTGGATCTCGACGAAGATCTCCTGATCGGCGAAGCGTCTGACGCTCGCTTTCCCCAGCGGGATGTTGAGATAGCGAGCGACCGCTTCGGCCAGCACCCTGTTGGAATTGCCCGCGAAAAGCTTCATGCACCGTTCCTGGTGAAGGATGGAGAGACCTGACAGACTCTCGTGAGCCTTTGATGCGGGCTTTTAGCGGCCCGCGCCGGTATTGCAAGCCTCGTAATTGGGAATCCTTCAGCCGGCTGCATCAAAGGCCGAGAGCATCGCAAGCCGGCAACAGGTCCGCGGGACCGGTTCGGCGCCCGGCAGAATCTCTGAACGCTCCGCCTCTCTGCTTTGATGCAGTTGCGAACGAAATGCCGTTGCGCACTTTCCTGGAACCGTTGCTCAGCCGGCGCCGCCGGTGCCAAGCCAAGCAGCGAACTGGTCGATCGTCTGGTCGGCGATGGCCTGCATGGTCGCGGGCGCGACCGCCGGCCAGCCTTCGCCACTGCCCGCCGAAGCCGACTTTTGCTGGCCATTGATGCGATGCAGCCGGTTGCCGGACGGGTCGTAGATGTCCCAGACATAGATGACCGTGGTGTCCTTGCCTTCGGTCATGGTGGAAAAATAGCCTTTCAGCACATGCGTTGCCGTCTGGTCGGTGCTGCCGACCAGCGTCACGCCACGCTGCTTGGCACGCGTCTGCAGTTCCGCCGTCAGCGGGGCTGCGGCCTCCACCGAGGCGCCGACGATCGGGGCAACCTGGAGCCGGGTCTTGGCCAGGGCGGCAGTCTGAGCCGGCGTGGCGGGTGCCGAAGCTGCCGGTGCCGGAGCCGGCGAGCTCGTCGTCGGCGATGTGGCGGCCGATGCGCCTTGGGCGGCGGGCACGGATTGGGCGGAGCTCGCCGGCGGTGTGATGGCGGACGGCTCCAGCACGTCCTTGGCATTGGTGCAAGCGGTAAGCGCCAGCGCCGCAAGCAATGACACGGTCGTCACCTGCGATCGTCTCATTTGCCTGAAAACTCCCTGCTGGCGAACGCCCCCGCGTGAGCCCATCATTATGGATTCACTGCACGATCAAGTCGAGATCATGGCGCGAGAGCGGCTTCGGCGCCGATTCCGTGGTGAGATAGGTGCGGCCGAGCGTCATCGCGGTCTCGGTTTCTGAGTCCATGATGATCATGTGAGCGAACAGCGTCATGTTGGGCGCGATCGGTTCGGGATTGCCCTGGTAGAACATCGGCATGTCCATCCAGGACGGGGTGAAGCGGGCGCCGACCGAATAGCCGCAGGCGTTCAGGCGGTGCTTGGTGAGATTGTGCGCCTCGAGCGTGCGGGCATGCGCGTCGAAGACGTCGCCGAAAGTGTTGCCGGGCGTCATCGCCTTCTCGACGGCGAGAATGGCGGCGCGGGCGGCATCGAACAGTTCCTGGTGGCGCTTCGAGGCTTTGCCGGTCAGCACCGTGCGCATCATAGGAGCGTGATAGTGGTGGAAGACGCCCGCCCACTCCAGCGTCAGCTGATCGTTCTTGTTCAGCTTGCGGCGTCCGGACTTGTAGCGGCAAAGCAGGGCATCGATGCCGGAGCCGATGATGAACTCGTTGGCCGGGTAGTCGCCGCCGCCGGCAAAGATCGCGCCTTGCATGGCGGCGAGGATCAGCGCTTCGTCGCCCCCCTGCTTGATCAGCGGCAAGGCGGCATCGAGGGCGTCGTCGGAAAGACCTGCCGCCTTCTCCGCCTTGGCGATTTCGGCCGGGCTCTTGAACAGTCGCAGCCGGCCCACGATGCCGGACGCATCGGCGATCTGCCCGAAGGTCTGCAACTGCTCGTCGAGGCGGCGGCCATTGTAAGCGGTGAGCCCGTGCGTATCATATTCGACGCCGATGCGGGCCCCCAGCAAATCGAGGTCGTTGAGCAGGTTGCGCAGGTCGATCGCCGGGTTTGCACCGTCTCGATCGGTCCACAGTGTGATGTTGTCGATGATCGAGGTCTGGCGCGCCTGCCTGAGATCGGCGGAGCGGGTGAGCAACACCATCGAGCCGTCAGCCTTCACCACCAGACACTGGAAGAAGCAGAAGCCGAACGTGTCGTAGCCGGTCAGCCAATACATGCTCTCCTGGGCGAACAGCAGCACGGCGTCGAGCTTCTTTTCGGCCATCTCGATCAGCAGGCGGTCGCGCCGCGCGTCGAATTCCGAACGTTCGAAATGCAGCGCCATTACTCTTTCTCCAAAACGATTGCCGATACCTGCCGCCCGTAATCCGCTTCCCCGCGGTGGGTGGTGCGCCGGTAAGAATAAAAAAGGTCTTCCTCCGCGTAAGTGCAGCGACCGAGCCCTTCAGCGATCACGCCGGCCTTGCGCAGCCGATCGACCGTATATCGGTTGAGATCGAACATCGAGCGGCCCGCATTGGCCGACGGCCTGAAATAGCTGTGGTTGGCGGCGTCGGCCTCAGCGAAGCGGGCGACGAATTCCGGTCCGACTTCATAGTTCTCGGGTCCGATAGAGGGGCCGAGAACAGCGACGATGCGGTCGCGGCGGGCGCCCAAGCCCTCCATCGCCGCAATGGTGTTTTCGAGCACGCCTGTGAAGGCGCCTTTCCATCCGGCGTGTGCTGCGCCGATGACGCGGGCCTCGGCATCGGCGAACAGCACCGGCCCGCAATCCGCGGTCGAGGCGCCGACCGCGATGCCGGGCCGATCGGTGACGACGGCGTCGGCCGTGGGGCGCGGGCCTGCGAAAGGCTCCCGGGCGATGACGGCGTCCGGGGAGTGGACCTGATGCGCAGTCAAGAGATGGTCGACCGAGACACCCATCCATTCGGCGACGCGGCGGCGGTTCTCCGCAACCAGCGCCTGGTCATCGTTCGACCCCATGCCGATGTTGAGGCCACGGTAGATGCCTCTTGAAACGCCGCCGATGCGGGTGAAGTAACCGTGGCGGATGCCTTTCGCCTTCACCTCGTCCAGATGAGGCGACCTTACTGGATCTGGTTTCGTCTGATTCAGCATGGATGGGTTTGTTGTCTCTGGCGGCCATTTCGTCAAGGCGAAGTTCCGGCAAGTGGCCGGACCAGCCTGTATGGGTTTGGGGCCGATGTCAGCCGGCCTCCACCGCCGGGAGGATCGTCAGGACCTTGAAAAGCTTGCCCATGGCGTCGGGGCCGGCGAGGCGTTCGACGGCATCGGAGATGGTCTGCCGGGTCTTGCTGTCCGCACCGGCGCCGAGCGCGCCGGCACGCTCGAGCAGGCCCATGCCGAGCAGGAAGTCACCCTGCGTCGCCAACTGTGCCGCGAGGCCGTGTGTTTGCGCGGTGGCGGCAAGGGCGGCAAAATCGACGTGGGCGGTGAGGTCGGCCTCGCCCGGATTGGCCAGCACATCTTCGTGATCGTGTCTGCGCAAGGCCTGCAAGGTGTCGCCGACACCCGGTCGCAAATAGCCATAGTCGATGAACAGCCCGGCGCCGCTCTGGACCGCGATCCGTTCGGCAATCGCCGACATAAGCGCCGCGCGGGCAGGGGCAATCTCGACGATAGATCCTTCCGGCGCATCAACAGCGTCGTCGGGCAGCAGCGACGGGTCGACCGAGCCGGCACCGGCGAAGAAATGCAACCGGTCGGCGTCATCGAGGCCCACCAGGCGTTCGCGCCAGCCTGCTCCAGTGCGAACGAACTGGCGGATCGACACGGCGTCGAACAGCTCGTTGCCGACGATGATCAGCGGCTGCCGGGGCAGCGCGTCCACGGATTCATGCCAGGCGAGCTTCACCGGCTGGCCGGCAAGGGTCGCCTGCTGGATCTTGGTCAGGCGCGGGCTGGTCTCGACCATGGCAAAGGAGGCGTCGCCGGCGAAAGCCGGATCGAGGCGCAGCAAGGTGCGCAGCATGTCCTTCATCAGCGTGCCGCGCCCCGGCCCGATCTCGGCCACGGTGACAGGCAGCGGCCGGCCGATGCGTTGCCAGGACTGGTAAAGCCAGACGGCGACGAGTTCGCCGAACATCTGGCTGATCTCCGGCGCGGTGATGAAGTCACCGGCGGCGCCGAACGGCTCGCGCGTCGTGTAGTAGCCATGCTCGGGATCGAACAGGCAGAGCGCCATGTATTCGCTGACCGGGATCGGCCCCACCGCGCCGATCAGGTCGACGATGCGGTCCTTCAGCCGGGTCATGCCGCCTGCGGCTGCGTCACCGGCTTTGCGGTTGCCATGGCCCAGATACCGGCGAGCACCATCGGCGTGGAGAGGATCATGCCCATGGTCAGCCAGTTGGTGCCGAGCAGATAGCCGAGCTGCTGATCCGGCTCGCGGAAGAACTCGACGAAGATGCGCGACAGGCCGTAGCCGCAGATGAAAGCGCCGCCGACAAAGCGCGGCGTCTTCAGCTTGAGCCGCGAATGGGTGAGGAAACGCAGCACCAGAAACAATATGAGGCCCTCCAGCAATGCCTCGTAGATCTGGCTCGGATGACGAGTGAACGGGCCGCCATTGGGAAATTCGATCGCCCAGGGCACGTCCGTCGGCCGGCCCCAGAGCTCGGAATTGACGAAATTGGCGAGGCGTACGAGGCCGAGGCCAACCGGCACCCCGGCCGAGACGACGTCGAACAGCGTCCAGGTGTGAATGCCGCGCCTGAGCGAAAACAGCGTCATGGCGAGGATCACGCCGAGCAACCCACCGTGAAAAGACATGCCGCCCTGCCAGACCGCGAAGATGTCGAGCGGATGCGCGATGTAGCGCGGCAAGTCGTAGAAGAGCACATAGCCGGTGCGCCCGCCGAGCACCACGCCGATCGCAGCCCAGACGATGAAGTCGTCAAGATCTTCCGCCTTCATCGGCAGCTTGCCATCCGGCCAAAGCCGCGGATTGGTGACAAGCCGCTTGGCGTACCACCAGGCAAACAGGATGCCGACGATGTAGCCGACGCCATACCAATGCACCGCCAGCGGTCCGACATGGACGATCACCGGATCGATGTTTGGGAAGGGCAGGGAGGCCAGCGGCAGCAGGAAGTATTCGCTCAAACTGGTCTCCCGGTGGGTGATCGATCGGCGCGGACCATGCGGCAGGCTTTTGGCGGGGTCAAGGCAGGCTTCGCTTGCATTCGGCGCCGCTCGCCACTACGTCAAACTCAGCAAGCGAGGATCTGCCATGTCGAACGGACCGAACCGCATTCTCGATGAATTCGCCAAGCTGATGACCGATGCCGCGGGCGCCGCCCAGGGCGTGCGGCGCGAGGTGGAGACGGCCTTCCGGGGCCAGGCGGAGCGCATCCTCAACTCAATGGATGTGGTGCAGCGCGAGGAGTTCGAGGCCGCGCGCGAGATGGCCGTCAAGGCCAGGGAAGACAACATCCTGCTTGCGGCGCGCATCGAGGCGCTGGAGGCAAAGCTCGCCGAATTGACGGGACAGGCCGCACCTACGGCGGCGGCGAAGCCCAAAACGAAAAAATAATCGTAAACTTTTCCACAAAGCGCGATCCGAAAAATCGCTTTGCCGTGAATCGCTTACCGGCATTGCATGAATCTTTGTGACAGCGCCTTTCCACATGCGAATGACGCAGTGCGAAAAATTGGGCTGTTCACGCGACTCCCGATCAATAGACTGAATTTGTTGCATGATTCGAAGCTGGGTCATGCGCCGGGCGGTGGGGTCCGGTTGGGGTCTGTGAAAGCCCCGGCCGTCCGAGTTCTGGACAGGATTGTTCGTCGTGTGTGCCCCGCGGAGCGTGTGGCGCTCCCCTGAACACAGGAAGCATTCATGGAACTCCTCGAACTCGAATTCTCCCGCGAAATCCACCCGGTGGATGTGATCGAGCAGGTGGCGCACAACAACGACTGGGCTTTCGAGCGCGCCGGCGACGACGAGATCTCGATTTCGGTGGCAGGCAGCTGGACCGATTATCACGTCTCCTTCTCGTGGATGGAGGATTTTGAGGCGCTGCATCTGGCCTGCGCCTTCGACATCAAGGTGCCGGAGATGCGCACGCTCGAAGTGATGCGGCTCCTGTCGCTGATCAACGAGCAGATGCTGTTCGGCCATTTCGACCTCTGGGAGCAGGAAGGCGCCATCATGTTCCGGCAGTCGCTGCTGCTGGCCGGCGGGGTCGAGCCGTCGAGCCAGCAGGTCGAGGTGTTGCTGTCGTCGGCGCTCGAAGCCTGCGAATGCTATTTCCAGGCCTTCCAGTTCGTCGTCTGGTCCGGCACGTCGGCCAAGGACGCGCTGTCCAGCGTGCTGTTCGAAACGCATGGAACTGCCTGAACGCCGCCGGGATTTGCAATGAGTTCAAGTGGCGCGCGCAAGCCCGAGATCAGCTTTGCCGATTTCGACCGTGTCGATATCCGCGCCGGCACGATCATCGAAGCCGAGCCTTTCCCCGAGGCGCGCAAGCCGGCATTCAAGCTGAAGATCGACTTCGGCCCGGTGATCGGCGTGAAGAAATCTTCGGCGCAGATCACCAAATACTATGCGCCGGAGACACTGATCGGCCGGCAGGTCTTTGCCGTGGTCAACTTCCCGCCGCGCCAGATAGGCCCTTTCATGTCCGAAGTGCTGACGCTGGGCTTTCCCGACGAGGAGGGCGCCGTGGTGCTCGGCGCCATCGAGCGCAGGGTGCCGGACGGCGGGCGGCTGTTTTAGGATGCATTGATATTGAGGTGAGGGCGGCTTGCGAACGGCAGTCTCCTGCGCTTCCGGTGCTCACATATCCAAAGACGACGCTCCGCTCCGGTTCTCGGAGCCCACCATTCTCAGCTCGGCCTGACCTGAATCTCAACGCATCCTATACGCCAAGGCGTTCACGCCGCGAGCTTGCGCGTCTTTCCCAGCGCTTCCTCGACGACGTCGAGAAACATTTCGGCGCAGGCCTTCCAGCTGTAGCGCAGAGCGCGCTGGCGCGCCTCGGCGCGGTCGACCTGGAGCGCCTTGAGCGCGGCCTCGCCTAGGTCCTCGGACACGGCCCCGCCGATGCCGTCGCCGACGATGTCGATCGGACCGGTCACCGGGTAGGCGGCCACCGGCGTGCCGCTGGCTAAAGCCTCGATGATGACGTTGCCGAACGTGTCGGTGCGGCTCGGAAAGACGAACACGTCGGCCGATGCGTAAATTTCCGCCAGTTCGTCGTTCGGGCGATGGCCGAGAAAATGCGCGTTCGGATAGCGTGCCTTGAGCTTCGCCAATTCCGGTCCCTCGCCGACCACCACCTTGCTGCCGGGCAGGTCGAGGTCGAGGAAGGCGCTCAGGTTCTTCTCGATCGCGACGCGACCGACGCAAAGGAAGACCGGACGGGGAAAGCTCGTCTGCTTGTGCTTTTCCGGCCGGAAATGCTCGGTGTCGACGCCGCGCGTCCAAGGCCTCAGCTTGTCGAAGCCGCGCGCGGCCAGATCGTCCGCCAGCGACCGCGTGGCGACAAGCGTGCCGTGTCCGGAATTGTGGAAGTCGCGCAGCCAGTTGTAGGTCCAACGCTCCGGCACCGGCAGGCGGGCGCTGAGATATTCGGGGAAGCGCGTGTGATAGCTGGTGGTGAAGGGGCGGCCGGCCCTGCGGCAATAACGGCGCGCCATGATGCCGAGCGGACCTTCGGTAACGATGTGGATATGGTCGGCCTTGCGCGCATCGATCAGCTGCGCCACGCGGCTTGGCGTGGTAAGCGCCAGGCGGATGTCCGGATAGGTCGGCAGCGGCAAGGTGCGGAAAGTGTTCGGCGTCAGGAAGTCGACCTGGACGTCGAAAGTTTTCAGTGTCTCGGTCAGCCGTTCCAGCGTGTGCACGACGCCATTGACCTGCGGCCGCCAGGCGTCGGTGACCATCAGGATGCGCATGGCTGCCCTTCGCTGGAAAGATTTTTAGCCCAGCCCTTGTGATGGCGGAGCGGCGACCAGGCAGCAGCTTGCGCTTCGCTCCAGCGCACCCGGGCGGGCACGGGATCGAAGCCTGGCGGCAGGGCCGAATCGATCTGGGTCGCGCGCTTCATGCGCGCTCTTGACCATGGTTTCATGACGGGCGGATGACTCCCGTCCTTGCCCCGACTTACGCGGGCACCTTGATCACGGCGCGCAAGCCGCCGAGCGGGCTGTCTTCGAGGCTGATGTCGCCGCCATGGCTGCGGGCGATGTCGCGGGCAATCGACAGGCCGAGGCCGGTGCCGCTGGCATCGAGGTTGCGCGCCTCGTCGAGCCTGAGGAACGGCTTGAACACCTCCTCGCGCTTTTCGGGCGCAATGCCCGGACCGTCGTCGTCGATGGTGACCGTCAGCGAGCCGCGACCGTGATTGGCATCGACTTCGACGGTCTTGGCGTAGCGGAAGGCGTTGCCGATCACATTCGAGAGCAGCCGGGCAAAGGCGTTGGGCCGCACATGCACGGTCGGATCGCCGACAAGCGTTGTCGACAGCTTGCATCTGCGCAGCAAAGCTTCTTCCCCGAGCTTCTGGAAATAGGCTTGCAGGTCGAAGCGGCCGGCGTCTTCCGTAGCCTCACCGCGGGCGAAGGCGAGATAGCCCTCCAGCATCGACTGCATGTCGTCGATGTCCTGGTTGAGCGCGGCCTTGGTTTCGGCCTTGCCGCCGGCCAGCGCCAGCTGCAGCTTGAAGCGGGTGAGGATGGTCCTGAGGTCGTGGCTGACGCCAGTGAGCATCGCCGTGCGCTGCTCGATCTGGCGCTCGATGCGCTCGCGCATCTGGATGAAGGCAAAGCCGGCACGGCGCACCTCCTCGGCGCCGCGCGGACGAAAATCGCGCGGCATCGGCCGCCCTTTGCCGAAGCTCTCGGCAGCCTCGGCGAGCGTGAGGATCGGCCGGATCTGATTGCGCAGGAAGGGAATGGCGATCATCAGCAGCACCAGCGAGGTGCCGACCATCCAGATCAGGAAGATATGGGTATTCGAGGCGTAGGCCTGGCTGCGGCGCACGAAGACGCGCAGGACTTTGCCTTCCAACTGCACGCGGACTTCGACGATGTTAGAATTGCCGACCGTGTCGATCCAGAAGGGTCGGTTGATCTGCCTAGTGATCTCCGACGACAGGGCCTCGTCGAGGATCGAGAAGAACGGTTTTGGGCCGGGCGGCGGCAGCGGATCGGGCGGCAGCAGATCCACTTTCAGCTGCATGCGATCCTGAGCGATGCGGATGATGTTGGCGTAGTCGGCGTCGTGCGGATAGGTCTCCATCATGTCGATGATGGCGGCGATGTCACGCACGGTCGCCTGCGACAGGCGCTGGGTGACCGTCTGCCAATGGCGTTCCATGAAGACGAAGGCGACCACCGACTGCAACAGGATCATCGGGGCGATGACGATGATCAGCGAGCGAGCATAGAGCCGCTTCGGCATGTAGAGCGCGACCAGGCGCCAGAACCGGTTCCAGGCGCGCGGCATCGCTCTTAGCGTGCGCATCGCGAGTTCGCCGTGGCCGCCGCCTTCGGGCTGTTCCAGTTGCGTGGTCGCCATTCGCCCTTCCGCTCGTCGATGGCCGTTCACCAAAGGCCGTCGATGAGCATGTTATTCCACGCTGAGCCGATACCCAATACCGCGCACGGTCTGCAGCCAGACCGGGTTGGACGGATCGCGCTCGATCTTGCGGCGCAGCCGGTTGATCTGGACATCGATCGTGCGCTCGCCGACGTCCGATTCGTCGCCGACGAGTTCGTGGCGCGGTATGGTCTCCCCGGCGCGCGCCGCGAAGATGGCCAGGATCTCCTGTTCGCGGTCGGTCAGCTTCAGCGCCTCGCCGCCGCGCTTCAACTCGCGCTTGGCGATCTGGAATGTATAGGGGCCAAACACCAGCTGCTCGACCTTGGGCGTCGCCGTCGGGCCGCCGCGGCGCAGTATGTTGTTGATGCGCAGGATCAATTCGCGCGGATCGAAAGGTTTCGGCAGATAGTCGTCGGCGCCGGCCTCTAGCCCGGTGATGCGGCTGTCGGTCTCCGAGAGCGCCGTCAGCATCAGGATCGGCACGTTCTTCTCGGCCCGCAACGCCTTGGTGAGGTCGACGCCGGTCTCGCCGGGCATCATCACGTCCAGCACGAGCAGGTCGAAATCGAGCCCTGCGAGCTTGCGCCGGGCCTCGCTGGAATTGCCGGCGACGGTGACGCGAAAGCCATTCTCTGACAGATACTGCTTGAGCAGGTTGCGGATGCGGGTATCGTCGTCGACCACCAGCAGATGCGGCGCATCATCGTCGGGCGCCGCCGGATGATCTACCTTCTCACTGGTCTCCATGGTTTTTCCCCGATGTCTGCGCAGGCACAATGTCGATCTGCGCTCTTAGTTCCGGATTGACCATCGCCTCCAGAAATCTTTCGATCGAAGCGCGTTCGGCGGCACCGGAATCCTCCAATGCAGCACGGATGCGGCGCGACTGTGGCCGGGCGAGCGCTAGCGCCAGGGCGCGGCCCTTGGCGGTGGGGTAGAGCTCGCGCTGGCGGCGGTCGCGCGGACCCTGCAGCTGGACGATATGGTCGGTGTCGATCAACTGCTTCAGCACCCGCGCCAGGCTCTGCTTGGTGATCTTCAGCACGTCCAGCAACTCGGCAACCGTGAGGCCGGGCCTGCGGTTGACGAAATGCAGCACGCGGTGATGGGCGCGGCCGAAGCCGTAATCGGCCAGGATCTGGTCGGGATCGGAAGTGAAATCGCGGTAGGCGAAGAAGAACAGCTCGATGATGGCGAAGTCGATACCGTCCTCGTCGGTGACCGCCGTCCTGATCGGTTTTCCGGCTGCGGGGTTTCGATCCGTCATCTCTTCTCCATGCGAAACGGAAATTATGTCAGCACTGTTGACGTAATTTCCCGGTAATGGTAATTTTTGACAAGCTTTTCGGCGGATTGCGATCGAAAAGGCAAGCGGAAGTCGTTTTTCTGGAACTTCCTGAGTTTGCCATGCTTTGATTATCCGCCTACGCTTGCGGGCACCGGCTGACGTTCCAGACGCCGTCGCGCGGCTGACACGAAACGCTGAACGACACAATGATATGCGGGCCGCGCCCGCGGGAGGTTCCCATGGCATCCGTTCCCTTCGATCAACTGGACGGCTTTATCTGGATGAACGGCGAGTTCGTCAAATGGACCGACGCCAAGATCCACGTGCTGACCCATGGCCTGCATTATGCCAGCGCCGTCTTCGAGGGCGAGCGCGCCTATGGCGGCCAGATCTTCAAGCTGACCGAGCACAATGAGCGGCTGCACGAGTCGGCGCGCCTGCTCGGCTTCAAGATTCCCTATTCGGTGGCCGAGATCGACGAGGCCTGCCGCACGCTTCTGAAGAAGCAGGGTTTCCAGGACGCCTATGTGCGCCCGATCGCCTGGCGCGGCAGCGAGCAGATGGGCGTCTCGGCGCAGAACAACCGCATCAACTGCGCCATCGCCATCTGGCAGTGGCCGAGCTATTTCGATCCGGCGCAGAAGCTCAAGGGCATCCGTCTCGACATCGCCGAATGGCGCCGGCCCGATCCGCGCACCGCGCCCTCCAAGTCGAAGGCCGCCGGCCTCTACATGATCTGCACCCTGTCCAAGCATGCGGCGGAAGCCAAGGGCTATGCCGACGCCATGATGCTCGACTGGCGCGGCCAGGTCGCGGAAGCGACGGGCGCCAACATCTTCTTCGTCAAGGACGGCAAGATACACACGCCGACGCCCGACTGCTTCCTTGACGGCATCACCCGCCGCACGGTGATCGGGCTTGCCAAGGACCGGGGTGTGGAAGTGATCGAACGCGCGATCATGCCGGACGAACTCGAGGGTTTTGAGCAGTGCTTCCTCACCGGCACTGCTGCCGAAGTCACTCCGGTCTCCGAAATCGGCCCATACCGATTCGAGGTCGGCGAGATCGCCAAGACATTGATGAACGACTATTCCGCTGCCGTGCAACCAAAGCACGCGATCGCCGCAGAATAGAAACAGTCGCAGGTTCTGACGCAACGGGGCGGTTTTCGAGCCGCCCCTGTTTGTTTTCACTAGAGAATTCCAGGAATGGTGCGTAGCGGTTTCCGTCCGGAATTGTGCAAAAACAAACACTTAGAGCGGCTCAGCGATTCTGTGCAGAGCTGAGGCGCTCCAGCCAGACTTGGAAAGGAAAGCCATGGGTCAGCTCAACGCCGGCATAGTGCCGGTCACGCCCTTCCAGCAGAATTGCACCATCCTGTTCGACATGGACGACAAGGCCGGCGTCGTCGTCGATCCCGGCGGCGATGTCGACAAGATACTGGCGGTGCTCAAGGACAATGCCATCACCGCCGGGGCGATCTGGATCACACATGGCCATATCGATCACGCCGGCGGCGCGATGGACCTGAAGGATGCGCTCGGCCTCGACATCATCGGACCGCACGAGGCCGACCGGCCGCTGCTTGCCAATCTCGAAAACCAGGCCAGGCGCTTCGGCCTTACCGACCCGGTGCGCAACTGCGTGCCGGACCGTTTCCTCAGCGAAGGCGACATGGTGTCGTTCGGCGAGCATGTGTTCGAGGTGCTGCACTGCCCGGGCCATGCGCCCGGCCATGTCGTCTATTACAACCGCGTGGCTAGGTTCGCCCATGTCGGCGACGTGCTGTTCAGCGGCTCGATCGGCCGCACCGATCTGCCGGGCGGCGATCACGCCGCGCTGATCGCCTCGATCAAGGACAAGCTGCTGCCGCTCGGCGACGATATCGGCTTCATCTGCGGCCACGGGCCGGGCGGCCGCTTCGGTGAGGAGCGACGGACCAATCCGTTTCTCATCTGATCTGCGTAACCGGCAAAGAAAAGCGCCGCTCAATGGCGGCGCCTTTGCTGGGGCAGGGAACTTAAATGTTTAGTTGGCGACGCAGAAATGCTGCTCGCCGTCATTGCCGGTAAAGGTACCGGTGCGCGAATTGAAGGTGCGGTAACGGTCCGAGCAATACTCGTACCAGGCACGGGTCCACGGTTCGGCATAGCGGTCGGCATAGACCACGCGCGGCGCATAGTAGCGGCGGACCGGCGGGTCGACATAATAGCCATCATCATAGGCTGGATCATAATATCTCGGCCCGGGATTGCTGAGCGCGCTGCCGATCAAGGCGCCTGCCGCCAGGCCGACGACGCCGGCCGCGAGCGCATCACCATGGTGGTGACGATGCCAACGCCAGTCATCCGCATTGGCCGCGGAGAAGGTGGCCAAGGTGGTTGCGGCAATGCCCGCGGTCAAAATGGCGGTCTTGAGAATTCGGTTCATTTTCGGTCTCCTTCGCGCCGGCCCGGGTATGTTCGGGGATGCGGACCGGCTTTAGCAAAGATTAATAGAAGACCGTGGCTGAACGGAGGCTGAACGGAATTCGGCTGGACAACTTCGCGGCTTGGGCAAAATCTTACCCGGGCGAGAGCGTACCCGCCTCATCAACCTCCGTCCGATCTGTCCTGAGCCGGGTTAGCTGATCGACAGATTGACGGCCTTCGGACCCTTGCCGCGCTTGTCCGGCTCGGTGTCGAATGTCACTTTCTGCCCATCCTCAAGACCGGGAAGACCCGACGCCTGCACAGCCGAAATGTGGACGAAGACATCCTTCGCGCCATCATCCGGCGTGATGAAGCCGAAGCCTTTGGCATGGTTGAAGAATTTGACGGTGCCGGTCTGCGGCATGGGAAACTCCTTTGATCCCATCAAGTCAGTCTCGGGCCGGCAAATGCCCGAGAGGAAATTTGTCCTTTATTTTAGCGCTATCGGCAAGAGAAAGTTTTCGCTCCCTCGGGCGGGATTTTGCGGCCGCGAAAAAGGCGCGACGGAACCGCCGCGCCTTCGAAATTCAGCCCGGCACTGAAGCCGGTTCACGATCGTGCCGGGCCCTTGATCGCGGGCCGGCGGACAATCAGGCAGCGCGCAGATTGACCGCCTTCGGGCCCTTGCCCATGCGGTCCGGCTCGACGTCGAAGGTGACCTTCTGGCCATCGACGAGGGTGCGCAAACCCGAAGCCTCGATCGCCGAGATGTGGACGAACACGTCCTTGGCGCCGCCGTCGGGCGTGATGAAGCCGAAGCCTTTGGTGGCGTTGAAGAACTTTACGGTGCCGGTCTGGGCCATTGGGGAAACTCCTTCACCCGTATCAGTGTTGTGGTCTGCCCGCTGCCTTGCGCCTTGGGCAAGTCCTGGTGGTTGCTTCGGCAGTCATGCATTTGCGCATGGTCAAACCCCCCGCCGAAATACGGGGCCGTCAGAGATTCACACTATCGGGGAAAGGTCGTCCAAAACGTGCCGCTCTCCGGGTCGCAAATGCCCGAACACGAAATTTATTACACGGAAACGTGATAGTGGCAAGACAACCTTCGCGGGCGGCCCCCGGCACGCCTGACGCTGCCTCTCGAATAGACCTCATATCTGGGGTCAGCGCACGCTCAAGCATAGGTCAGTATAGCCCTCCTGGCGCTTTGATTTTCCGCGGCGCCAAACGTGCAAACTGGAGTTGCAACCGATGTCGGAACGACGAGGATCGGCGTGCCGTGCAGGCTCATACGTCAGGCCAGTCTTGAATCTCCGGCCCGCATGGCTTAGTTCGGCGGGCGGACAAACACGGCAGGTTTCCCATTAACAGAGATCAGAGAAGAGCGGCGGGCGCGAGTGGCAAAGCCGGTTCGGCAAGCCCGCTCGATCCTTATGCGCAGAGAGCGCTGCAACTGCATCAGGCCGGGCGCCGGCAGGAAGCCGAGTCGCTTTACCGGCAGGTGCTGGGACAGAAGCCGGACCACGCCGCAGCGCTGCACTTCCTCGGATTGCTGCTGCATCAGACCGGCCGAAGCGAGGAGGGGCTCGACCTCATAGAGCAGTCGGTGACGCTGCAGCCCAGGAATGCGGACTTCCTCAACAATATGGGGACCGTCATGCGCGACCTCGGTCGTGTCGCTGCCGCCGTCGATTTCTTCCGCGGCGCGGTGGACATCCGTCCGGACCAGCTTGCCGCGCGCGACAATCTCGGCTCGTCGCTGAAACAACTCGGCCAGTTCGAGGCGGCCGAGGAGATCTATCGCGGCACCATCGGCCGCAACCCGTTCCATGTCCGCGCCCGTATCGGCCTTGCGGAAACACTGCAGGAAGCCGGGCGGCTGGACGACGCGATCGCCCTGTTCCGCGAGTCGCTGTCGATCCGGCCCAAGGATGCGGAACTGCTCTACGGGCTTGGCGTGGCCATGATGGAGAAGGGCAAGCTCTCCGAGGCTGCCGATCTTGCCCGCCAGGCGGTGGCGATCGCTCCCGCGATGGCGAAGGCCTGGCTTTTGCTGACGCAAGTCAAGCGCCAGACGGAGCGCGATGGCGAGCTTGCCGGCATGGAGGCCCAGCATAGCAAGGCGCCGCAGGACAGCCTCGCGCGCATGCAGCTCTCCTTCGGCCTCGGTAAGGCCAATGACGATCTGAAGGACTACGGCCGCGCCTTCGACTATTTCGCCGAGGGCAACGCCATTCGCCGCAAGGGCATCGACTACGATCCGGCCAGGACGCGCGATGAGTTCGAGGCGATGAAGGCGGTGTTCGACAAGGCCTTCTTCGACAAGCACCGGCCGAGCGACATCTCCGACGACGCGCCGATTTTCGTGGTCGGCATGCCGCGTTCCGGCACGACGCTGGTCGAGCAGATCATCGCCAGCCATCCGCAGGTGTTTGGCGCCGGCGAGCTCAGCATCCTGAAGACGGTCGTCGGCAAGCAGTTCCCGATGAGCATGCCGGGCGGCTTTCCGTCGGGAATCGCCGACATGCCGGACACGGCTTTTGCCGAAGCCGGGCAGGCCTATCTCGACATGCTGCACACCCGCTATCCGGGCTTCCGTCATGTCACCGACAAGATGCCGGGCAACTTCCTGCTGGTCGGCTTCCTGCATATGATGCTGCCGAAGGCGAAGATCGTGCATTGCGCGCGCGACGCGGCGGCCACGTGTCTCTCGATCTTCAAGGTGCATTTCCGCGGCGACAGCCATCGTTATGGCTACGATCTCGCCGAGCTTGCCGACTTCCACAACCTCTACACCGACATCATGGCGCATTGGCACAAGGTGCTGTCCGGTGTCGTGCACGATGTGCGCTATGAGGATTTCGTCGCCGACCAGGAAGCGCAGACGCGGGCGCTGATGGCCCATCTCGGCCTGCCCTGGGACGACAAGGTGCTGTCGTTCCACGAGACCGACCGTGCGGTGCGAACGGCATCGGCGGCGCAGGTGCGCCAGCCGATGTATCAGGGCTCCGTCGACCTGTGGAAGCGCTACGGCGACCGGCTGAAGCCGCTGCTGGACAGGCTGAGCTAGTCACTCGTCGCCGTTCGGCCGACGCCTCTCGGCTTCGACGAGCATCTCGGCCAATCGCAAAGGATTGTGATCTGCCGACGCTGGCGTTGTCTCGCGCCTACAGCTCGATGAACGGCTGAAAGCCGCCGAAGATCATGCGCTTGCCGTCGAAGGGCATCGTCGCCCAGTCCGCCTTCAAGCGCTCGTCGGCCATCACCTTGGCCATCACAGCGTCGCGGTTCTGCCTGGATGCATAGACGACCCAGGCGAAGATAACGATCTCATCCTCCTTGGCCTGCACGGCGCGCGGAAACGAGGTGAGTTCGCCGTAGGGCACGTCGTCGCCGGTGCATTCGACATAGGCGAGCGCGCCGTGTTCCTTCCAGACGGCGCCGGCCTTTTCAGCCATCTTCTTGTATTGCTCGAGATTTGCCTTTGGCACGGCAAGCACGAAGCCATCGACATAGGACATTGGGGTTCCTTTCTTAGCGACCAACCTTCTCAGGTTCTTGAGAGAAGGCGATGCGAGGTCGAACGAGGATTGCAAGATGCGCCGCTACCTCTCACACGGATTGCCAGCCGAATTGCGAAGGGCTATTCAGGGCGATCCGGCCTCTCAAACTGGGCAGAGGCAGACAAGCCGAGTTTACTTCACCGGCGCATTCATCGCCCAGGCGACGCCGAAGGGGTCCTTCACCTGGCCCCAACGGTCGCCCCAGAACATCACCTGGAGCGGCGTGACGACTTCGCAGCCGGCGTCGACCGCGCGCTTCCACCAGGCGTCGATGTCGTCGCTGCCGAGATGGAGCTGCAGCGTGTAGCCCTGCGCCGCCTGATGCGGATGGCCGTGCTCGGGATAGGCGTCGCCCAGCATCAGCGTCGAGCCGTTGACGTGGAGATGGATATGCATGGTGCGGCCTTGTTCGTCCGGCGGATAGGCAAACACCTCCTCCGCGCCGAAGGCCTTCTTGTAGAATTCGGCGGCCTTGATGGCGCCGTCGACCTGCAAATAGGGGGTCAATCCGCCAAGCACTTTCGCCCGGGGTGGGGTCTGGTCAGTCATCTGCGGGGTCCTCTTCTCGGTTGATTGGCGTTGCGACCATAGGACGGACGAGGCGACACCTATCCTACACGGTCGCGAGGAATTTTTAGAAGGCCTGCGCTGGATGAGCCGGGCAACAACGGTTCGTTAGACCGAAAGGCGCAAAACGAACTTGCATCGGCAGGCTCCAATAAGAGCGCAATTGTCGCGCCGCGAGGGCTGGAGAAGTGGCTAGGCCCGCCGGAGTGCCGGCCGCTCGCTCAACTGGGCGTTTCAGCTACGGAGCGGAAGAACGCCTCCGGGCTGTCGATTTCCATCAGCCGCCGTTTGTCAATCAGCCAGAAGCGGTTGCCGACGGCGCGGATAAAGGAACGGTCGTGAGAGGCGAGCAGACAGCTTGCCTGATGCTTCAGCAATTCTTGTTCCAGCGCTTCCTGGCCGTCGATGTCGAGGTGGTTGGTCGGCTCGTCGAGCAGGTAGAAGTTTGGGTCGGTGAGCCTGAGCGCCAGCATCATCAGCCGCGCCTTCTGCCCTCCAGATAGCGCGCCGATCTTGCGCTCCTGCATCTCGACGGCGACTCCGGCGCCGGCAAGAAGCGAACGGGCGCGTTGCTCGCCGACGTCGAAGGTTCGCGAAAGCATTGCCAGCGGCGTGTCGGCGTCGCCGATGCTCGACAGTGCCTGGTCGCTGTAACCGAGCACCGTCGATGGCGTCACTTTGATGTTCTGCACTGCTCCGGGCTCGACGATGGCGTTGCGGATCATGGCGATGAAGCGCGATTTGCCGACGCCGTTGCGGCCGAGCAGCACGATGCGGTCGTCCTGGCAGATGTGGCGTTTGCCCGTCCTGAACAACAGCGTGCCGTCAGGCATTTCTACCGCCGCATCGTCGAGTGTGATAAGCACTTTGGCGTGGGTGCCGCGGTTCGCCAATCTGATCGCGCCGGCCGAGCGCTCGCGATGTGCCGGGGTGGCTGCATCTTCCAGCTTCTCGGCGCGTTCCTTGAGCTGTTTTGTCTTCACTGTCAGCAGGTCGCTGCCGGAATTGATACCTATGTTGTTGAGCTTGGCGGCCTGGCGACGCAATTGCCGGGCGATCTTCATGTCGCGCTTGAACCTGCGCGCCGTCGAGGCGTCGAGCTCGTCGAGCGCATGTTTGGCGCGAGAATAGGGCAGGGGGAACACCGGCGATTGTTCCGGGCGCAGGAACAGTGTGCGCTTGGTGGTGGCGTCGAGGAAGGCGCGATCGTGGCTGGCGACGATCACCGGCACCTCGCGCGGCAAAGCGTTGAGCCAGCCTTCCAGCTGACTGATCCTGGCAAGGTCGAGATGATTGGTCGGCTCGTCGAGCAAGAGCACGTCCGGATCGGTGACCCAGGCGCGGGCGATCAGCGCCAGCCGCTGCCAACCGCCGCTCAAGGCCCGCATCGGCCGGCCGCGCATTTCCTCGGGCACGCCGAGTGAATCCAGCACCACGTCGACGCGCCAGAGTTCGCTGTCGGGCTGCTCCGGCGGCAAGGCACCGGCGACGACCTGATGGAAGCTGCGGTCGAACAGCGCGCCGGGCACGGACTGCTCAACGCGGCCGACGCGCAGGCCTCTCGACCTGGTGATGTCGCCGGCGGTGGCTTCGACCTCGCCGGCCAGACATTTCAGCAGGGTGGTCTTGCCACGGCCATTGGCGGCGACGATGCCGAGCCGGTCGCCGGAGCCGATGGTGAGGTCGAGGTTGGAAAAGAGCGGCGCACTCATAGTGACGCCGAGCGATCTAAGGCTGATCAGGGCCATGTCGATTTCTCTGGTCTGCCCGGAGAAACTCCGGTTGATGCACTTTGACGGTGTGCCGGCAGGCCATCAGGCCAAACTCGGCGGCACCACGAAGGGCAGACCAAAAATCGAAGCGGGGAAAATCCCGGACCGTCCTGGTCAGCCCTGCAAGCAAGCTCGCAGGGCACAGACAGGGCCGCGCTGACGGTGGTGATCGATAGACACGCAGCCCTCCTTTCCAGACGTTCGAGTTAGGAGGTTGGGTATACCGGGAAGGGGCGAATGGCAAGGGCCATGTCGGCCGGGAACTGGCCGGGTCATAGCTCCCCAAGGAGAGAAGGTGAAGACGCTGTCAGTGCCCTGGGCGCCCCGTCTTGCCGGGCCGGCGTTTCTGTCGACGCTCGTCGGCCGGATCCTCGTGAGAGCCGATGCCGACGCGCTGACGGACAATTGGTTTGTCGTCGCGTTCTTTCGCGCCTCCCTCTGTCCTGCCCGTCCTTCGCTGCGGCTGCGCTGCAGCTCCGGAAGGTGAACCGGACATCTTCCCGATTTGGGGGGAAATCGGCTGGGGATTCGCCGGGACCTTTCCCTCGACGGGCTTTTCCGTGCGGCGCACGGTCATCTCGTCGAGTGAGTTCTTCTTGAACAGCGATTTGCTGGGGTCACCGGGAATGCCGAAGTCGGAGCCGTGCGCCTCGGCGGCCGACTGCTTCTTGAACAACGAGCGCGACACCGCGCCCGCCGGCGTCGGCATGTCGGTGCCAGGCCCCATGTCGTCGATCGAGGGCTTGGCGAAGAGCGGCTTCTTCACCGGCATTGCGCCATCGGCGCCCATCTCGTCGAGATGCGGCTTGCGAAACATGTTGGGCCGGGCAGCCTTCGCCGCCTCTTCGGCGGCGCGTGCTTCGTCGAGCCTGCGGAAACGCTCCTGTTCTTCGGCCGTACGGTGTTTGGCAACGCCCTTGTTGTGCTTGCCCTTCTCACGGCCCGAGGCGGGACTTTGGCCCTCCACCTCGCGCGCCAGCGGGTCGTCGGAGATGGCAAGTTCCATCTCGCGAAGCCGCTTGATCTCGTCGCGGATGCGGGCCGCCTTCTCGAAGTCGAGATTGGCGGCGGCATCACGCATTTGCTTGTCGAGCGCCTCGAGATGGGTCTTGAGGTTGTTGCCGACCATCGCGCCGGCATCGTCGGTGAACTGCGAGATGTCCGCGCGCACATGGTCCTTCTCGTAGACCGAGTCGAGGATGTCGGCGATGCGCGACTTGACCGATTCCGGCGTGATGCCGTTGGCGGCGTTCCACTCCATCTGCTTCTCGCGGCGACGGTTGGTCTCCGCCATCGCGCGCTCCATCGAGCCGGTGATCTGGTCGGCGTAAAGGATGACCTTGCCATCGACGTTGCGGGCGGCGCGGCCGATGGTCTGGATCAGCGAGGTTTCCGAGCGCAGGAACCCTTCCTTGTCGGCGTCGAGGATGGCGACGAAGCCGCATTCGGGGATGTCTAGGCCTTCGCGCAAAAGGTTGATGCCGACCAGCACGTCGAAGGCGCCGAGGCGCAGGTCGCGCAGGATCTCGATACGCTCCAGCGTGTCGATGTCCGAGTGCATGTAGCGGACGCGGATGCCGTTCTCATGCAGATATTCGGTAAGGTCCTCGGCCATGCGCTTGGTGAGGACCGTGACCAGCGTGCGATAACCCTGCCCGGTGGTGTCGCGGATTTCGCCGACGAGATCGTCGACCTGGGTCTTGGCCGGACGCACCTCGACCGGCGGGTCGATCAGTCCAGTCGGGCGGATGACCTGCTCGGCGAAGACGCCGCCGGACTGGTCGAGCTCCCAGCCGCCGGGCGTCGCCGAGACCGCGACCGAGAGCGGGCGCATGGCGTCCCATTCCTCGAAGCGCAGCGGGCGATTGTCCATGCAGGAGGGCAGCCGGAAGCCGTACTCGGCCAGCGTCGCCTTGCGGCGAAAGTCGCCGCGATACATGCCGCCGATCTGCGGCACGGTGACGTGACTTTCGTCGATGAAGATCAGTGCGTTGTCCGGCACATATTCGAACAATGTCGGCGGCGGCTCGCCCGGCTGGCGGCCGGTGAGATAGCGCGAATAGTTCTCGATGCCGGCGCAGGAACCGGTCGCTTCCAACATTTCGAGGTCGAAGCGCGTGCGCTGCTCCAACCGCTGCGCTTCCAATAGACGCCCTGCCTTTTCAAGCTCTTGCAGGCGATGTTGCAGTTCCTGCTTGATCGACTTGATAGCCTGATTCAAGGTCGGGCGCGGCGTCACATAGTGCGAGTTGGCGTAGATCTTGACGCTCTTCAGCTCACCGGTCTTCTGGCCGGTCAGCGGATCGAACTCGGTGATCGCCTCGATCTCGTCGCCGAACATCGAGATGCGCCAGGCGCGGTCCTCGAGGTGGGCTGGAAAAATCTCGATCGTGTCGCCGCGCACGCGGAAGGAGCCGCGCACGAAGTTAATGTCCTGTCGCTTGTATTGCTGGGCGACAAGGTCGGCGAGCAGGGCGCGCTGGTCGAGCCTGTCACCGATCTGCATCTGGAAGGTCATCGCCGTATAGGTCTCGACCGAGCCGATACCGTAAATGCAGGAGACCGAGGCGACGATGATGACGTCGTCGCGTTCCAGCAGCGAGCGCGTCGCCGAGTGGCGCATGCGGTCGATCTGCTCGTTGATCGAAGATTCCTTCTCGATGTAGGTGTCGGTGCGCGGAACGTAGGCCTCCGGCTGGTAGTAGTCGTAATAGGAGACGAAATACTCGACCGCGTTCTCGGGAAAGAACTTCTTGAACTCGGCGTAGAGCTGCGCGGCCAGTGTCTTGTTGGGCGCCAGGATCAGCGCGGGGCGCTGCGTCTCCTCGATCACCTTGGCCATGGTGAACGTCTTGCCGGAGCCGGTGACGCCGAGCAGCACCTGGGTGCGGTCGTTCTGGTCGACGCCCTCGACAAGGTCCTTGATCGCGGTCGGCTGGTCGCCGGCCGGCTCGAAGTCCGAAACCATCTTGATGGCGATGCCGCCCTCGGACTTTTCCGGCCGGGCCGGCCGGTGCGGCGTCCAGAGCTGGCCGTCCTTGTGCAGCGGGTTGCCGGATTCGATCAGCGCCGAAAGGGCGGCGACCGTGGCGGTGACGCCGCTGGACGAAACCTGCTCGGCGTCCTCCAGGCTGATATCGAGCCCGGCGACCGGGTTGAGGCCGGCGGCCGCGCGTTCCTTCGCGGAGGCGGCGCCGCCCATCGAAGTGCCGCGCGCGGTGCGCCCGGGGGCAGCGGAGCGTTCGGGGATCTTCTTGGGCGTTTTCGCCTTCGGCTGTTTTTCCGCCTCGCGCTCGATCTGCCCGGCCCAATCGGCGATCGAGCCGGTCAGCGGCGCGCCCGCGAACTCGGCCTGAGGTGCTTCGGAAAAGCCGCCACGTTCCAACGGTTCGGCGGCGTCGAGGAATTCGGTCAGTGGGCTGCGCCGCTTCGGCGTGCCATGATCGTCCGGCGCCTGGGACGGCGTTTTCTTGTCGGGGAGTTTGGCCATGGGCGGAATATGGGAGGACTCGCCCGAAATGGAAAGAGCGGAGTGGTGAGGCAAGCTACCGGCACCGACGCTGCTGACAGAGGGCTGTCAGGAGTGGTGTCGAGCAGCTACGCCACCTTCAATTGAACCACAGCGCGAAAGTCAGGAAGCCGGCGCCGCCGAACTCATGCTGTATCTGATCGAAGTCGTCGCTGGTGAGGATCTTGCCGCTCTCGAGATAAGGCGCGATGGCTGGGCCGGTGATCGACAGAACGAGGTCGAAGGGTTTCGGCTCGTCGAAGAACCGCTTCATGTTGATGCCTTTGCCGGCGATGCGGAAATGCGGCAGCAGCACGCGACCTTCCAGAAGGTCCTCGGCCAAAGTTAAAGTGGCGAGCCATGCCTGCAACTGCTCCTCGCCGACCTCGAGGCCGGTGAGAGGATTGAGGCCCTTCTGCTGCGGACCCGGCAGCCATTCGCGGTCATTGTCCGTTTCAGCGCGGATGGCTTTCCAGTCCTCGCGCGAAAGCCGGATCATCTCCAGGAGATGGCGACGCGCTGCTTGCCGACGCTCCGGCTCGATCACCGGCCAGTTGACGAGATGCACCAGCGAGATGAAGTCAGCGAAGCGCCATTCCGACGAGAAGATGTTGCCGCTCATGCCACCGTCCAGCGGCACGAGCGAATCCTGCAGCGGCAGTCGCGCGCGCGGGAAGAGCATGTGGAAGGAGCCGTCGAAGGCATTGCGGAAGTCATGCGCCAACCAAAAATCGGCCTGGGCCATCAGGAACTCGGCGTAGCCCTGAAGCCAGTAGCCGTCGGCGCGGTCGAACCGGAAAGTGAGTGAAGGGACGGCAGAATCCGGTGTGCCGCCGCGCGACAGGGCAGCCATGATCGCTGCGGCACTCTCATCCGGTGCGATGTTGCCGTCCTCGTCGAGATCGATGCCGACGCGCGTGAGGTCGACCACCATGCCTATGTCGGCATCGCCGGGCACGGAGCCGAGCGTAGCGGCGGATTTCTCCAGCCGGTCGCGGAAGGCAGCCAGGATGGCGCGGAATTGTTCATAAGTCAGCGGCTGCGGGTTGGGATTGTCCGGCACCGGAAGCCGCATCAGCGGCAGCATGAAGGACTGCGGGCTCTCGAAACCGTGGCGGTGAAGGCCACTCGCCAGGATTTCCAGGGCGGTGAAGAATTCGCCGGCGCCGGCGGCATAGGCCGATGCCGGACTGCCAGGAGCTGCAGCCTCCAGCGCGGAAAGAGCGGAGTTCCGCTCGGAAACGGTCTTCGCCTCGAACAGTGTTTTGGCGGCCCCCGGCATTTCCGCAGCGACCGAGGAGATCGGCAAGGAAAAAAACAAGGCGACAACCACCAGGCCGACCGTGCGCGTCATCGTCATTCTCCATTCACAACGCAGCCAACATACACCTGTTTGGCCGTTGATGCCTGTCGGGAGGTGGATCTGCGCCTGGTGTTAACCGAACGCCTGCCCGTGGGACCGCTTCAACCGCTCGGAGGAACCGTCTACACAAGGCAAACGAATGGGCATCGCGTGTCGAACTATCCGCTTTCCTACAAGCTGTCCTGGCTGCCGCGTTTCCTGAAGCCGTCGCTTGGCGGCGACAGGCATGGGTTCGCAGTCTCGTCCGCAATGCTGATCGATCCGCCGCCAGTGCAAAGGGTAAGGCTTGCTTTCATTGGCGACATTTCGGCGGTGGCCAACAGCGGCACGCCGGAATTCGATCCGATGATCTCGGCGCTGCTCGCTTCAGCAGATCTGGTTATCGGCAATTGCGAGAGCCCGATCGTCGAGCGGCCACGAGCGGTCCTGGGCACCAGGCTCGGAGCCCGCCACGCAATGACCGAACGCTTCCTGGCTGATGCGGTTGCGGCTGCTGGGATCGCCCGTGACAAGCTGGTCTTGTCGCTCGCCAACAACCACGCGCTCGACCAGGGAGTCGTCGGCTTCGAAGAGACGGTTGCGGCGCTCGACAGGCTGGGCATCCGCACCATCGGCACCGTCGCGGGCGGACAAGTCCAGCGCCTCGCGGCTGGGCCGCTGTCGATCGGCTTCGCGGCCTTCACGCTCTGGCGCAATGCCGGGGAAGAGGCATTCCAGGGTCGAGTTTCGATGGCGAGCGACCCGGCTGAATGGCCGCGCGAAGCGCTCGCGGAACTCGACCTTGTGTGTGCGGTGCCGCACTGGGGCTGGGAGTTCCGTCACTTTCCCCGGCTAGGCGAGCGGGAACTGGCTAGACGGCTGGCGGGGCATGGCGTCGGCCTGATCGCCGGTCATCACGCCCATGTCGTGCAGCCGATCGAACGGATCGGCCGCAGTCTGGTGGCCTACGGCCTGGGCGATTTCCTCGGCACCGCCTTTGCCAGGCAGCCATGGCCGGGTCGCATCGGCTCGATCCTGGTCGTCGACATCAGCGCCGATGCCGGAACGCGCGGTGCAATCGCCGCCTACCGCATGCATTTCTTCATGCGTCTCCGCGCCGGCGACGATGAAAGGCTGGTTGCGCTGGAAGGGCTGAAGGGGGACTTGAAACGCAAAGCCGAAACGCGCCTTGGCGTGATCTTTCCAGGCCCGCGGTCTTGAATGCAGATCCGCCAGGCATGGCGATTTTCGCGTGAAAAGCCGCTATGATGGCCGTTGTCCGGCAGCGGTTGGGGGGAAGCCATGGAAGCAGCGGATTTCATGCCGAGCGAGGCGGTCATCGCCGGCATCAGGCGCGACATCGAGGCCTATGAGGCGAAGCGGGCCACGGCCTACCGGCAGGTCCGCTGGCGGGTGCCGCTGTTCCTCGGCCTGCTCGTCCTCTTTATCGGCGTTGTCGCCTGGCTTTTCAGCAAGCTAGCCGATCCCAACGAGCGATGGTTCTCGACTCCGCATGTTTTTCTCTATTTCGGCGGGTTCGTAGCGGCGATGCTGCTCTATTTCCAGGCGATGAAGCCGGCAACGCGGCTGCAGCAGTCCTTCCGCGACACGCTCCTGCCGATGATCTTCGGCTTCGTGCGGGAGGTGCGCTACCAGCACGGTGCGCGGCCGAACTCCTTCGACAGGCTGCCGCGCGAGACGGTCGGCGCCTTCAACCGGCAGAGCTTCGACGACACTATATCGGGGCGCTACGAAAATTTTCCGTTTGAGCTTTTCGAGGCAAGGCTGTCGGAAGGATCCGGCAAGAGCGAAAGGACGGTCTTCAAGGGCGTTGTCGTCGCCTTCGAAACCATCGAGCCATTCCCGGGCATGCTGGTGGCGGCGCGCAAGGCCAACAGGGTGGTCGGTTTCTTCCGCGGCATATTCTCGAACAGACTGCAGGAATTGACCTGCGGCGTGCCTGAACTCGACGATGTCTACGAGTTCCGCACCGACAATGTCGAAGCGGCACGGCCTCTGGTCACAGGGCGACTGGCGCAGGCCCTGACCTGGCTTGTCGAGACCTCGCCGCAGGATCAGGCGAGAGTGGCGCTGAACGGCAGCGACGGCTTCCTGTTGATGCCGCGAGCCAAGAACTTTTTCGAACTGCCGGATATTTCGATGCCGATCGACTACAACACGCATGTCGCGCCGATGATTGCCGACCTCGGCACGATGCTGGCGACGGCAGCGCTGGTGCGCAAGATCGGAGCGCGGGACGAGCAGATCGGATAAAGCGCCAGTTCAGCAGTCGAAGCCGAATTTGCTGCGCATATAGTCCGCCTCGTCTTCCGACATCCTCTTGAGCATCACGCAGACGGTGAAGCTGCCGACCTGGTGGCCCGCCTTTGTGTATCCCCAGTCGGAGATGTCATTCCTGGTGAATTCAATGATCTGGCCGAGCACCACGGTGTGGACCTCGGCGGGCTGGTTCGACAAGATTCCGACGAAGCCGGTTTCGGTGCGGCGGAAGGGCACGACCCAGAAATGTTCGGTGACGTTGCCGTCCTTGATCTTGACCTTCAGCTTGAAGCGCGAGGTGCCCGGCGGCGGCGCGTCGGCGAGGGCCAGGAACTCGTCCAGGCTGGCAAGCGCCTTTTGCGTGGCCGCCGCCATTTCCGGATCGCCGGGGGCAAAGATTGTGACGTGATCGTCACTCGCATCGGTGGCCTGCGCCCCGGCCGGCTGCGAGGCAAACACCCACAGCAGGCACAGTACGGCACGAACGGCAAATCTCATGAAACGGTCCCCCTCCCGGATGCGCGGATCATCCAGCATCGAGCCGGAATTTTCAACCGAAGCGAAGCTTCATGCCAATGATGGCGATCACGAACAGGAAGGTGATGCCGTTGGCCAGAATGACCGGCCACGACGCAATCATCACGCCGTATAGCGTCCACAGGAAGACGCCGGTGGCGATGGGGCCGGTGGCAAAGAGCGAAATGTCGCCCGCCCGCCGCTCGCGTGCGACCTTGGCGACCTGCGGAATCCAGCCAAGCGTGGTGATGAGCGCGGCCAGCGCACCGATGAATTCAATTGCGGGATGCAAAGCGGGAAACTTTCGATAAGCACGATTGTGCTGCGCAGCATATGCCAGAGCGGGCGAGTCCTGGAAAGGACTTCGTTCGGCTGGACCAACGAAGGGTTCGTTGGTTCTAGGCGCCTATAGCCCACTCGGCAGCAGCCCGGCCAGCCAGTTCGCCGAGCGCTTCGCCATGTCTACCGTCGCCGAGGCGGCGCGACCGAGATCGGTCTTGACCACTGCGTAGCCGGCTTTGGTGCGGTAGAGCACGGCGCTGCCGCCGTCGAGCGCAGCCTCGAAGGCAACCGGTCGCGCGGCTTCGGTCTCGCTGGCCGTCACCGTCGCTCCGAGGGGCACGCTTGGGCGATGGCTGAGTTCTGGCGGCAATGGAGCGGTGGTCTCGACGGTGCTGTCGACCGGCTTCAGCTCCGGTCCCGATGCTTTCGCGGCGAGTTCGGAGGACGATGCCGAGCCCTTGGTGCGGCAGATGCCCGAAACCAGCGGATAACCGAAGTTGCGCTGGTGCAGCATCTGGCTCTTCATCGCCGCCTCGCAGTCGGCGATCGTCGCCCATTTGGCTGGCGTCTCGCCAATAAATTCGCAGAGCTTGGCGTCGCAGTCGCAACCGACAATGGTCATTGCGACAAGGGCGGTCTTGATCACGGTCCTGTCCCTTCGGATTCCTTCGCGACGATCAATGGCCGTCGAACAAGGCGGGATTTGGCCGCGATTATGAATTGTGCATGACGGCGCGGTGCTCGGCCTCCGACTGTTGCACGATAGCATCGGCAGCAGCCCAACCGCTAAGGATGCAGGGCGTGAAACAGCGAGAGATCACGGACCGGGCAGGACCGAAAGACAGTCGGCGCTGGGATCTCTCCCAGCGCCTCCCTGTCAGATCAGGATCCGGTCTCGGCAGCAACTCCCGAAAGATGTCGCGCCAGGCCAGCCTTGATTTTGACGGCCCTGCCAGTCGCCACCCAGGGCGGCGCCCGTTCCAGACCACGCCGAACTCCACTCTCGCGAGCTTCGCTCAGCGCGCCATCGAAGGTTTCACCGCCTTCATGGCAGCATCGGTCCGCCGTCGGCGTTCGCACGCTTTCCGCGGCCCCGTATGCATCCATCCCTCCAACAGGCGAACCTGCTCTTGATCAGGGCCATACGGGCCTCAGGAAATCCGCCTTGCGCTTTGCCTTTCGGCGGGGCGTCAGGTAGCCGCCTGAGATGGGTTGAATGTACGCCGGGTAAGGGCCTTGCGGAATGCCCGCGAAGCTGTGGATAGCGGGATTATCGGGGACCATCGTGAACAAGTCCACCGACTCAAGCTCCGAACCGCTTGGCCAGCCTGCTCTCGTTATTCTGCGGCCCCTGGACACTGGAGCCTTGCCCTCCCAGCCGGCCCGCGTTTCAATGCCGGCAAAGGAATTGCCGGGGCCGCTCCAGGCTCTTGATGATGCATGTCGCTGATCCAAACCGCCGTACGGTTTCGAGCGACACTGCTTCGGGGAGGTGCGTTTGAAGGTCGGAGTGGTTCTCAATCCGATTGCCGGGGGCGGCAGGCTCAAACACCATTGGCCGGAGGCGGCTGCATCGCTCAACAGGCATTTCGGCGAATTCGATCTGCGCGAGACACAGACCAGCGGCGATGCGGAACGGCTGGCGATCGACCTCGCGGCCAATGGCTGCGAACTGGTGATCGCGGCAGGCGGCGACGGCACAGCCAGCGAGGTTGCCGACGGCCTGCTGCAGGTCAAGCAGGAGAGCGGGCGCACGAGCGCGCTCGCGCTCCTGCCCTGCGGCACGGGGATCGATTTCGCGCGAGGGCTCGGCTTGCCGCGCGGCATCGACGCCACGCTGAAGCACATTGCGGAGGCCGACACGCGAAAAGTCGATGCCGGGCGCGTCTGCTATATCGATGATCACGGCGCGCTGGCCAGCCGCCACTTCATCAACATCGCCAGCCTCGGCCTCTCCGGCGCGACGGACCGCGCGGTCAACGCTGACAAACGCAAGGGCAGGGTCTCAGCCAAGGCGCTGTTCTTCTGGCGCACGGTGCTGGAGTTCATGCGCTACCGCTTTCAGAATGTCAGGATCACCATCGATGACGGCGATGCGGTCGAGGCGCGCATGGCGCTGGTGGCGGTAGCCAACGGAAAGTTCTTCGGCGGCGGCATGATGATCGCGCCGGACGCCGACCTCTCCGACGGAGAGTTCGACATCGTGATCGTTCGGGCGGCGAACAAGCTGGGGCTGATCCGGGACATTCGCCTGCTCTATGGCGGCCGTCATCGCAACCATCCTGCGATCGCCATATTGCGTGGCCGCAAGGTGCTGGTGGAACCGGTGGGCGATGCCGAGAAGAACGGCGCCCTGGTCGACATAGACGGCGAGTCGCCGGGGCGGATCCCGGCAACCTTCGAGATCCTGCCCGGGGCGCTGACGCTGAGATGTTGAATCAACTCCCTCTCGGGCAGATTCCGCGAGCGCCGCTAGCTTGCTGAAATGGCTGGCAAAAAATTTGCCGGCTATGGCTGCAGCGTGGCCGGAAAGCCCGGAGCGCGAAGCTCGGTTCCGACCGCATCCTCGAGCAGCTTGACGATCTGCGTCGACCAGGCGTCGCCGCCATAGGTCCGCTTGCCCTGCTCGAAAATGGCGTTGACGCGAGCGGCGAGATCGAGCGGGACGCCGAGATCCTTGCCCATGGCAAGCGCGAAGCCGAGATCCTTCAGCGCCAATTCCATGGTGAAGCCGATGTCGTAGGAACCGTTCAGCACCAACTGGCTCTCGGTCTCATGAACGAAGCTGTTGCCGGAGGAAGCGACGATGGCGTGGTAGGCTTGCGCGAGATCGAGCCCGCCCTGCTTGGCCAGCATCAGCGCTTCGCCGGCGGCAACGAGGTGGATGAAGGCCAACATGTTGGTGATGACCTTGATCACCGCCGCGGAGCCGACCGGGCCCATCAGGAAGGACTTCGCGCACATTGCCTCGATCGCCGGCCGGTGCCGCTCGTAGAGCGCGGCATCGCCGCCGACCAGCGCGGTGATTCTTCCTGCCGCCGCCAGATGCACGCCGCCGGTGACCGGACATTCCAGCGTTTCGATGCCCTTCGCCGAAGCCAGTTCCGCCAGCCGCAGGATCTCGTCGCGGCCGTTGGTCGACATCTCGATCCAGGTGCCGCCCGCGGGCAGGCCTTGAAGCAATCCGTCGGGGCCGGCGAGCACCGCCTCGCTCACTCTTGGAGAGGGCAGGCAGGTGATCGCATTGCCGGCACAGGCGGCCTCGGCAGGACTGACCGCCGCCGTGGCGCCGAGCGCAACAAGACGCTCTATCGCCGCTGGCTCGCGATCGAAGACGGTGACGGTAAAGCCGTTGCGCAGCAGGCTGGCGGCGAGATTGCCGCCGAGATGGCCAAGGCCGATGAAGCCGTAGGCGAGGCGCGCGGTCACGGCATCAGCGGCGTCTGCATCATCTGCAGATGCAGGTCTTTGCCGTCATAGGGATGCGCCTCGCAGACCGCCTCGTTGAGCTCGACCCCGAGACCCGGCTCCTTCGACGGGATGACGTTGCCGTCCTGCCATTCAATCTTTTTCTTGAGCAGCGTGGCGTGAAAACCGTCCCACTGCTTCAGTGATTCCAGGATGAGGAAATTGGGCAAGGTCACCGCGAGCTGGATGTTGGCGGCGCCGACGATCGGCCCGCAATAGCAATGCGGCGCGACCTGGATGTGGTAGGCCTCGGCCATGGCGGCGATCTTCTTGGTCTCCAGGATGCCGCCGGAGCGGCCAAGGTCCGGCTGCAGGATGGTCGCGGCCCGGTTCTCGATGATGCGTGCGAACTCGAACTTCGTCGTCAGCCGCTCGCCGGTGGCGATCGGGATCGACGTACCGCGCGCGACCTGCGCCATCACTTCAGGCATGTCAGGCGGCACCGGCTCCTCGAACCACAGCGGATCGTAAGGTTCGATCGCGCGCGCGAGCCGCAGCGCGCCCGAAGCGGTGAACTGGCCATGCGTGCCGAACAGGATGTCGGCCCTGGTGCCCACCGCCTCGCGGATCGCCTTGACCATGCGCGCAGAGAGGTCGATGTCGACAAGGCGCGGCTGGTGCCCGTCAAAAGCGGTGTAGGGGCCGGCTGGGTCGAGCTTCACGGCGTTGAATCCCTGCTCGACATATTCCAGCGCGCAGGCGGCGGCCATGTCGGGATCGTTGTAGACGTTCTTGCCGCGCGCATCCTCGGAATGAACGCTGCCGGTTTGCGGATAGAGATAGGTGTAGGAGCGCAATGTCTCGTGCACCCGGCCGCCGAGCAGCTTGTAGACAGGCTTGTCCGCTTCCTTGCCGATGATGTCCCAGCAGGCCATTTCGAGCGCCGAGAAGCAGCCCATGCCGGACACGTCGGGGCGCTGGGTGAAGCCGGAGGAATAGACGCGGCGGAAGAGGTTCTCGATGTCGTGCGGGTCGCGGCCGACCAGATAACGCTCGGCCATGTCCTCGATCATCCTGGCGGTCACATGGCCTGAGAAGGTCGCGTTGTAGGCCTCGCCGTAGCCGACCACGCCGCCATCGGTGGTGAGCTTGACGAAGATGAAATACTTGCCGCCGATGCCGGGTGGCGGATTGCCGACAACCCAGGTCTTGACGTCGCTGATCTTCATTTCTGATCCTCCAGAACCAGCTCGGCGCCTTTCCATCCGGTGAGGATCGAGGCGGCGTTGGTGTTGCCGGTGATGTTGTCGGGAAAGATCGAGGCGTCAATGACGCGCAGGCCGCTCAACCCGTGCACTCGGAGCCGCGGATCGACCACGGCGCGCGCGGCGTCCGGCCCCATGCGGCAGGTCGAGACGGGGTGATAGACGGTGCCCGAACGCTTCCTGAAATCCTGAATCAGATCGGCATCGGAAGTGATTGAGGGTCCAGGCAAAACCTCTTCCTCGATGATCTCGGCCATTGCCGGCATCGAGGCGATCTTGCGCACGAATTTCACCGCCGCCAGCATCTCGTCGACATCGGCATTCGTCGAATAGGCATTGGGCGTGATCCGTGGATAGTCGCGCGGATTTTTCGAGCGGATCATGATCTCGCCGCGGCTCGACGGGCGGCAGTTGGAAAGGCCGATGGAAAAGCCCGGCCATGGATCGGGCGTCAGGATCGGGCGCTCGCCGCTCTTCGGAATGACCGTGGAGAAGGCCTGGAAATAAAGCTGCATATTAGGGCGCGCCAAGGACGGGTCAGTGCGGAAGAAGCCGCCGGCATTGTTCATCGACAGCGACAGCGGGCCGGAGCGCAGCAGGATGTATTGCATGCCGACCAAGAGCTTGCCCCACCAGGGGCGCAGGATCTGGTTGAGCGTCGGCAGCTTGCCCTTGAAGGTGTAGTTGATGCCGACATGGTCCTGCAGGTTCGCCCCGACATTCTCGTTGGCGTGGACAACCGGGATATCCAGGCTGCCAAGCAGCGCCGAGGGACCGACGCCGGAAAGCTGCAACAGTTGCGGTGAATTGATCGAACCGCCCGACAGAATGACCTCGCGGCCGGCGCGCGCGGTTCTCGTCTCGCCGTTCTGCTGGTACTCGATGCCGACGGCGCGCCTGCCTTCGAACAGGATTTTCGTCGCCAGCGCGTTGGTCTCGACGCGGACGTTGCCGCGTTTCATCGCCGGACGCAGGAAGGCGCGGGCTGCGGACATGCGGCGGCCGTTCCTGGTTGTGATCTGGTAGACGCCGACGCCTTCCTGGGAGGCGCCGTTGAAGTCTGGATTGAGCGGCAGGCCGGCCTGCTGGGCCGCCGCCAGGTAGCGCTTGGTCAGCGGGTGCACCGCGCTCGAGCAATCGGTGATGTGCAAGGGACCGCCGACGCCACGCCACTGGTCGGCGCCGGCTTCGTTGTCCTCCAGCGCCTTGAAGGCGGGGAGCAGGTCGTCATAGCTCCAACCGGGATTGCCGGCGGCGGCCCAGGCGTCGAAATCCTCGCGCGCGCCGCGGATGAACACCATGGCGTTGATCGAGCTCGAACCGCCGAGCAGCTTGCCGCGGGGCCAGTGGTCGGTATTGCCGGCAAGACCGGCGTCGGGCTCGGCCTTGTAGTTCCAGTTGACGGCCGGATCGAAGAAGGTCTTGCCGTAGCCGAGCGGCATCTGGACGTAGAACCTGCGATCGGTTCCGCCGGCCTCCAGCACCAGCACCGAGAAGCGGCCCGAGGCCGACAGTCTTTCGGCAAGGACCGAGCCGGCCGAGCCGGAGCCGACGATGATGAAATCATAGGTCTGCATGATGGGCGGGCGGGCTCCGAAATCCGGGGCCTAGCCTAGACATTGCCGGCTTATGGCGTCGCCGTGGCTTCCGGCATGGCTTGTGAAAAAAGCGACCGAGTGAGCGGTGCGCTTTTCGCTTTCAGCAAAGCTTGCGACATTGCAACCGCATTGCTACGGCTTCGGGAAAGCAGCGGCTGAAGGACCTCGCATGGTACACTATACGGATGGAAAGCCGCTCGGCGACCTGACGCTGAGGACGCTGGCCATGCCGTCCGACGCCAACGCGGCCGGCGACATTTTCGGCGGCTGGGTTATGGCGCAGATGGATCTTGCCTGCGGCATCCGCGCGGCCGAACGGGCCAAGGGCCGCGTGGTCACGGCCGCAGTGAAGGAAATGTCCTTCGCCAAGCCGATGAAGATCGGCGACACGCTCTGCATCTACACCCATGTCGAGCGCGTGGGCCGCACCTCGATGACGCTCAAGGTCGAGGCCTGGGCGCAGCGTTATCTCTCCGACCTGATGGAAATGGTCACCCATGCCGACTTCGTCATGGTGGCGCTGGACGGTGAGGGCAAGCCGAAGCCGGTTCCGGCTGAGAGCTGATCGCGAGATTCCTGCGGGTCAGGTAACGGCATCGGCGACGCCCGCGTGATGCTCTTCACAGTCGGCATCGCACATTTGCGTGACCATGACCGCCTGGCACGGCAGGAAGACAGTGCGTCAACTATCGCTGAACAACGTGGTCGCAGCGACGCTTGCGGCAGTGTTTTGCCTGCTCGAAGCGACTGCCTATACGCAGATCAAGGAAGCCGACGGCCACATGGGCTGCGTCTCCCGAGGCCGGGGCATTGGCACGCCGGCGGGCAGCTGTGCAATCTGCCCGGCGACGATTTTGCGAGGACCGGCAGGAGCGGCAAGCGATTGTGTCAGGGGCGAGCAAGCAGCGAACTCTGCGATCGACCGGCCGGAGCTTGGAATGACGCCGGACCGATGGCCTATGCAGGTCGGAGCATCGAACCCGCAAGACGATTGATACAGCACAGGGCGCTAGGCCTAAGTCGTTGGAAAGAAACGGCCGTAGCTTTGCATTTCATCGAATTTCGCGCGCGCGGCCTTGACCCTTTGAGTGTTCTTGCGCGCCCATTCGCCGAGCGCGCCGACGGGCACCAGCAGCTCGTGCCCGAGTTCGGTGAGCTCGTAGTCGACACGCGGCGGAATGGTTGGAAACACCTTTCGCGTGACGAAGCCGTCGCGCTCCAGACCACGCAAGGTGGTGGTCAGCATCTTCTGCGAAATGCCGCCGACGGCCGCGCGCAATTCATTGAAGCGCATTGCTCCGCCGCCCAGCTTGCCGACCACCAGAACAGTCCATTTGTCGCCGACCCGTTGCAGGATTTCCGACACGGCCCGGCAGTCCTCGGTGTTGTACGGGTGCCTCGGTAACAAAAATGTGCCTCCTTGCATCGCGCTTTGTCAGTATCACATATAGCGCCGGTATCCAAACGATACCTAAAATACCGCAAGGAGAGTCCCGTATGTCCAAACCCAAAATCGCCATCGTCGTCGGTTCGACGCGCGCCGCCCGCTTCGCCGACGTGCCGACGCAGTGGATCGCCAAGATCGCCAGGACCCATGCCGACATCGATGTCGAAGTCGTCGACCTGCGCGACTTTCCGCTGCCCTTCTTCGACGAGGTCGCATCCTCCGCCTGGGCGCCGTCGCAGAACGAGGTGGCGCAGCGCTGGCAGAAGAAGGTGGCCGAGTTCGACGGCTTCATCTTCACCGCCGCCGAGTACAATCACGGGCCGACAGCGGTGCTGAAGAACGCCATAGACTATGCCGCCAATGAGTGGAACAAGAAGCCTGCCGGCTTCGTCGGCTATGGCAGCGTCGGCGGTTCGCGCGCCGTCGAGCAGCTGCGCCTGCATGCCGTCGAGCTGCAGATGGCGCCGGTCAAGTCGGCCGTCCACATCGCCTGGGGTGATTTCCTGGCCGTTCGCCAGGGCGAGAAGAAGCTGGAAGACATCGAGCATCTGAACCAGTCAGCCGCAACTCTGATCAACGATGTTGCCTGGTGGGCCAAGGTGCTCAAGGCGGCCCGTGCCGCCGATGCGATCGCCGCGGAAGCCAAGGCGGCCTGAGCCGCCGATCAAGTTTATCCTCCCAAGGGATACAGGGCGGCGCTTGCGCCGCCCTTTTCATTTCCGGGGAGTGGCCAACTCGCCGGATGACGCATGCGGCCGATCAAACTGCCGGGTGCGACGGGCTCACTCGTCGCGCTTTCCTACAGCCAGCCGCCCGAAAAGCCGGCGCGTCGCAGCCCTGTGGTGATCGCCGGCACGCGGCTCATCAGTTGCCAGAGGAAGCCGGACCGATGGTTCTCTATCATCAGGGCGATCGGCCCCTGATTTATGCCGACATGGTCAGGCGACACCCAACCGCAGGCCCGACCGTCAATGGCGGCGATCGTCGGGTTGAAGCTTGCGGTGAAGCCGTAGGGGTTGCCCTCGTGCAGATCGATCTCGTGGAAATAGCGCAGCGTCGGCAGGACGATCTCCGGCGCGAACGGCAGCGAGGTGATCGCCGCCCATGGTGATAGGGTGCCGTCATCTGGACCGAAAGGCGCGCCGCGGGCGTGATAGCCGTAGAAGCGGCGCCCGCCGATCCTGATTCGACGTTTCGTCGGGCTCGGGCCGTCACTGGCGGTCAAGCCCCAGCAATTCTCGTCATAGCCGGCGAAGCCCTTCGGATTGCGGATGGCGTAGTCGCGCTGCAGATAGGTCGCCTGGCGGCTGTTCTCAAAATAGTCGCTGCCGTGATCGCGCATGAAGGCATCGCGAATGCCGCGAAAATCAATCCAGATGTGCGAGAACTGGTGGATGAAGAGCGGACCAGCATAGACCAGTTGCCGGCCGTAGATCTTCTTCCACTTGTAGGTGGACAGCCAGGCCGCATAGCTCTCCGGGGGCAGCGGAAAGGTCGGCGAGCCGAGGCCCAGCATGTAGAGGATGAGCGCCTCGTCATAGCCTTCCCAGCGGTAGCGCAGAAACCCTTTTTCGGGCCGCCAGCCATGGGTGACGGTGGCGCCGCCATTCTGCGCCCAGCGCCAGTCGGTGCGGCGGTAGAGCGCATCGGCAATCCGGCGAATTTCCAGTTCGGATTCGTCGTCCCCGTCGAAGTAGGCACCGGCGACCAGGACACCGGCAAGCAGAAGCGCTGTATCGACTGTGGACAGCTCACAATTCCAGACGCGGCGTCCGGTCTTCATGTCGAGGAAATGATAGTAGAAGCCCTTGCAGCCTGTGGCGTCGGGCTCTGGCCCCTGCGGCGCGTCCCGGAAGAAGCGAAGCGTGGCGAGCGTCCGCTCGACGGCGGCAGCACGCGTCATGTATCCACGCTCGATGCCAACCGGATAAGACGACAAAGCAAGTCCGACGGCGGCTATGCTGGCGGGCGATCCTGCGGTGTTGCGGTCAGCGACCAGGCCGTTGACCGGATTGGCCTCGTTGAGGAAATAGTCGAACGACAGGCGCTGGACGTTCGCGAGAAGCTCGTCGGTCAGCGGGTGGTCGCTCGATACATCCATGGTTGCCGAAATAGACGCTGTCGCTGCGCTTTGCACCTTTGTGCCGGTCAATCATAAGTGAGGAAAGCAGAGCCTCATAGCGCGTCAATGGATCAACGGTCGGGCAAATTTGCCGATTGCTCACCGCCGCGCCATCGGGCGGTGGCCGTCCGGCAGGCGGGTGGCAATCAGCTTGTCGATGCGCCGGCCGTCCAGATCGACGACCTCGAAGCGCCAGCCTTCAGCATCGACGCATTCGCCGGTCGTGGGCAGATGATGCAGATGCGACAGCACATAGCCGGCGACCGTCTCGTAGTCGCGGTTCTCCGGCAGGTCGATGCCCAGCACGTCTGCCATCTCGTCGGCCTGCATGTAGCCGGCGAGCAACCATGAGCCGTCCTCGCGCTTGACAGCGTTTTCCTCTTCGCCGGCATCGACATCGGATCGGAACACGCCGGTGATCGCTTCCAGTATGTCGGCCGGCGTGACGATGCCTTCGAAGTGGCCATATTCGTCATGCACCAGCGCCATCGGCACGTCTGATTCCTTCAGCCTCTGCAGCACGTCGAGAGCGTCGGCCTGGTCATGCACAATGGGCGCCGCGCGTACATGCTCGCGCAGTTCCAACGCCTTGCCGCCGAGGATCGCTGCCAGCAGATCGCGCGTCTGAACGACGCCGATCATGGCATCGACATTGCCGTCGCCGGCAGGCAGACGCGAATGTTGGGTCTCCATCAAGAGGCGCCGGATGGCTGCCTCGTCCGATTGCAGGTTGATCCAGTCGACCTCGGTGCGCGGGCTCATCACGCCGCGCACCGCCCGGTCGCCAAGACGCATGACGCCGGCGATCATGCGCCGCTCGTCGGATTCGATGGTGCCGTGATGCTCGGCCTCGGCGACCAGCATCTTGATCTCCTCGTCGGTGACCTTCTCCTCCGACTCGCCGCGATGGCCGAGCAGCCAGAGCACGGCCCGGCCGGAGATATCGAGCAGGAAGACCAGAGGCGCCGAAACGGTGGCGAGGATTGTCATGGCTGGCGCGGCGCGGACCGCCACGCGCTCGGGGTCCCGCAACGCGATCTGCTTCGGAACGAGCTCACCGACGATCAGTGAGGCATAGGTGATGAGAGCCACGACGATGCCGACGCCAAGCGGGTCGGAAATGTTTTCCTGGACGCCCGCGGATGCCAGGAAGGCAGCCAGCCGCTCGCCCAGGGTGGCGCCGGAAAAGGCGCCGGAAAGCACGCCGACCAGGGTAATGCCGATCTGCACCGACGACAGAAACTTGCCGGGGTTGGAGCCGAGCGCCAGCGCGCGGCCGGCGCCTTTGACGTTTCTGTCGATCATCGCCTTGAGGCGCGCCGGTCGCGACGAGACGATGGCCAGTTCGGACATTGCCAGAAGGCCATTCACCAAGATAAGGGCGGCCACGATCGCGATTTCAACGTAAAGCATGCGCGGTCAATAGCATTGCTGCAGTGCATTCGAAAATAGCGCTTTGGATGTTTTTCCATTCTTGCGCATTGCCAATAAGAAATTGCCCGAAACGCTAGAGTGCGTCGCGCGGAAACGGATCCAGGCGACGCGCTTAGGTCTTTGCTTTTATGCATGTCGTTGCCCAGAACTGCGGCACACTTATGGGCGACATGCATCAGGGCAATTGTCTGAGTACGCCGACTACAGCCATGCCGTCGGTGAAATAAGGGTCACCGCCGCCATTGCGTCCGATTTTGGTGGCGCCGATGCCGGGTATTTCGGTGGTCGAGATCAGCATGCCCGCCGCCCTCAGGTCACCGATCAGGAAGTTTCGCTCGGCATCGATGTCGGGACCGATGTGATGGGTGATCGCGCCTGTGTCGTGGCTGAAGCCGACGCCGCGGTCGAAGCTGGCAGAGCCCAGCCAGAGCGGACGGCCGTCGTAGCCGGCCGTGTTGGTCTGCCAGAAGCGCACATGGTGGCGCCGGTCGGCGCTGTCGCCGACCGGCTTTTCGAAGGCGAGATCCTGGGCGCGACCCTCGAACAGCAGTCGGCTCACCGGCGCATCGGGATAGGGACGGGAAAACAGCACACTTTCGCCGATGTCGATTGCGGTCCTCAGCGTCACCGCATCGGCCGTGTCCCAGCCGGCAACGGCAAAGGCGTGGACGACTTCCTTTTTGGTGCCGACCAGCCCGACATTGATCGGGTCGCCGGGAATGCCCTGCGGAGTGTGCGTCACCATCTCGAAGTGCGCGGTGCGGAAGCCGCGTTCCCGCCAGGTCCAAAATTCCGGCGCAGCGAAATAGGCAAACGCCAGATAGAAAGCGCAGAACGCCACCAGCCAGATCGTTGCGCGCCGCCTCAGCCCTCGCTTGCTCACAAGGCCACTCCCAAGACCACACCCGGCCACTCTATGCGGCGTCGGGTTGATTGGGCAGGGGCTCTAACTATTTGCTTTTGCGCAATTCCAGACGCAGGGCTACGGCAAGGCCGCCGAGCCTAAGCGTTTCCCTTTCCCGGACGTGCTCCTAGCGGCAGGCGCGGTGGCCGCTCCTGCGGTACTTGACGTCGAAATGGAAGTGGTTGCGGTGGTCGTAATTATAGCCGGGGCCGAGCACCGTGTTGAAATACTGGCATCCATCGGCGCGCACATTGTTGAGAAAGCCGCGGGTGCGGAATGCGAACAGGCCGGGCTTGCGGACGTCGATGTCGTCGCCATTGTTGAGCTCGATACTCATGACGTCGAGCGCGTTGCCCTTGCCGTGCTCCGACAGGACGCCTTCGCCGGCAATGTTGCGGCAGGAGTAGCTCGAGCCCTGGTGGATGGTTCTGACACCGGAGAAATAGCGCCAGCGGGCGGCCGGCACGAGCTCGTTCCTTGTCCAGGCGGCAAAGGTGGCGGCCATGTTGCAAGTCAGCGTGGCGGCCGGCTTCATCTGGACGCTGCCGATGGCCGAGACCTTCACCGGGAAATCGATGCCGCACTGGCCTTCATGGATCGGCTGGATGTCGGTGTAGACGACGCCGAGACGCCTCAACTCGTTGCGGCAGTCGATCTCGCTGGCGGGCATCTGCTCGAGCGGCGACATCGGCTCATCCATGCGCGGATAGGCGGCTGTCGTCAGATAGGGATCGGACGGGACGAGGCGCTGCATGCCGGAATATTGCGGCACTTCGGCTACCGCCGCTGTCTGGCTGCCCACGTCGACGGCCGGCTGGAGCGAGAAGACGTCGCCGGTCGTGCAGGCCGACACGGCCGCGACCGCAAACGCAGCGGTCAGCCTGACGGCGACGATACGGGCGCAATTGTTCTGCCGCGCCACGGCAAGCATGGCGCCAAGTCTCGTGGCCATCGAAAGGCATCCTGTCCCCGGATGGCACAAGTCTAGTCGGCAAGAGTAAAGGAAAGATCAGCGCCGGCGTTCATGCCTGCGGCCGAATTACGGCACTGTTCTTGATTTTCACTGGCAGAACGTGCCGCCGTGGCGGCGCGGCTCGAGATCAAGGTGGAAGTGCAGCGAATGGTCGGGATCGCTGCCTGGACCGAGCACGGTCTTGAACGGCCCGCAGGCAGCCTTGCGCACGGTGTTCAGGAATTTTGCATCCTGTTCGGGCGGCACGGGACCGACTTCGATTTTGCGGCCGTCCGACAGCGTGAAGGAGGCGATGTCGAGCGCATTGCCGAAGGCGTGTTCCGACAGCCTGCCGCCGTTATGGCGCGGCCGGCAGACATAGGCGGACGCCTGGCCGATCGACTTCAGGTCCGTCCCAAACTCGGCCTTTGCCGCCGGCTGGATGACATCGGCGGCAAAACGCGCCGCAGCTTCGGCCATCTGGCAATTCAATTCGGTGCCGGAGCCGATAGCGATGGATTTGCCGAGCGTCTTCAGCACGATAGGGTAGGGGATCGAGCAGCCGATTTCGGCGTCGTGCTCGGCCTGGTGTTCCTCGAAGTCGACGCCGAGCGCTTTCAGCCGTTCACGGCATGTCACCTCTTGCTCCGGCATCTTGTCGGCGGGAAGCTCGGCTGAACGCGGATCGGCGGGAATTTTCTCCTCGCCAGTTTCACCCTTGCCAGTCTCGTCCTTGCCACTCTCGTCCTTGCCAGTCTCGCCCTTGTCAATCTCGGGGGGCTTTTCCGCAGGCACTGGTGCCGCGTTTGGAGGCTCCGCTTCCGGCTCTGTCGGCTTTTCAGGGGGCGTCGCAACGACTGCCGGCGTTTGTGGCACGAAGTCATCGTGGGTCGACGGCTGCTGCTGGGCACCCTGCTCAGAAGTCCCCGTACCGGTGCTGTCGGCAGCGTCGGGCCGCGGCTCCGGAATAGGCGCCGTCGGCGGCATTTGCGGCGTGGCATTCCGGCTGACGGGCGGCAGATGGCTCTTATGCCGGTGATGGTGCCGGGCCTGCGCGGGCAAAATCAGCATGGCGGCCGCGGCCAAGCGCAGCGCCAGTCTGCAGAATCCTGAAAGGCCAAGCGTTGCCATCGCCCGGAAACGGCGCCGGCGGGTTGAAGTTGCCGTAAAGATGCGCCGTAGCGATCACAATCGATTACTTGGGCGTTACGCGCCGATGGCTTCGAGGCCTTCTTCCAGCCAATCGGCGAGCAATGGCAGGCCAAGCAGATATTTTGCAGTGCGCTTGTTTACACGCTCACGCGCGGCGGCCACCGCGTCCGCCCACTCGGAGGCGTCGTAATCCCCGCGGCCGACCCAGGCCAGCGCGATGAGCTCGGCCGCCTCATCGACATTGAGGTCATCGATGAGTTGGCGAAACTCTTCCCCGGTGAGGTCTTCCGACGATTCCTCGATCAGGCCGTCATGATGGTGGTTGTCGTGCCTGTCGCCGTCGAACTCGACCTCATGCTCGGCGCCGTCGTCGTAATCCTCGTTGACGGCGGCGCTCAGCGCCTTGGCCTTGAGGATGAACAGGCGCACCGTGTCCGGGTCGATGGAAAGCTCCCATTCCTTCTCGAGGCGCTGCTGCACTGGCCTTTCTCCGCGTGATGCGCTTGATCCGATGATAGCGGATTTGCGGCCGGCGTCACGTCCGGACACAAAAAGCGGCTACCAAGCCCGCAAAATAGTTCGGTGCCGGCGCCTTTTCGGGGATGAAACGGAGCAAAAGCGGCGTTAGTCTCGCATTGTCACGCTCAAGGAGGCTTCGATGCGCAGACGTTTGCTTGTTCAGGTCATGGCTGTTGCCGTTGCCTTGCCGCTGTTTGCGGCGCCCGCCTTTGCGGCAGGCGAAGGCGGTGGTGGCGGCAACAGTGGCGGCACCACCCAGTGCAAGAAGGGCGAAGTCTGGGACAAGAAGAAGAAGAAATGCGTCGTGCCGCAGTACGGCATGCTCGATGACGACAGCATCTATGAGGCAGGTCACGACCTCGCGATGGCCGGCCGCTATGACGAGGCGATCTCGGTGCTGACGCTCGCCGCCAACAAGCAAGATCCGCGCATCCTCAACTATCTTGGCTATTCGCACCGCCACTCCGGCCGCATCACCGTCGGCCTCGGCTATTATGAGGAAGCGCTGCGCATCAACCCCGACTACACGCTGGTGCGCGAATATCTCGGCGAGGCGCATCTGCAGATGGGCGACCTTGCCGGCGCGCAGAAGCAGCTCAGCGAGATCGAGAAGCGGACCGGCAAGGGCTCGCGCGAATACGGGATGTTGGCCGAGCAGATCGATCATTTCCTGAAAAGCTGATTGAAACTCCGGAGCCCGCGAACCGGCTGTAAGCAATTACAGCCGGTTTTGCTGTTCCCTGCTGCAATTGACGCCGGGTAAGCCTGCGAAAGCAGCGATGTTTTTGCCAAACTTGTTTTTTGGGCGTGAAAATCGCGAAAAGATCGCTATATTCGGGGAAATTGTGGTGAAACGGTTCCGTTAGCCCGAGGCTGCCGGACCGTTTTCTTTTTGTACCCATCGACAGGGCCATTCCCGGCAAGCGGGGGTGGCGGCAGGAAAGGGCAGGCAACATGAACAAGGTCCCGATGACAGGCGAGGGGTTCGCGTCATTGAAGGAAGAACTGCGCTGGCGCCAGCAGGAAGAGCGTCCACGCATCATCGAGGCGATCTCCGAAGCGCGCTCGCATGGCGACCTGTCAGAAAATGCCGAGTATCACGCTGCGAAGGAGGCGCAGAGCCATAATGAGGGCCGCGTCAACGAACTCGAGGACCTGATCGCGCGGGCCGATGTCATCGACGTCTCGAAGCTCAGCGGCGACAAGGTGAAGTTCGGCGCGACCGTGGTGCTGGTCGACGAGGACACCGAGGAAAAGAAGACCTATCAGATCGTCGGCGACCAGGAAGCCGACGTGAAGTCCGGCCGCATCTCGATTTCCTCGCCAATCGCGCGCGCGCTGATCGGCAAGGAAGTCGGCGACGCGATCGAGGTCAATGCGCCCGGCGGCGCGCGGGGTTACGAGATCGTCCAGGTGCAGTTCATCTAAATTGAAAGCCAATGCATGTCGCCCAGAAGTGTGTAGCGGTTCTGGGGCAACGACATGCATCAAATCAAAGACTTAAAGCACGCCGCCCGGATACGTTTCAGCGCGACGCGCTTCTAGGCCTACAGTCCTTTTGCAATTTGCAAACGCCGGCGCCGCCCTCATTTGGCTGCCGCCATCTTCTCCCCGTGAACGGGCGTGAACGGGGAGAAGGGGCCTGTCGTTGATGAGTTCGCCAATTTTCAGCATTTGCAGATGGGTGCCCGCATCTCGGCCAGCCTCTTTCTCCCCGTTCACGGGGAGAAATGCCCGGTAGGGCAATGGGGGGCAGCGCCGGCCGTCTGATCGAGTGTCTGCCGCTGCATCAGCATTTCAGCCTCAGCCATCACCTTGGCGGGCGTGACCTTGCCGCCGTCGGATGCCAGCAAGGTCGAGGAGTACGGGCCGCGCGGGCCGGTGAGACCCGGCTCGGTCGCCAGGAATATGGCCACGGTCGGCAGGCCGAAGGCGCTGGCGAGATGGGTGAGGCCGGTGTCGGCCCCGATCACCAGCGCCGACCGGCCGAGGATGGCAGCGATCTCGACAAGGGGTGATCTGGGGATCAGCACGGTGCCTGGCGCGGCGCTGGCGATCGCCTCGGCCACACGCTTTTCCGCTTCGTTCGACCAGGTGACGACCGGGGTAAGGTGCCGGGACACCATTTGCCGTGCCGTCTCGGTCCAGTCCTCCACCGGCCATTTCTTGTCTTCGCGGCTGGTGCCGTGGAGCAGGAAGGCAAGCCTGCCCTCGGGCAGGGGAAGCTTGCCTTGCGGCGGCACGATGCCGGAGCCAAGGCGCGAAAGATCGGGCTCGTAGCCAAGCGCCAGCCCGAACAGCCGCCGCGTGCGCTCGATGGCGTGGAGGTCGCGCGGTACGGCGTACCGGCGGTTGTAGAACAACGTCGCTGAGGGCTCGCGTGCACTCGATCGATCGAAGCCGGCGGTCGCCGTGCCGGCCTGTCTTGCGACGACCGCTGATTTCAACAGCCCTTGCGCGTCGATGACCAGGTCATAATGCGCCGTGCGGAGCGTGCGGCGCAGGACGGCCATCTCGCGCCACGTCTGGCCATTGAAAAGCGTCCTGCGCCAGCGCCGGATCGCTACCTTGTGTATGGATTTTATCGCCGGGTGCATGGCGACTATGCCGGCGAAAGCCTCCTCCACGCACCAGTCGAAGCTTAGGCCGGGGCAATTTTGAAGCGCATCTTCGACGGCCGGGAAGCTATGGATGACATCGCCCATCGAGGACGTCTTGACGATCAGTACCCTCATGCGGCTGCCGCAACCTCAAGCAATCGGTCGGCCGCCGCTTCGACCCTCGCGACGTCGAGCGTCTTCAGGCAGTTGAGATGGCCAAGCGGGCAGGTCTTGCTGTGGCAGGGCGAGCAGGAGAGGTGGAGCCAGATCAGCTCCGAACGGTCGCTCAGCGGCGGCGTGTTCTCGGGCGATGTCGAGCCGTAGACGGCGACGATCGGCGTGCCGACGGCTGCCGCGACATGCATCAGCCCGCTGTCGTTCGAAACGGCGAGCTTCGCCGCGGCGATCAGGTCGATAGTGTCCTCAAGCTTTGTCTTGCCGGCGATGTCGACGGCGCCAGGCGCCAGCGCGGCAATCTCGCCGGTGACGCTGGCGTCCTTCTTCGAGCCGAGCAGAGCGACGCCGAGCCCTTTCGCCATCATGGCGCGAGCCAGTTCGGCATAGTATTCGCCGGGCCAGCGCTTGGCAGGGCCGAACTCGGCCCCCGGCATCAAGGCGACGAATTTTCCCGAAGCGAGCCCGAACCGGTCGAGCAGGGCCGCCTGGTTGTCCGCATCGACTATGAACTGCGGCGCGCGAAACGTGCCGCCCTGGGCCAGGCTGAAATAGGCGCGTGCCGTGCGCCGCTTGAGGGCGTCAGGCAAGGGGACGATGTCGGTCAGCAAGCCGTAGCGCATCTCCCTGAGATGGCCGACACGGCGGGGAATGCGGGCAAAGAACGGGATCAGTGCCGATTTCCAGCTCCCCGGCAGCACATAGGCGATGTCGTAGCGGCCGCGCAGCAGGCGGCCGAAGCGCCGGCGGCTGCCGAATTCGAGCGCGCCTGGCATCAGCGGGAAGTCGATCTGATAGCGTATTTCGGGCATGCGCTTGACCAGCGGCGCCGCCCAGCCGGGCGCCAGCACGTCGATCGCGGCGTTTGGATGCTGCTCTTTGAGCGCAGAGAACAGGCACTGCGACATGACCATGTCGCCCACCCAGCGTGGGCCGATCACGAGGATCGTTGGGCTCTCAGCCATTCGACATAGTCTCTGACACCGGTTTCGACAGTCCGGAATTGTCCATTGTATCCTGCCGCGCGCAAGCGGGACATATCCGCCTGCGTGAAACTCTGGTAGCTGCCCTTGAGATGGTCGGGGAAGGGGATGAATTCGATCTCACCCTTACCGAGCGTGCCGATCACCGTTTCGGCGATAGCTCGGAACGGTTGGGCCCGGCCGGTGCCGCAGTTGAAGATGCCGCTCGTGCCGCGCTTCCACAGCCACAGATTAACGTCGGCGACATCGCCGACATGGATGAAATCGCGGCTCTGCTCGCCCGGGCCGAAGACGTCATAGGCGCCGAACAGTTTCGGGTTTTCGCCGCGCCCGACCTGGTTGAACAGGTGAAAGGCGACCGAGGCCATGGCGCCCTTGTGCGCCTCGCGCGGCCCGTAGACGTTGAAATAGCGCAGGCCCGCCACCTGGGAATGATCGGTGCCGAGCACGTTGCGGCGGACATAGTCGTCGAAGAGCTTTTTCGAATAGGCATAGACGTTGAGCGGGCGTTCGAACTCAGGCTCCTCGCGGAACTCGCTGCCGCCGCCATAGACCGAAGCGGAGGACGCATAGAGGAAGGGCACGCGCAGCCCGAGGCAGGCATGCAGCAGCCGCTTCGAATAGGCATAGTTCACCTCCATCATGAACTTGCCGTTCCATTCGGTGGTGGTCGAGCAGGCGCCCTGGTGGAAAACCGCCTCTATGCGGCCGAGCCGGCCGTCTTCGAGCCGGGCCAGGAACTCGTCCTTGTCCAGATAGTCGGCAATGTGAAGGTCGGCCAGGTTGGCGATCTTGTGGCCATCGGTCAGATCGTCGACGACGACGATGTCGTCACGACCTTCGGAATTGAGCGCGGCGACGATGTTGGAGCCGATCATACCGGCGCCGCCAGTGACGATGATCATGAAGGCCTCTGCTTGCGTTGCCGAATCCGGCCCTTATAGGCGAGGCCGGTGGTAGTGTCGATAAAGGTCGCTGCCACGGACCATCGGCTACGACGAATGTAGGGCTGGATCGGCGGAACGGCTTGCGCCATAAGCTCTGCCGCGCGCCGAACTGCTTGTCAGTCGAAGCAACTACGGCGCTTTCGAGTGCCGCGGCAAGAACCGTCGGCGTGCGCTTCTTGCCCTTGGTATGATCATGACATCCGATTTAAAGCCTGGCCTTCGCCATCTTCAAACCGTGCGGGTCGACGATTCCCTGACGGTGCCGGCCATGACACCGGCCTTCGCGGGCTTCAACGACATGCCACCGGTCTTCGCCACCGCCTTCATGGTCGGCTTCATCGAGTGGGCGTGCGTCGAGGCGTTGCGTCCGTTCCTTGGCAGCCATGAGAAAACGGTCGGCACGCATGTCGACGTAAGCCACGTTGCCGCCACGCCCGTCGGTATGACGGTCACCGCCGATGTCGAGCTTGTCGCCGTGGAGGGGCGGAAGCTGCGCTTCAAGGTGTCGTGCAGGGACGAGAACGGACTGATCGGGGAAGGTTTTCACGAGCGCGCGGTAATCGACCGTGAGAAGTTCATGGCGCGCGTTCTGGCCAAATCAGGGCGGACCGGTTCATCGCCACAGTGAGGCCGCAAAGTTCCCGCTTCAGTCGGCTCCCGCCGCCCGGCATATCGTGAGGGACCAGATGCCGTCGACAGAGCTGCTCATCGCGTTTTTGGCCACCACGGCGATCTTCGCCTATATTCCCGGCCCTGCCATGCTCTACGCCGCTGCGCAGACCATGGCGCGCGGACGCTGGTCGGGGTTGACGGCGGCTCTGGGCATCCATCTCGGCGGCTATGTGCATGTTTTCGCGGCCGCCGCTGGCCTGTCCGTCCTGTTCCATGCGGCGCCGCCGCTCTATCTGGCGGTCAAGCTCGTCGGCGCGCTTTATCTGGTCTGGCTCGGCGTCTCCATGTTCCGCAAACGCACGGATGGCGATATGGCGCTGCCCGCCATCGAGCGGAAATCGGCCCGCCGCGCTTTTTTCGAGAGCATTGCCGTCGAGGTGCTCAATCCGAAGACAGCGATCTTCTTCATGGCGTTCCTGCCGCAGTTCATCGATGCCTCGGCGGCGTTCCCGATTTGGATGCAGTTCATCGTGCTCGGAACCGTCGTCAACCTGATGTTCTCCTCGGCCGACATTGTTTGCGTCTTGCTGGCCGGCGCGATGATTGCGCGGCTGCGGCGCTCGGGCCGTGCGCAACGCTTGATGCGCGCGGGAGGTGCCGTGCTTGTCGGCCTCGGCGTTCATGTTGCCCTGCAAAAGAGCTGATCCGACTGCCAGCTAGTCGCAAGCCGGCCCAGGCCCGCCGTTGCGCTGGCCCGATTTGCGGTATATCGGCATCGCGAAGAACGACCGGCGCTGCGACTTTGGCGCTGCAACTCCAGACCAGCCTTTCGGGCGCATGCCAGTGAGATGATCAAGCACCATCTGCCTTCTCCGGAACCATTGCATCGCACCATCGCCCGCTTCGGCGAGGTCACGGTGCTGGTGGTCGGCGACTTCATTCTCGACCGCTTCGTCAGTGGCGTGATCGAACGGATCTCGCCGGAAGCGCCGATCCCGGTGCTGCATGGGCGGGGCGAGATGCTGGCCATGGGCGGCGCCGGCAACGTGGTCTCCAACATCGTCTCATTGGGTGGCGCGGCAATCCCGGTGTCGGTAATCGGCGCCGACCAAGCCGGTGACAATCTCGTTCGCATGCTCGGCGACCTCGGCGCCGACACCGACGGACTGGCGCAGCATCAGGACCGCATGACCTCTTCGAAAAGCCGGTTCAGCGCGCTGAACCAGCAGGTGCTGCGTTTCGACGAGGAGGAGATCAAGCCGCTTTCCCGCGGCGAGCGGGCGATGCTGGTCGAGCATTTCCAAGCGGCACTCGCCCGCGCCGACGTCGTCATCCTGTCGGACTACGGCAAGGGTATCCTGCTCGACGGGGTCGCCGGAGAGTTGATCGCGATCTGCCGCGATGCCGGAAAGCCGGTCCTGGTCGACCCGAAGGGCCGCGACTACGGGCGCTATGCCGGCGCCACGGCCGTGACGCCGAACCGCAAGGAACTCGGCGAGGCGGTCGGGCATGCGGTGTTTGGCGATGACGAGATCGTGGCGGCGGCGCGCGACCTGATCGCCGCGCATGGCTTCGATTTCATCGTTGCAACGCGTAGCGAAAAGGGCATGAGCGTCGTCACCGCCGAAGATGCCCGCCATATCGCGACGCAGGCGCGCGAGGTGTTCGACGTTTCGGGCGCAGGCGACACAGTCATCGCGACCTTCGCGCTTTCGCTCGCGGCGGGCGCCGACCGCGTCCATGCCGCCGTCATCGCCAATGCGGCCGGCGGCGTCGTGGTCGGCAAGCGCGGCACGGCGCGGCTGTCGGTCGAAGAACTGTCCGGCGCGCTGTTTCGCTCGCACGGACCGGTCGCTCACAAGGACGCCGTTCTCGATGCCGGCGCAGCGGCCAGGATGGTGGCCGCCTGGAAGGAGGAAGGCCTGACGGTGGGCTTCACCAATGGCTGCTTCGATATCCTGCATGCCGGCCATGTCAGCCTGCTGCACGCCGCGCGCAGCCAGTGCGATCGGCTGGTGCTGGGGCTGAACAGCGATGCCTCGGTGCGACGGCTCAAGGGCTCCGGACGTCCGGTCAACGACCAGCACGACCGCGCCTGCGTGCTGGCGGCTCTTGCTTCCGTGGACGCGGTCGTCGTGTTCGAGGAGGACACGCCGCTCGAACTGATCGAAGCGCTGAAGCCCGACATCCTGGTCAAGGGCGCTGACTACACGATCGAGACCGTGGTCGGCGCCGAGGTGGTGCAGAAGGCCGGCGGGCGCGTGGTGCTGGTCGACCTCGTCGCCGGCAAGAGCACGACCGGCACGATCGGCAAGCTGCGCGCCGGCGGCACGAATTGAGGATTTCATGTCAGAACTGAACGACTATCTGGTCCGCTCGGCGGCAGCGATCACGGCGATGGTCGAGCGCGACCTCACCGAGGAGATGGAACGCGCGGTTGCAGCCGTCGTCGAGGCGCTGTCGCAGGGCAAGGCTTTGCTGATCTGTGGCAATGGCGGTTCGGCGAGCGACGCCATCCACATCGCCGGCGAACTGGTCGGCCGCTTCTTGAAGGAGCGCAAGGGTTACAATGTCATTGCGCTGCCGGCCAACGCGGCGGTGCTGACGGCTTGGGGCAACGACTACGGCTTCGACACGGTTTTCTCGCGCCAGGTCGAGGCGCACGGCTCGGAAGGCGCTGTCCTGCTCGCCATCTCCACCAGCGGCAATTCGCCCAGCATCCTTGCCGCCGCCGAGCAGGCGCGGGCCATGGGCATGACGGTGATCAGCCTCACTGGTGACACCGGCGGCAAGCTGAAGCCGTTGACCGACATCCTGCTCAACGTGCCGTCGACCTCGACGCCGATCATCCAGCAGGGGCACCTTTGCCTCTATCACCATCTGTGCGAAGCGGTGGAAGCGCGTCTCAGCAATGGCTGAGGGTGCCGTCCATCCGCTCGCCGAGCCCGGCCTCTGGATCGAACGAGTCGGAAGCAGCAGCTTTCCAGCCGGCCTTCCGGCGCTCTTTCTCGATCGTGATGGCACGATCAATGTCGATACCGGCTATCCCGACGATCCGGACGACATTGTGCTGCGCGACGAGATCGCGCCTGCCATAGAGGGCGCGAACCGACAGGGCATCCCGGTTATCGTGATCACCAACCAGTCCGGCATCGCGCGGGGCTATTTCGGCTGGGACGTATTCGCGACCGTCAACCGGCGGGTGCTTGGCCTGCTTGCCGAGCGGAATGCCGCCGTCGACATGGTGCTTGCCTGTGCCTATCACGAGGCCGGCTCGGGACCGCTGGCGGTCGCCGACCATCCGATGCGGAAGCCTAACCCCGGGATGCTGGTCGAGGCTGCGCGCCGGCTCGGCATAGATCTGAAGCGTTCGCTGATCGTCGGCGACAAGCCGGCCGACATGGAAGCAGGCCAGCGCGCCGGCCTTGGACGCGGCTGGCTGGTCGACGGCAAGGGTTCGATGATGGGCGGGCTCTCCGTTTCGCCATTATGCGATGCGCATGATCTCGACGGACTGCTCGCCGCGATACGGGCGCTTTGATCGCATAGTGATTCAGGGCCGAGCGCCAAGCCGCTGGTTTTGCGGCGCTTTTGCTGGAAGCTCGGCGCCTCCAGTCAGCCCGGAAAGGCCACCAGCCCTTCGTCCTTGACGCGGCGGATCGTCAGCGCGGTGCGCACCGTGTCGACATTGGGGGCCGAGGCGAGCTCCTCGATGACGAACGTCTGGAAGGTGCCGAGATCGCTGGCCACGCAGTGCAGCAGGAAGTCGGATTCGCCTGACACCATCCAGGCATCGCGCACGATCGGCCAGCCGCGCGTGCGCTCGGCAAACGTCTTCAACTCGGCATCGGCCTGATGATGCAGACCGATCAGGCAGAAGGCAACGACATCCATGCCAAGTGCCGGGGCGTTGAGGAGCGCGCGATAGCCGCGGATGATGCCGGCCTCTTCCAGGCGCCGGACGCGGCGCAAGCAAGGCGGCGCCGAGATGCCGACCCGGTTCGACAGCTCGACATTGGTCATACGGCCGTCATTCTGCAGCTCGCGCAGGATTTTCCAGTCGATGGCATCGAGATCGGCTTTGAGCGGCATGGTCGACTTTCGCGCAAGAATCTTTCGCGGTTTGTAATTAGACTTTGCGTCGCATTCCATCCCTTGCGGATGATTTTTGCTGGTCTTGGCCGCGATATTGCCCGATATGGCGGGCAGCGCTCCGCATGGCTGCGCGCTGCCAACTATCGTGCGCGGAACCGCGAGGCACGTCGGAAGCTTTCCGGGGACGAAAGGTAAGTTGCCTTGCTGGCTTGGCGGGCAACACTTACATTACCGACGACAAAACCACGGCTTTGGGCCGCAGGGGACTTTTCTATGAACACCAAACATGCTCCCGTTCTCATCATCGGCTCCGGCCCGGCCGGCTATACCGCGGCAATCTACGCCGCCCGTGCCATGCTGAAACCGATGCTGGTCGCCGGCCTGCAGCAGGGCGGGCAGCTGATGATCACCACCGATGTCGAGAACTATCCGGGCTTTGCCGATCCTATCCAGGGTCCCTGGCTGATGGAGCAGATGCTCAAGCAGGCCGAGCATGTCGGCACCGAAATCGTCAACGACATCATCACCGAGGTCGACCTCAATGTGCGGCCGTTCCTCGCTACCGGCGATTCCGGCACGGTCTACACGGCCGATGCGCTGATCATCGCCACCGGCGCGCAGGCCAAATGGCTGGGCATCCCCTCGGAGCAGACCTTCATGGGCTTCGGGGTGTCGGCCTGCGCTACCTGCGACGGTTTCTTCTACCGCGGCAAAGACGTCGCGGTGGTCGGCGGCGGCAATTCCGCGGTGGAGGAAGCGCTTTACCTCGCCAACCTCGCCAAGAGCGTCACCGTCATTCACCGGCGCAGCGATTTCCGCGCCGAGCGGATCCTGCGCGAACGGCTGTTCAAGAAGGACAATGTGCGCGTCATCTGGGATACGGTCGTCGACGAGATCACCGGACAGCCGGGCAAGGCCCCGTTGCCGCCCTCGGTCGAGGGGCTCTCCCTGCGCAATGTGGTGACCGGAGAAGTCTCGCGGCTGAAGATCGACGGCGTGTTCGTGGCGATCGGCCATGCGCCGGCGGTGGAACTGTTCGTCGGCAAGCTGAAGCAGAAGCCGAACGGCTATCTGTGGACGGCGCCGAATTCTACCCGCACCGACGTTCCCGGTGTCTTCGCCGCAGGCGATGTCACCGACGACGTCTATCGGCAAGCGGTGACGGCGGCCGGCCTCGGCTGCATGGCCGCGCTCGAGGCCGAAAAATATCTCGCCGGGATTGAGGTTCACCGCGAAGCGGCGGAATAAGCAATCGGCTGAGAAAAGCCGTTTAAAAGCCTGATTTTTCATTCAGACGCCAAAGGCAACAAGAGGGGAATCATGGCGCTGGACTGGGACAAGCTACGCGTGTTTCACGCTGCGGCGGAGGCTGGGTCGTTTACCCATGCCGCCGAAACGCTGCATTTGTCGCAGTCGGCGATCTCGCGGCAGGTCAGCGCGCTGGAGCACGACGTCGGCGTGCCGTTGTTCCATCGCCATGCTCGCGGCCTGGTGCTGACCGAGCAGGGCGAGATGCTCTTCCGCACGGCCCACGACGTGCTGATGAAGCTGGAAACCATCAAGTCGCGGCTGACCGAGACGAAGGATCGCCCCTCCGGCGTGCTGAGGGTGACGACTACGGTCGGCCTCGGAGCCGGCTGGCTGACAGAGCGCGTGCAGGAATTCATCGAGCTTTATCCGGAGATCAGCTTGCAGCTGATCCTTGCGAACGAGGAACTCGACCTCACCATGCGCCAGGCCGACTGCGCCATCCGGCTGCGGCAGCCGCAGCAGCCGGATCTGATCCAGCGCCGGCTGTTCACCGTGCATTTTCATCTCTACGCCGCGCCTTCCTATGTGGCGAAGTTCGGCAAGCCGGCCTCGGTCGCGGAGCTGAGAAATCACCGCATCGTCACCTTCGGCGTGCCCGTTCCCTCGCATCTGTCGGAACTCAACTGGCTGGAGACCGTCGGCGATTTCGAAGGCGGGCAACGGGTGCCGACACTGCAGATCAACGACATCCTGTCGATCAAGCGCGCGGTCCAGGGCGGCGCCGGCATTGCCATGCTGCCGGACTACGTCATCAACAAGGATTCCAACCTGATCCAGCTGCTGCCCGAGACGGAGGTGCCGTCCTTCGACACCTATTTCGCCTATCCAGATGCGATGAAGAACCAAGCGAAACTACACGTCTTCCGCGACTTCATCATCGCCAAGGCGCGCAGCTGGTCTTACTGACATACCAGGCGGCGCGGACCGCTCGTCGCTCCCCCCGTAGCCCTATGCGATGATGGTCAGCCAGCCGCCATGATTGCAGCCTGGGACCGCGCGGGTGCTGCGCCAAAGGTCAGCGCGCGGCCGAGGCTGGAAGAGCCCGCCTGACCCTGCTGCCGCAAAAATAAACGCGACCTGCCTGAAACCACATCATTTCCGATTTTGCGTATTTCCGAACAGAATCCGCGTCGACTTGCATATCAGCGATCGCTTTCGGGCCGGAAAGGCCCCGAATTCGGCGATTTTTCTGGTCCTATCGGTCTTCGGCATGGGTTGGACCACAGCCTGCGTCTTTTTGCATGCGTGTGTTGCAAAATAGATGCTTGTTTCTTGGGCATGATGAGCACATATATAGTTCATCTCCAGGGCGCGTTCTCCTCCCATTAGCGCCCTCGAGTGTTCCCCTCTGGAGGTTAGCCCTAATCGGCACTTCCAATCAAACTCAGCCGGATCTTTACTGATCCGGCTTTTTTGTTGCCCGCAGCACGACGATACCGAAAATGCCTCCATCAGAGCCACGTAACAGTGACATGTAACATCGGGTAACATGTCGAAGACGCGCTCCGACAGCTAAGCACAGCATAGGACGCGGTTGGTCAGTTCGGGAGATGGGGGCATCACTCGGACGGGCCGGGCTCAGGCAGCTACCGCGTCCGAACCATTTTTTCCTGCTGCGGCGGACCTGCCATCTGCCTCACAGGAAGACGGTCGCAAAATGAACGGCGTCCGGAGGATCCGGACGCCGTCTTCCTGTCATCATCAAAATCAGTCAGGCAGCCTTACCGTTGGTGTTCATCGCCTCGTCTGCCAGGCGGCCGGTCAGCTCGGCCATGTGGTCGAACGACGCCTTGTAGCTGGCAACGCCTGCCGTCGCCGAGCGCAGCTCGATGATCAGATCGCCGATTTCGGCCTGAGGCATGGTCGCCTCGACCACATCCCAGCCCGGCCAGTCGGGCCGCGCGTCATAACCGAGGATCTGGCCTCGCCGTTGCGGGATCAGCGCGATGATCTTCGAGGTCGCATCGGACGGTGTGACGATTTCCACCTTCATGATCGGCTCCAGCAGGACCGGCGAACAGGCCGCCATGCCTTCCTTCATGGCGAGCTTCGCTGCCATCTGGAATGCCATGTCGGAGGAGTCGACGGCGTGGTAGGATCCATCCGACAGGTTGACAGCGACATCGACGACCGGGAAGCCGAGCGGGCCTGTCTTCAGATAGTCGCGAATGCCAGTCTCCACCGACTGTATGTAGGTCTTCGGCACCACGCCGCCGGTGATGGTGTCGGTGAACTGGAAGCCCGAGCCGCGCGGCAACGGCTTGATCTCGATCACTACGTCGCCGAACTGGCCATGGCCGCCGGACTGCTTCTTGTGGCGGCCACGCTGCTGGGCGGATTTGCGGATCGTCTCGCGGTAGGGCACCACAGGTGCGTGACCCTCGATCGGGATCTGGTTCTTGCCTTCAAGGCGCTCGCGCACGACACGCAGGTGCATCTCGCCATGTCCCGACAGCACGGTTTCGGCCGAGTCCTGATTGTGGCGCAGGCTGAGCGATGGATCCTCCTCGGCAAGCCTCTGGATCGCGGCCGACATCTTGACCTCGTCCTTGCGCTCCTTGGGGCGCAGCGCGAAGGCGAATACCGGTTGCGGCGGCTCCAGGGTGATCAGCGGCTTGATGCCGCCCTTGACCGAACTCAGCGTTTGGCCGGTCTTGACATTGTCGAGCTTGCCCAGGGCGACGGTGTCGCCCGCCTTGGCCGATGTCAGCTTAGCCTGGTCCTTGCCCAGCATCCTGTAGATGCCGGAAACCTTGGCCGAATCGCCGTTGGAGAGGAAAAGTTCGGCTGCGTCGGCCAACTGGCCGGAGAGCACGCGCGACACCGACAGCTTGCCGCCATGGGCCGTGTGGATGGTCTTCATGACCTGCACGACGGTCTGGTTGCCGTCGGGTGCTCCAAGGCGCTTTCTGGTCGCCTCGACATCCGGGGCGTCGTGACGGATCGCCTTCAACAGCCGCATCACGCCATTGCCCTTCTCGGCTGTGCCGATCAGCACCGGCGTCACCGCGCCGCCGCGCAGATCGGCCGCCAAATCATCGAAGATCGCGTCCTTCGGCGGCTCGATCTCCTCCAGCAGCTGTTCCATCAACTGGTCGTCATGGTCGGCCAAGGTCTCCAGCATCGAGAAGCGTGCCTCCAGCTCGCGCGCCCTCTCGTCGCCCGGAATTTCGGCAACCTCGCTTTCGGCATATTCGCGGTAGACGTAGGCGCGCTCCAGCGCCAGGTCGATCGAGCCGATGACGACGCCGTCCTTGCGCAGCGGGATCTGGCGCAGCAGCAATGGCACCGAACTCGCGGGCTGAAGCAGCTTCAGCGTCTCGCGCACGCCGGCGATCGCCTTGTCCACTTTGTTCAGGAACAGGATGCGCGGCACGCCGAGATCGTCGAGCTTGCGCATGATGAGCTGGAGGGCGGGAATCTTCTTTTCGTCCGCTTCGGCCACGACAACAGCGACGTCGCAGGCGGCAAGCACCGGCTCGGCCTCGAAGGCGAATTCGATGGAGCCGGGGCAATCGACGAAGGTGAATTGCTCGCCCATGAACTCCGTGGTGGCAAAAGTCGCCTCGACGCTCATGGCGTGGGCGCGGGCCTCGGGCGAATGATCGGAAACGGTGTTGCCCGATGAAACGGGATTCTGGCGGGGGATGGCGCCCGTGCGGGCGAGGATTGCTTCGAGAAGTGTCGTTTTACCGCTTGCGAAGGGACCGACTATGGCAATGCATTTCGGTCCCGTGCGTCGTCCTCCGGCGCGAGTACCCATGGCTGACCTCCACTCAGGCGTTTCCCTGTGAGCGGCGGCCGGCCTGTTCGGCCGTCGCGGGCGGGGCTTTTTACTCACCACCTGCCCAATGCCATCGTCACACGGGTTCGTGGGGAGGGCAAGAAAAATAGGAACTGCGCCGGCTTGGTTTGTCAGGCGTCTGCCTGCGCACTCAGGGCGGGCGCTTACTGTCGGCTGCGCAGGGCGCTCGTATTATCGCGCGGCGCCGGTTTGGCGAGACTCGCCCTGGACCGCTTGCAGTGTCCGGGGCGAGCGTGAATTCTTACGCCGTCCTCACTCTCAGCGACGGTCGCAACCGTCCGCAGTTGCGGTCAGCCGACCCGAAGCTCGCGTGCGGCCGACCTCGCCACGCCTTCTTCGCGTGTCGCCACCGTTTCGGCGAAGCGCGCGAGCAACGGATTGAAAAGTTCCGGGCGTTCCCAGAACGGGGCGTGTCCCGCGCCGGGGATGACGTGACAGTGTTCCCAGAGGGAGCGGCAAGCCAGCGTTTCGAAGTAACTCAGCCGCACGAAGAGGTCGTTCTCGCCGTTGACGATGGCCACGGGGAATTGAGCCTGCTCGACCACCTGTTTCTGGTCGGCGCCCCGACCGGTGAACATGCCGCGCGTCACTGCAGAGCGTAAGCGACCATCTGCCCGCAATATGGCCCGGCGAAATGACGGACCAGCGCTGTCGCCAAAGCACAGTGCCTCGAACCTTTCGGCGTCGCGATCCGAGTAAACCTTCTTGGAAGCGAGCAACATGTCCCAGCTGGCATGGAAGCCTCGAAGCATCCCGAAAGGTCCTTTCGAGACCGGCGGCGCGCCGGTGAGCATCAGCCCTGCGAACGCAGGATGAAAGCTTGCCAGTTCCATGGCGACATGGCCGCCGAGCGACCAGCCGAAAACGATGGCGCGGTCGATAGCCATGCGATCGAAAACCTCAGCGGCCGCTTGGGCGAGACCGCCGAGCGAGTAAGTCGCGACCGGATCGCTGGCATCCGATGAATCGCCGTGTCCAGGCAGGTCGAATGCGATCAGCCGATGCCGATCGGCCAAAGAGCTTTCGAATTGTCGCGCGAACACTGCGCGCGAACTGCCTGATCCGTGGATCATGACGATCGGCAAGCCACTTCCAGACGAATCGCTGACGCGCAAATCAGCTTCTGGTGTCCGGATCGTTCGCTCGGCCACAGGCATGCCGGATTGAACCTTCTGATTGCATTGCCGGCAATTTCGCATCTCCCCGGTCTACACCTCCTTTAAATTTTTGGTTAAGGAAGGATGTATGCCCGTGGCCGGATGTGCTCAGCCTTTTCATGGCTGATTTAGGAGGGACATGGAGTTTTGGCTCGATCTTCTTGTGTCGACCGCCAGCATCATCACGGTCGGCCAATATCTCTGGTCGATGCGGGCTCATTTTCAGTCGTCCGAAATGTCGTTGGGCGCTGCGATCATCTCGGCGTCCGTGGCCATCACGACCCTGTTCTTTCTGGCGATCATCTGGATCCTGCCACAGCCACCGCTGGCCAAGATCGTCGGCCTGATTGTCCAGCTTGTGAGCTCCATGCTGTTCTGGTGGGCGATCCTGCGGTCGCGCAGGGCGCGGCTGAGCTTTGCCTTCGACGCCGGCAATCCACAGGGTCTCGTGACCGAGGGACCCTTCTTCTATATCCGCCACCCGTTCTATACTTCCTACATCGTATTCTGGGCCGGGTGGGGCACCGCCACTTGGTCGGTATGGGCCGTGATGCCGGTTGTCGGCATATTCGCCATCTATCTGATCGCGGCGCTCGACGAGGAGAAGAAGTTCTCGCGTACCGAGCTCGCCGGCGCTTACGACGCCCATCGGAAGCGCGCGGGGCTGTTCTGGCCGCGACTGCGTTGGTGATGCCGTCGGCGCGAAGGGACCGGCGGTCGGCTCGAAGAGATGGCCATCCGGTTGGGTGCAGCCAGTTCGAGGGATCAAGACCATGAAGATCATTGCCTGCGGAAGCGTGCCGACCGTCATCGCGCCGGAAAAGTATTTCACCGGCCGAGTGCTGCAGACGCCGATCATTGAAAAGGAGGATCCGGCGCGGCTGAGGGCGACGCTGGTCAGTTTCGAGCCCGGCGCGCGCACGCATTGGCACACGCATCCGCTTGGCCAGACGCTCTACATCACGGCCGGCGCTGGTCTGGCGCAGACCTGGGGCGGTCCGATCGAGGTGATCAGGGCAGGCGACGTCATCTCCTTCGCGCCTGGCGAAAAGCACTGGCATGGTGCCGGTCCGAAGAGCGCGATGACCCATGTCGCGATGCAGGAGGCGCTGGACGGCAGCCACGCAGACTGGCTTGAGGCGGTCTCCGACGAGCAGTATGGCGGCTGAGAGCGCCCGACAAAACCCGGCCTCAGACCGGGTTTCATTGATCGATGACTGCGTTGCAGCTCAGACCAGCGACGCCGTAAATCGCTGAATGCGCGTGCAGGCTTCCTCCAGCAGCGCGTCCGAGGTGGCATAGGAGATGCGGAAGTTCGGGCCCAGGCCGAAGGCCGAGCCGAACACCACCGCCACACCCTCGGCCTCGAGCAATTCCGAGCAGAAGGCCTCGTCGCTCTCGATGAGCTTGCCACTCTTTGTCTTCTTGCCGATCAACTGGGCGCAGGAAGGATAGACATAGAAGGCGCCCTCCGGCGACGGGCACGTGATGCCGCGCGCCTGATTGAGCATCGACACGACAAGGTCGCGCCGGCCCTGGAAGATCGCCTTGTTCTTGGCGATGAAGTCCTGCGGCCCGTTCAGCGCCTCGACGGAAGCCCATTGCGCGATGGTGCAAGCGCCTGAGGTCTGCTGGCCCTGGATCATGTCCATCGCCTTGATCAGCGGAACCGGGCCCGCGGCATAACCGATGCGCCAGCCGGTCATGGCGTAGGCTTTCGACACGCCGTTCATGGTGAGCGTGCGCTCGTACAGCTGCGGCTCGACCTCGGCGATGGTCTTGAAGACGAAATCGCCATAGGTCAGATGCTCATACATGTCGTCGGTAAGCGTCCAGACATGCGGGTGCTTGAGCAGCACGTCGGCCAGCGCCCGGAGCTCGCTCTCGGTGTAGGCGGCGCCCGAAGGGTTGGACGGCGAGTTCATCAGCAGCCACTTGGTCCTCGGCGTGATCGCCATCTCCAGCACCTCTGCCGTCAGCTTGAAGCCGTTGTCGATCGAGGTGTTGGCAAACACGGAGGTGCCGCCGCAGATCGCCACCATTTCAGGGTAGCTCACCCAGTAGGGACGCGGGATGATGACCTCGTCGCCGGGGTTCAGGGTCGCCATGAAAGCGTTGAACAGGATCTGCTTGCCGCCGGTGCCGACGATGGTCTGCTCCGGCCGGTAGTCGAGATTGTTCTCGCGCTTGAACTTTTTGGCAATCGCCTCGCGCAGCGGCGCGATGCCGGAAACCGGCGGGTATTTGGTCTCGCCGCGGCGGATCGCGTCGATCGCCGCATTTTTGATGTTGTCCGGCGTATCGAAATCCGGCTCGCCGGCGCCGAGGCCGATTATGTCACGACCGGCATTTTTCAGCTCGCGCGCTTTCTGCGTCACCGCGATGGTCGCGGAAGGCTTTACGCGGGAAAGGGCGTCGGCAAGAAAGGCCATGACAGAGTGTCTCCAGGAAGGCGCGGCCAGGAGCGGCCGCGGCGCCTCTCATGTCGCATCATCGGCCCAAGCGCAAGCCTTGTCGGATGAAGCAGCGCGCAAGCTGCGGTGAGCGGCAATTCTAAGTTCATCAACGACCGGTAAACCCTTCGCTGGCAGAATGGCGGACTGATTTCCGCCAAGTTTTGCGGAGCGAGGAACCCTTGTCGCGCAGCATCGGGCTTGCCCACATCATCCGCCTGGACGACGGCACCTCCACCGCTGTCTGGGGCATCCATTCGCTGCAGAGCGCGTTCCAGCCCATCTTCGCCTTCAGCGAAGGCAAGCTTTCGCTCGTCGCCTTCGAAGGGCTGATCCGGCCGTTTCGCGACGGCGAGCCGCAGTCGCCCATGAGCTTCTTCAACACCTGTCCGGCGAGCGATCGGCTGCATGTCGAGGCGTTGACGCGCACGCTGCATCTGTTGAATGCCGGAGCCTGCCTGCCGGACGAGGCATCCATCTTCGTCAATTTCGACCCTTCGGTGTTCACCGAGCGAGCCGTTGTCGACAAGGCGCTGCGCGACATGCGGCTGGTGCTGCACGAGGCCGGCATCGAGCCGCGCCGCATCGTCTGCGAAGTCACCGAGCAGAAATCGGCATCGCAAGAGACGCTCTACAGTTTTGTCGAGGCGCTTCGGGCCAATGGTTTCCGCATCGCCGTCGACGACTACGGCGCTGAGGAGTCCGACATCAACCGCGTCAAGGAATTGAAGCCGGACATCGTCAAGTTCGACGCCCACTGGATCTCCCAGCTGATGGAATCCGGCGCCGGCTTTGCGCTGCTTACGGCGATGGTTGAGAGTTTCGAAAGTCAGGGCATCCGCACGGTCTTCGAAGGCATCGAAGAGAACTGGCAGCTCGAACTTGCCGAGAAGTCGGGCGCCTCGATGGTGCAGGGCTATGTCCTCGCCCGGCCAGAACTTGCCCCCACAAGCTTTCGCAGATTGACCAAGGACCCCCAGGCCTCGGCGGCAGAAATCAAGTCGCAGGCCACGGCCATCCCGGCATCGGCGCCAGCGGCTCGGCAGGCGAGGGTGTTCGGACGCAAGGCATCGCCATGAACAGGCGCCCCGACAGACGGCGCAACGTCGCCGAAGCGATCTTCGCCGACGAGATCGGCCTCCAGTTCGGCATCTATGGCGAGTTCCGGCTGTGGAGCGCCTATCAGCCGATCTTCGCGCCCCGGGGCAGGACGCTCAAGCCCGTCGCCGTCGAAGCGCTGATCGAGCCGCGGCGGGTCGCGCAGCCAGTGGCACCGTCGGTGTTCTTCGACAGCGTGCCCGCGCCGGATCGCCTGTTCGTCGAAACCATGTGTCGGAGGCTGCATCTCGGCAACTACAGCAATATCGGCGTCGACGACCTGACGTTGTTCTTCAACTACGATCCGTTGATCAACGATCACCTCGGGCGGGCGCTGGCCGAGATCCGCGTGATGACCAGGCAGCTCGGCGAATTTGGCCTCGAGCCGGCACTGCTGGTCTGCGAAATCACCGAAAAGCTGGCCGATGACGATGTTCTGGTCAGCCTCGTGCGCGAGATGAGGCGTGGCGGCATTCGCATCGCCATCGACGATTTCGGCACCGGCCATTCGACCGAGGAACGGATCAACTTGCTTTCGCCCGATATCGTCAAGATCGACGGCGGCTGGTTCGCCGAGTTCTGCCGCCATGCCGCGGCCGAGCGGTTCTTCCGGCCGCTGGTGTCGATGCTGCACGACCGCGGCGCCAAGGTGCTGGTCGAAGGCATCGAGCAGGCCGCTCATCTGCGCGTCGCGCTGGATGGCGGCGTGGACCTGCTGCAGGGATATTTGCTCGCTCGCCCGGCCCGTGCCGGAACGATCTTCAACGAAGAGCCGCTGTCGATCGACTCGCTGCTTGAGGCCAACGACAAAGTCGTACCGTTGCATCAGCGCCGCTGATGGTTGCGCCAAAACAAATCACTGGATGCCGCTGCTCCCAGCACGATAGCTTTCTTCATTTGCCACGGCGATGGAGGGGCCCATGATACTTTACAGCATGATCGACAGCGGCAATTGCTACAAGCCGCGGCTGCTGATGGCCAAGCTCGGCATCGCCTTCACCAATGTCGAGGTAAGCTCGCATACGGGCGAGACGCGCAAGGCGGAGTATATCGCCAAGAATCCGAACGCCATGGTGCCGTTGCTCGAGCTCGATGACGGCAGGCGTGTCGCCGAGAGCAACGCCATTCTGCTTTATCTCGCCGAGGGCACGCGCTTCCTGCCCGCCGACAGGTACGAGCGGGCGCTGGTTTATCAGTGGCTGTTCTTCGAGCAATACAGTCATGAGCCTTATATCGCTGTGCGCAAGGCGCTGCTCACCTTCCCCGAACGTGCCAAGGACGCGACGCCGGAAAGGCTGGCGCTGACGCTGGAGCGCGGCAACAAGGCGCTCGGCGTGATGAACAGGCACTTGGAAGCCAACGCCTTTTTCGCTGCAGGCAGCTACAGCGTCGCCGATATCGCGCTTTATGCCTACACCCACGCCGCCGAGATGGGCGGCTTTCAGCTCGATGCCTATCCGGCGGTGGTGGAGTGGCTGAAACGGGTCGAGGCGGACAAGGGGCATGTGCCGATCGAGTGGCTGCCCTGAGGAATTCTTTCGCGCGAAGCGTGGCGAATGGGGAAAGCTTCTGTGACGGCGCCTTCTCCCCGTATAGAGACGGGAGAAGGAAGCAGCTCCGCCATTTCGCCAATCACCACGTTCAAAATCCAGACAACAAAAAAGGCGGGACAATGCCCGCCTTCCTATGTCGGTAGCCTGATCGGGAGCGTCGGGGCCGGGCCGGCAGCAATCTGCTGCTTCGACTTGTCGGGTCCTTCCGCTCCGGCGCGCTTGTCGCGCGACCGTCAGTACATCCGTGACTTGCCGCGCGCCCCAGGCTCTCGCCCAGTGCGCGGCCTTGCTTAGTCGCATTCTTGCGACGCCAAGCGATAACGCTTGGCCGCATAATGCTTAAGCGAAATCAGGCTGCCTTGCTCAGAGATCCAGCAGCGGACTTGCCGGTACGGCGGTCCTGCTCGATCTCGAAGTTGATCTTCTGGCCTTCAATGAGGCTGGTCATGCCAGCGCGCTCGACGGCGGAGATATGGACGAAAACGTCCGCGCCGCCATTGTCGGGCTGGATGAAGCCGTAGCCCTTGGTGGCGTTGAACCACTTGACCGTTCCAGATGCCATTGAGAATGTCCTTCGCATTTGCTTCGTTTGACCGGATCGGATCCGGCCGGTGGTATCGAAATTTTGGAGATAGACGTCAGCAAACGCGAAGATCGCGAGGCCCGATCGATCGGCCAATTTCAATGGGTCGCATATAGGATGGTTCGCGGATGAAAACAAGATGAATTGGCAAGGGCGGTTCCGCCGTCTTGAATGAGGTCGCCGGCCGTGTGGAAATTTAGCGTCCAGGCGTGCGTTATAGAGAGCAACGGCGTTCTGCCGGTCTTTGGGAGAGCAACCATGAGAACCATTGTGCTTGCCGCCTGCCTGATGCTGGTCGCCGCCGAAGCGCAGGCCGTCTCGCGCTACGACCCGACGCGCATGAGCTGCGATCGCGTGCGGGCGACGATCGCCAGGCAGGGCGCCGTCATCCTGCGCTATCAATCGACGCGGGTGCCGGGACTGCCGCTCTATGACCGTTATGTGCGCGACGAGCGCTTCTGCACGATGGGCGAGGTGCGAGCGAGGGCCTATGTGCCCAGCGCCGACACCAGGTCTTGTCCCGTCTATGTCTGCAAGCGGCCGGATTTCGAGCGGCGTTTCCGCCGCCGCCTGTTCCCGCAGGACTAAACGGCCGATCGCCGCCTGGCAGTCCTGTTTGGATTCAGAACCCGAATGAAGCCTGGGCGGCGGGCGGCCGCCCGAGGCGTACGCCCTCCGTGGCCAGCATCTTTTCCTTGGTGGCCGAGCCGCCGGGCGCCGAAAAGCCGCCGATCTTGCCGCCTGCGGCGAGGATGCGATGGCAGGGAATAACCAGCGGCACCGGATTGGCGCCAAGGGCGGCTCCGGTCTCGCGGGCAAGCCCGGCATGGCCGGCGCGCTTGGCCAGTTCGCCATAGGTGGTGGTTTCGCCGAAGCCAAGCTTGCGCGCGGCATCGTAGATGGCGAGGCGGAAGTCGTCGACGCCGGCGAGATCGACCGGCACGCTCGAGAAATCGACATCCTCCCCGGCCGCGTAGGATTTGATGGAGGCGATCAATTCGACCACCCATTGCGGTTGCCGGGTCGAGGCGGAAACCCCGGCATGGCGAAACAGCCGACGCTCGACCGCTTCGCGGCTGTGCTCGGGCAGGCAGAGCCGGATCAGGCCATTTTCGCTCCAGGCTATGCCCATGAAGCCGATCACTGTTTCTAACACTGCGTGGCCGGCCGTGATCGATGATGCATTTTCCATGGCGCGCTCCTTTCCGCAAACCGCGAAAAACCGCGTACATGCACGGTACAGATAGGGAACAATATTGCAGTTTGCTGCGAGTCCCGCCACCCGAAAACCGCGGGGTGGTCCCGATTGCCCGGCCGGAATCGCTGGTGTAAGGACTTCTTAACAACCGACGAAGCGGACCTGCAGGGCTTGGCAGCGAAAATCATCCTCACGGCGATCGGCGTGCTCGTTGGCGCGGCTGGCCTCAGCGGCTGCACCTCGACCTCGCAGACGAAGGCCACGCCGGCGCTTGCGGCGGCGTCCACGCCTGCCGTCGAAGAGGACACGCCGACCGTCGCGCTGCCCGAAACCGTTGCCGTGCTGCCCGAACCTTCCGGTCTTGCGCAGGTCCAGACAGCAGCGCTGACCGGCGATGCTTCAGCAACCGGGACTCCGGGTGCGCTCCCGCCGCCGGAACAACCCGGCGTGGCGCTGCCGCCCCCGGCTCAGCCCGGCGCGGCGCTGCCGCCGCCAACGCAGCCCACGGCCTTCGCCGGCTCGACGCCTGTTGCAGGACAATTCCCGCCACCGCCGGTGCTGATGGCCGGCGCGTCGCCGACCGGACCCGGCTCGCTCAAGCACGCGGCCGTCTATGCGACGGCCGGCGTCGCCATGCCCGTCACCGGTCAGACGGCAAAAGTTGCGCCAATGCCGGGCGTCCAGCAGGTCGCCTATGTGTCGCCGGAGAACCCGGCGCTGCTTGCCGCACCTGGTCAGCCAGTGAAGCACGCCATCGGTCCGCGCGGAGAGATCGAGCGGCTGATCGAGAAATATTCGGCGATCTATGAAGTGCCGATTGATCTGGTGCGCCATGTCGTCAACCGTGAGAGCACCTTCAACCCGAAGGCCTACAATCACGGCCATTGGGGGCTGATGCAGATCAAGCACGCGACGGCGCGCGGCATGGGCTATGATGGTCCGGCCAGCGGCCTGTTCGACGCCGAGACCAACCTGAAATACGCCGTCAAATATCTGCGCGGCGCCTGGCTGGTGTCGGGCGGCAATGAGAAGCGCGCCGACCAGCTCTACCAGAGCGGCTATTACTACGACGCCAAGCGCAAGGGTCTGCTCGAAGCCACCGGCCTCGGCGTCGATCGCACGCGCCGCCGGCTGCCGCCCGACGCCTGAGCGCCGTGCCTTCGGCGGCTGACGCCCAAAAGCTGGAACGGCGCCTAGGCAACCGGTATGAAAAGTCCTAGCCCGCCAGCCCCGAACGACATCCGCATTCGCAAGATTCTCGACGATGCGCTGACCCCGCCGCATTGGCCGGACGGCTTCGTGATGCGTCCGTTCGAGCACAGGGACGCGCAGGCGCTGCACGCGCTGCTGGAAGAGGTGTTCGACGACGGCCCCGACGGACCGTTCGAGGACTGGTGGGGGCGTATTGCTGGCGATGCCGAGTTCGATCCACAACTCTGCTTTCTCGTCATCGACGCCAAGGGCCTGCTGGCGGGCGCCGCGCTTTGCTGGACATCCGGCTTCGTCAAGAATCTCGCCGTTCATCCCGAGGCCAGGGGACGCGGCATCGGCGAGGCGCTGATGCGGCAGGTCTTCCTGACCTTTCGCGACAAGGGCGCGGCTCATGTCGATCTCAAGAGCAATACGGTCAAGAACGCCGCCGCCTTCAGGCTCTATGAGCGGCTCGGCATGATCCCGGTCACCTGGGAAGGCTAGCCAATTTCCGGCACCTGCCGAGAGCTCCACGCCAAATCCACGGCGGCATTGTGAACCGCTTCACACAGCCTGACGTTAGAACATGCTAATTCGTCATGGCGCCGGGCGGCCGATCGGTGGATCGACGCAGGCAAGGCGTCGGAGGGGGCTGTGCCGGCATGTACAAGCCTCTCCAAGGCGGGCTCCGGGGCGGTGGGTTTCGGAGTCCGCCCGCTTTAGCGGATGGCGTAGGTCGCGTCGCACTTAGCCAACAGGAGCCGTTCGGCGGGGCACCGGTCCTGTCGCGTGTGTGGCGGCGCCGGGGAACCGAAAGGCACGTTCCGCATTCCGATGCGGGGTGGAGGGCCCGATGAGCTGGCGGCGTGTGGAGCTCCGCGCCACCGGTTCCACAGGGAGATCCACCGTCATGAAGCTCTTCCACGCATTTGTGGCGTTTGCGGCCGGCGCCCTGCTGTTGGCCGCTCCGGCGTGGGCCGTCGACCTGTCGATCGTCTCCGGCGACACCGGCAACGGCATCAAGGTGCTTCGCGAGATCCTCGACCGCTACGAGAAGCAGAGCGGCAACAAGGTGAACATCGTGGTCATGCCGTCGTCGACGACCGACCAGTTCGGCCAGTACAGGCTATGGCTCGCCGCCGGCAACACCGACATCGACGTCTACCAGACCGACGTCATCTGGGCGCCGCAACTGGCCAGCCAGCTGGTCGACCTGACTGCAGCGACAAAAGATGTCGTCGGCGCCCATTTCCCGTCGATCATCCAGTCGCAGACCGTCAACGGCAAGCTGGTGGCGCTGCCGATCTTCACCGATGCGCCGGCGCTCTATTACCGCAAGGATCTCCTCGACAAGTACGGCGCCAAGGTTCCGACCACCTGGAAGGAACTGGCAGACAGCGCCAGGCTCGTCATGGACAAGGAGCGGGCCGCCGGCAACAAGGACATCTGGGGCTTCGTCTTCCAGGGCAACGCCTATGAGGGGCTGACCTGCGACGCGCTCGAATGGGTGACGTCGAACGGCGGCGGCCAGATCATCGAGCCGGACGGTACCGTCTCAATCAACAATCCAAAGGCCGTGGCTGTGCTCGACATGGCCAAGGGGTGGATCGGCAGCATTTCGCCGCCGGGCGTGCTCGCCTACCAGGAAGAAGAATCGCGCGGCGTCTGGCAGACCGGCAATGCCGTCTTCATGCGCAATTGGCCCTATGCCTATGCGCTCGGCAATGGCGCGGACTCGCCGATCAAGGGCAAGTTCGACGTGGTGCCGCTGCCGGCAGGCACGGGCGAGGGCGCGCGGCCCGCGGCGACGCTCGGCGGCTGGAACCTTGCCGTCTCCAAATATTCGCAGCACCCGGATGCGGCGATCGACATGGTGAAGTTCATCGCCTCGCCCGAAATGCAGAAATACCGGACGCTGAAGACATCCAATCTGCCGACGATCGAGGCGCTCTATGAGGATGCCGACATCGCCAGGGAGCAGCCGATCATCCCACGCTGGAAGCAGGTGTTCCTCAATGCCGTGCCGCGCCCGTCGGCCGCGGTGAAGATCAAGTACAACGAGGCCTCGAGCCAGTTCTGGACAGCCGTGCACAAGACCTTGTCGGGTGAGGGAAATGCCGCCGACAACCTCGCCGATCTCGAAGCAAGGCTGACCAAGCTGAAGGGCAAAGGCTGGTGACCACAGAGCCGGCACGGTCCGGCCCAATTGTTCGCACCAGTGGAAACTGGGCCGGCGAAACGGCGATAGCGCGAGTGCCGCCAACGCCTGCGGTCGCCGCGCGGCCGCCGCCCTCGCGGCTGATGCGCCAGCGCGTGCGCTCGGCATGGCTGTTCCTTGCGCCAATGCTGCTGGTGCTTGCCGCCGTCGCCGGCTGGCCGCTGATCCGCACCATCTATTTCAGCTTCACCGATGCTTCGCTCGCCGATCTCGAGGCTCGGCAATGGGTCGGCTTCGACAACTATTTCTCGGTGCTCAGCATGCCAAGCGGCCGGGTGATCTATGACGGCCTGCTGGTCGACCCGGTCTGGTGGCGCGCCGTGTGGAACACCGTGCGCTTCACGGCCGTCTCGGTGACCTGCGAGACGATCCTCGGCATGATCGTCGCGCTGGTGCTGAACGCGGAATTCCGCGGCCGGGGCGTCGTCAGGGCGGCGATCCTCATCCCCTGGGCCATCCCGACGATCGTCTCGGCCAAGATGTGGCAGTGGATGCTCAACGACCAGTTCGGCATCATCAATGTCGTGCTGCTCAGTCTCGGCCTGATCCAGACCAAGATCGCCTGGACCGCGAGCGCCGACACGGCGATGGTCGCGGTGCTGATCGTCGACATCTGGAAGACGACGCCGTTCATGGCCCTCCTGATCCTGGCGGCGTTGCAGATGTTGCCGCGCGAGATCATCGACGTGGCAAGGCTCGACGGCGCCAGTCCCTGGCAGATCTTCTGGCGGGTGACCTTGCCGCTGATCCGCCCGGCGGTGATGGTGGCGGTGATCTTCCGCGGGCTCGACGCGCTGCGCATCTTCGACCTGATCTATGTGCTGACGCCCAACAATGTGCAGACCAAGTCGATGTCTGTGTTCGCGCGCGAGAACCTGTTCGAGTTCGACAAGTTCGCCTATGGCTCGGCAGCCTCGACGCTTCTGTTCCTGATCCTGGCGCTGCTCACCATCGCCTATATCCGCGTCGCCCGCATCAGCCTGGATGGAGGCCGCTGAGATGGCGATGCTGAAGCGCGCGGCCTTCTACCTGCTGGTGGCGGTGATCGTCTTCGTCGCGGTGTTTCCGTTCTACTATGCCATCGTCACCAGCCTAAAATCGGGTAGCGAGTTGTTCGAGGCGAATCTCTGGCCGAAGTCGCCCAGCCTCGCCAACTACGCCAATGTGCTCACCGAAGGCGCCTTCCTGCGCAACCTCGTCAACTCGCTGGTCGTGTCGGGCGCCGTGGTGCTGATCTCGCTGCTGCTCGGCGTCACCGCGGCCTATGCGCTGGCGCGTGTTCGCTTCCGCGGCCGCTCGGCGCTGATGCTCGCCATCCTGTCGGTGTCGATGTTTCCGCAAGTGGCGGTGCTGGCCGGCCTGTTCGAGATGGTCCGCTGGGCCGGTCTCTACAATTCGCTGGTGGCGCTGATCTTCTCCTACATGATCTTCACCCTGCCGTTCACGGTCTGGGTGCTCACCACCTTCGTGCGCGACCTGCCGGTCGAGGTCGAGGAAGCGGCGATCCTCGACGGCGCGACGCCATGGATCATCATCACCCGCATCTTCCTGCCGCTGATGTGGCCGGCGCTGGTCACCACCGGCCTGCTCGCCTTCATCGGCGCCTGGAACGAGTTCCTGTTCGCGCTCACCTTCACCTCCAACAACGCGCAGCGCACGGTGCCGGTGGCGATCGCGCTGCTGTCCGGCAACTCGCAATTCGAGATCCCCTGGGGCAACATCATGGCCGCTTCGGTCATCGTCACCGTGCCCCTGGTGGTGCTGGTGCTGATCTTCCAGCGCAAGATTGTGTCGGGGCTCACTGCCGGCGGGGTGAAGGGATAGGACGCAACCGGCAGCGCCATTTCGCGTTGGAAGTGGAAGGGGCTGATCGGAGATTCCAGATGAAAACGCTTCTGACCGCGACCGCCATCGCGCTCCTTGCCGGCACGCCGGCCGCCTTTGCCCAGTCGAACGACGGCAACGACGTCGCGCCAATGGCGGCAGACAACAAGGTCGACACGCAGACTTTCGTCACCACCGTGCCCAACGCCAACGAGTTCGAGATTCAGTCGAGCAGGCTGGCCGAGGAGAAGTCACCGTCGGACGACGTCAAGGCCTTTGCCGATGAGATGATCAAGGACCACACCAAGGCCGCCGAGGATTTCAAGGCGGCGATGAGCCAGGGCCAGACGACGGCCTCGATCAAGCCCGCAGGCCCCGCGCTGCAGCCGAAGGAGCAGCAGATGCTCGACGAGTTGAAGAGCGCGAGCGGCAAGGATTTCGACGCCAAATACATCAAGATGCAGACGGATGCGCACAGGGATGCTGTGGCGCTGTTCAGCACCTACGCCAATTCGGGCGACGACCCGGCGATGAAGGAATTCGCCAAGAAGACGCTGCCGGTGCTGAAGATGCACGAGAAGCATGTCAAGGAACTGGCGGTGGCGCACCAGGGGTGAGGGTGGTTCTGCCCGCCGCAACGGGTCCTCAGCTCGCCTTGATCTGCTCGATCGCCGTTGCCAGCAACTCGTCCATGGCCTGGCGAATCTGAGCATCCGACTGGGCGACGCCTGCCGCGTCGAAATCGGCACGGACCTTGCGTAACACGTCGTTGTCGCCCGCTTCCTCGAAATCCGCGCGCACCACCTCTTTCGCATAGGCGTCGGCATCCGCGCCGGATTTGCCGAGCTTTTCTGCGGCCCACAGGCCGAGCAGCTTGTTCCGGCGCGCCACGGCCTTGAACTTCGTCTCCTCGTCCATTGCGAATTTCTTTTCGAAACCTTCCTGACGGTCCCTCATGCTGCTCATGGTTTGCCTCGCTCACACGTGAGTTCGACCGCCTCCGATGCATGAGAAAGAGCGGCCAGGAGAAACGAAAGTGGGGAGCATGAAGGCCTGTAGCAAGGCCTGATCGTGCCGTGGACGCCGCGGAACCGAAATTCGTGCCATGCCGGGCTGAAGCTCCGATGTGATTTGACCTGGCCCTGCCGTGGCCTACTTTCGACCACTGGCAGGAGGAGTGGAGGAGACTGGCGATGCAGTCATCTTTCAACCGGATACGCGGCGTCGCGCTGGCGGCATCGCTGATGCTTGTCGCCGGGACGGCGTATGCCCATCACGGCTGGTCGTGGACGCAGGACGACTTCTTTCAGCTCAAGGGCAAGATCGCGGCGATCTATATCGGCAATCCGCATGCGACGCTGGACGTCGATGCGGAGGGCGAGGTCTGGCGGGTGGAGATGGCGCCGCCCGCCCGCACCATCGCCGCCGGCTTCACGGAGGAGGTCGCCAAGGTCGGCGACGAGGTGACCGCGATCGGCCACCGCTCCCGCGACGAGTCGGAAAAGCGCATGAAGGCGGTGCGCATCAGCGTCGGCGGCAAGAACTATGACGTCTATCCCGACCGTGTGCCGCCGGCCTGATGGCGGAGTTTCTGGCCGGCATCGAGCAGCTTGCCTTGGTGCGAGGGCTGAAAGCCTCCTTTGTCGCCTATCCGATCGTCAACGCGCTGCACATCCTGGCGGTCGGCGCGCTGCTGACCAGCGTCGCCCTGATGGATCTCAGGGTCTGCGGGATGTTCCGCGCGCTGCCCTACGCGGCGTTTACCGGCCTGCTGCGCCGCACGGCATTCGTCGCTTTCGCCGGCGCGCTTGTCACCGGCTCGCTGCTGTTTTCGGTGCGGGCCAGCGCCTATGCGGCGATGCCGATCTTCCTCGCCAAGATGACGCTGATCCTACTCGCCGGGATCAATTTTCTCGGCTTCCTGTGGCTCGGCCGCGGACGCGGCGGAGACGAGCCGGCGGGCGGTCTGGCGGCCATGCTGGCGGCGCTTTCGCTGGCGCTGTGGATAGGCGTGCTGCTGGCCGGACGGTTCATCGGGTTTCTGTAGCGAGCGGCGCGCAGAAGGCCGGTGCTGAGGTCTGAATCCGCCCTGAGGAGAAGTTGCAGTCGGACGACGTCAAGGCGACGACGTGCGGGCAGCGCAGGTCGATCTCGTCTTCGGGCATCTCGTCCATCGCAAGGTTTTAGCCCACGGGCAGAATGCCGGGAAGCGGGTGCGGTTCCAGCGTCGCTGTCCGGTGGTGCGCTGAGAAGACGGGGTCGGAAATCACTCTACGGCGCCCCCCTCTGTCCTGCCGGACATCTCCCCCACTTGTGGGGAGATTGGCGGCTTCGGCGCCTCGCCAATCCTGCAACGTCGACGATTGGCGAAAGCCGCGATGACGGCTGATCTCCCTCCTTGTGGGGGAGATGTCCGGCAGGACAGAGGGGGGCGCCGTAGAGCGCAGTCGCGGGCGGCATCGCTCCAATATCCTGGCAAATTCCGCAAGCTGGCTCTGTGGCTGCGCTCGCCGCGAACTAAATTGCGACATCATTCGGGAGTGTTCCGTGCCCAAGATCGACCTATCCGCTGTGCCCGTCCGCAAAGGCTCCGGCTATCCGCCACCCTTCGACCAGCCCTGCGCCGAGCGCACCCGCCGCCGCCTCGGCGATGCGGGCGGCCTGAAGGATTTCGGCGTCAACCTGATGACGCTGCCGCCCGGCGGCTGGTCGAGCCAGCGCCACTGGCACAGCCATGAGGACGAGCTCGTCTACGTGCTGGAGGGCGAACTGACGCTGGTCGAGGATGGCGGCGAAACGCTGCTCAAGGCCGGCGATAGTGCTGCCTTCGCCAAGAACAGCGGCAACGGCCACCACATGATCAACCGGTCATCGGTCACGGCGCGCTACCTGGAAGTCGGCTCGCGCAACCCGGACGATGTCATCACCTGCTCGGATATCGACATGATGAGCCCGAGTTCGGATGGACGGTTTCTGCACAAGGATGGGAGGGCGTATGAGGGGCAGGGGTGAGGTTCCGCTTTCTCCCTTGTGGGCTCCACAAGGGAGAAGGGAGGGGCTGGCAGCCTCACCCAAAATATTCTTGCAGCGGCCGCACTTCGAGGTTCCCAGCCCGCAGCGCCGCAATCGCCTCTGCCACGGCCGCCGCACCCGACAGCGTCGTGTAATAAGGCACCTTCTGCATCAGCGTTGCCCTGCGCAGCGACTTGGAGTCCGACACCGCCTTCTGGCCGTCGGTGGTGTTGAAGACGATCTGGACCTGGCGGTTGCGGATGGCGTCCTCGATGTGGGGTCGGCCTTCGAGCACCTTGTTGATCTTTTCCGCCACCACCCCGTTCTCGGCGAGGAAACGGGCGGTGCCGGAGGTGGCGAGCACCTTGAAGCCCTGGCCGGAGAGGCGCTTCACCGCCGGCAATATGCCCTTCTTGTCCTCGTCGCGCACCGAGACGAACAGGGTGCCGGAGCGCGGCAGGTCGACATTGGCGCCGAGCTGGCTCTTGGCGAAGGCAAGGGCGAAGTCGCGGTCGAGGCCCATCACCTCGCCGGTCGAACGCATTTCCGGCCCCAACAAGATGTCGACGCCGGGGAAGCGGGCGAAGGGGAAGACGGCTTCCTTGACCGCGATGTGGCCAGGATTGCGCGGGTCGGGCATGGCGCCGTAGTGGGCGAAGGCGTTTTCCAGCGTCTCGCCAGCCATGATGCGGGCGGCAATTTTCGCAATGGGACGGCCGATGGTCTTGGCGACGAAGGGCACGGTGCGCGAGGCGCGCGGGTTGACCTCCAGCACATAGACCGTGCCGTCCTTGATCGCGTACTGCACGTTCATCAGGCCGCCGACATTGAGCGCGCGAGCGAGTGCGGCGGTCTGGCGCTCCAACTCGTCGACGAGGTCGGACGGCAAAGCGTGGACCGGCAGCGAGCAGGCGCTGTCGCCGGAATGGATGCCGGCCTCCTCGATATGCTCCAGGATGCCGGAGACGAAGGTATCCTTGCCGTCGCAGAGGCAGTCGACATCGACTTCGATGGCGCCGGTCAGATAGGTGTCGAAGAGCAGCGGGTTCTTGCCGAGCAGCGTGTTGATCTGGCCGGTCTTGTCGTTGGGGTATTTCTGCTTGATGTCCTCCGGCACCAGGCCGGGCACGGTGTCGAGCAGGTAGGTCTGCAGCATGCCCTCGTCATGGATGATCTGCATGGCGCGGCCGCCGAGCACGTAGGACGGGCGCACCACCAGCGGGAAGCCGAGCTCGGCGGCGACGAGGCGGGCCTGCTCGACCGAATAGGCGATGCCGTTCTTCGGCTGGGTGAGGCCGAGCTTGTGCAGGAGCTTCTGGAAGCGGTCGCGGTCCTCCGCCAGATCGATCATGTCGGGCGAGGTGCCGAGGATCGGGATGCCGGCCTTCTCCAGCGCGTCGGCCAGCTTCAGCGGCGTCTGGCCGCCGAACTGGACGATGACGCCGACGAGCTCGCCGGAGGCCTGCTCGGCGCGCAGGATCTCCAGCACGTCCTCCGCCGTGAGCGGATCGAAATAGAGGCGGTCGGAGGTGTCGTAGTCGGTCGACACGGTCTCCGGGTTGCAGTTGACCATAATCGCTTCGTAGCCGGCATCGCGCAGCGCGAAGGCCGCATGGCAGCAGCAATAGTCGAACTCGATGCCTTGGCCGATGCGGTTGGGGCCGCCGCCGAGGATGACGACCTTCTTGCGCGACGAGACGCGCGCCTCGTTGGCGAGTTCGCCGGCGAAGGGCACCTCATAGGTCGAGTACATGTAGGCGGTCGGCGAGGCGAACTCGGCCGCGCAGGTGTCGATGCGCTTATAAACCGGATGAACGTCGAGCTTTTGTCGAGTCTTCTGAATCACTTCCAGGTCGGTCTTGGTCAGCGACGCGAGGCGGGCGTCGGAGAAGCCCATGGCTTTCAGCATGCGCAGATTGGTCGAGTCCTGCGGCAGGCCATGCTCGCGGATGCGCTCCTCCATGGCGATGATGCCGGCGATCTGCTCCAGGAACCACGGGTCGATCTTGCACATGGCGTGCACGTCTTCGAGCGACGTGCCCATGCGGATCGCCTGCGCCACCATGCGCAGCCGGTCGGGGGTCGGCGTGCCGAGCGCGGCGCGGATGGCGTTGCGGTCGTCGACGTGGCTGGCTGGCGCAGTCCCGTGGCCGATGCCGGGAATCTCGATCTCGTCGAGGCCCGTCAGTCCGGTCTCTAGACCACGCAGCGCCTTCTGCAGCGATTCCTGGAAGGTGCGGCCGATGGCCATCACTTCGCCGACAGACTTCATGGCGGTGGTCAGCACCGGCTCGGCGCCGGGGAATTTCTCGAAGGCGAAGCGCGGGATCTTCGTCACCACATAGTCGATCGACGGCTCGAAGGAAGCCGGCGTGGCGCCGCCGGTGATGTCGTTCTCCAACTCGTCCAGCGTGTAGCCGACGGCGAGCTTGGCGGCGACCTTGGCGATCGGGAAGCCGGTCGCCTTGGAGGCCAGCGCAGAGGAGCGCGAGACTCGCGGGTTCATCTCGATCACCACCAGGCGGCCGTCGGCCGGGTTGACGGCGAACTGCACGTTGGAGCCGCCGGTCTCGACGCCGATCTCGCGCAGCACCGCGATCGAGGCGTTGCGCATCATCTGGTATTCCTTGTCCGTCAGCGTCAGCGCCGGCGCGACGGTGATGGAATCGCCGGTGTGCACGCCCATCGGATCAAGGTTCTCGATCGAGCAGATGATGATGCAGTTGTCAGCCTTGTCGCGGACAACCTCCATCTCATACTCCTTCCAGCCGAGCACGCTCTCCTCGATCAGCACCTCGGTGGTCGGGGACGCGTCGAGGCCGGACTGGACGATGTCGTAGAATTCGGCGCGGTTATAGGCGATGCCGCCGCCGGTGCCGCCCATGGTGAAGGAAGGGCGGATGATGGCCGGCAGGCCGACATGGTCGAGCGCCTGGGCGGCGACCCCCATGGCATGGCCGATGTAGCGCTGCTTGCGGTCGCCTTCGCCGAGGTTCCAGCGCGTTTCGAGCGCGTCGAGCGCGGCATCGAGGTTTTCCGGGTTTTCGGCCTTGAGCGCGGCGCGCTCGGCCTCATGGATCTTGCGGTCGGCGTCCTTGACCTCGGTGGCGTTGGCCAGCATCGAGCGTGGCGTCTCCAGGCCGATCTTGCTCATCGCCTGGCGGAACAGGGCGCGGTCCTCGGCCTTGTCGATGGCATGCGCGTCGGCGCCGATCATCTCGACACTGTAGCGGTCGAGCACGCCCATGCGGCGCAGCGACAAGGCCGTGTTCAGCGCCGTCTGCCCGCCCATGGTCGGCAACAGCGCATCGGGGCGTTCCTTGGCGATGATCTTGGCCACCACTTCCGGCGTGATCGGCTCGATATAGGTGGCATCGGCCAGCTCCGGATCGGTCATGATGGTGGCCGGATTGGAGTTGACCAGGATGACGCGGAAGCCCTCTTCCTTCAGCGCCTTGCACGCCTGGGTGCCGGAATAGTCGAACTCGCATGCCTGGCCGATGACGATGGGGCCGGCCCCGATGATCAGGATCGACTTGATGTCGGTACGTCTTGGCATGTCTACAGGTTCCGTTCGGCGAGCGGCTTGCACGAAAAACCGGGCGGGGGGAGGACCCGGCCGGTTGTGCTTGCGATTCTGGTATCAGGCTAGGAGGGCCTTATAGGGAAGAGTTTTGGCGGATGTAACCCCGAAAATGAGGGAGTAGGGGAGTAAGGGAGTAGGGGAGTAGGGGAGTAGGGGAGTAGGGGAGTAGGGGAGTAGGGGAGTAGGGGAGTAGGGGAGGAGACAGGTTCAAGCGGGCTGCGAAACATACTTCCCTATTTCATTCCCCCAGCGCCAACGCATCCGTAATCTCAAACCGCTCGGAAACGCCGACGCGGATCATGTTGAGCGTGCCCTCGCGAGTGAAACGGAACTTGTCCGGCGAGTCCGAGCCGGACGGCTGGCCGTCGCGGAAGAGGATGAGCCGCGTGCCGCCGTCCGGCCAGGCCACGGTCACGTCGCTGTCGCCGCCTGCACGCGCGACCGAGACTTGGCAGCGCGTCATCGGCTGGCCGATGCGGCGCGCGCAGGGAATGCCGCCGGCGGCATCCGGGGCAGGAGCTTCGGAGCCCGAGGTTGCCGCTGACGCCGCGAAGGCGAGGCCATAGGCGTCCTGCATGGCGGTCCTGCCGATATCGGCAGCGGAGGGCGGCTCGGCCGGGTCGGCGCTGCCCAGGCGCGCGCTGATATCGGGCGGCGGCGCTTCGGCGGGCGAAGCGCTGACTTCGGTGACCGGGGCGGCGCTGTCGTCGGGCGCGGGTGCCGGATTGCCGGGGCTGAGATAGCGCGCCGGCGCCCAGCCGACGATCTTCGCGCCCTGGGTGTCCTCGATCTTGCACCATGGATAGCCGTTGACGACATTGCAGCCGAGATTCTTGACAGCCACTCCGTTTGGCAGCCGCGCCGTCACCTTTCCGCCCGCTGAAGCGGTGGCGCGAATGTTGAGGAGGTCGTCCGGCGCCAGGCCGCCGATGATGGAGATGACCGTCTCTGGCGCGTCCTGGGCGAAAGCCGGCAGGACGGCCACCAGCAGCTGAGCGGCGAACAGTATCTGCAGCGTCGATCGGAGCGTGACTGTGCGCCTCATCCTTCGGCCATGGGCAATGCACTGCAATTCACACGGCGCGACTCAAGGAGCGCCATCGCAAGCCGAGGCGTTTATAGGAGACGTTGCTGCGCGATGTCATCGGAAAAATCCGGGCCGAAGGGTCATGACCAATTCAGGCGTCGATCTCGGTCTCCGCTGTGCCAATCACCGGCAGCGCCTTGTCCTCACCGGCCGCCGTTATCACGCTGTCGAGCAGGCCGGGGAAGCGGGCATCGAGATCAGCACGGCGCAGCGTGATCAGACGGCTGGTGCCGACCACCTCGGCGCGGGTCACGCCAGCTTCGCGCAGCTTGGCGAGGTGGTAGCTGAGGTTGGTCTTGGAGGCGAGATCGAGGAACTTGCTGCAGCTCAGCGGCACGCCTTCCTTGCTGGCGAGATAGCGCACGATGGCAAGCCTGGTCGGGTCGCCGAGCACGGCGAGCACGATCGGCAGGCTGATCTGGTCAGCGTTGGGGTGGGGCAAGGTCATGGACCAGAATTAAGCACAAACACGGCCGAGTTCAACGCGTCTCCTCCTTCGGCGGACCCGGACGATCCGTTCATCCCGGCCTCGTGCTGACATAGAGCTGTCAGCAGGGTTCAGCTATTTTTCCCAGGGTCCGTTGACATAACGTGCTGCCATGTCCAATTGTTCAATGACTTTTGAACTAAGGACAGATCCCATGGATAAGCGGCTCTACTGGCTAGCGCTCGGATCGTTCACGATCTCGACCGAAGGCTTCGTCATTTCCAGCCTCCTGCCCGACATCGCCGCCGATGCCGGCATCTCCGTTCCGCTCGCCGGCTCCCTGATCACAGCCTTCGCGCTTGCCTATGCGATCGGCGCGCCGGTCCTGGCGACGCTGACCGGCGAGTGGGACCGGCGGCGCGTGATCCTGTGGACGCTGGTGTTCTTCGTCGTTGGCAATGTTGCTGCCGCGCTCAGCTCGTCCTTCGAGCTGCTGCTGATTGCCCGCATCGTCATGGCGCTTTCGTCAGGCCTGTTCGCCGCGACCGCCCAAGGGACAGCGGTAGCCCTGGTCGATGATCACCATCGCGCACGCGCCATCGCCGTCGTCGTCGGCGGCACCACGGTGGCGGTTGCGGTCGGCGCGCCGCTCGGCGCGCTGGTCGCGGCCATCGCCGGCTGGCGCGGCACCTTCTTCGCAGTCGCCGGCCTCGGCGCGCTTGCCGGCGCGATCCTGTGGTGGCGCTTGCCGCGCGGCATCATCGGCACCAGGCTGCCGCTCAAGGCGCGGGTGGCGGCGGCGCTCCGTCCCGGCATCATGCCGATCCTGGCGACGACGGTGCTGGCGCTGACCGGCGCCTTCACGGTGTTCGCCTTCATCGCGCCGTTGGCCATCGACGGTGTGGGCTTGAGCCCGCTGGCGCTGCCCGGAATGCTGCTCGCCTTCGGCATCGGCGCCGTCATCGGCAACATCGCCGGCGGCCAGGCGGCCGACCGCTTCGGCGCGACCCGCACCGTCGGCTGGTCGCTGGCGCTGAGTGCAGCGATGCTCGTCACCTTCTCGCTGATTCCGACCTTCCTGCCGCACACGATCGCCGGCCCGGCACTCTTGGTCATGATGGTGCCGTGGGGCATCGTCGGCTGGGCCTTCGCGCCGGCGCAGGCGAGCCGCATCATCAGGATCGCGCCTGATGCGGCGCCAATCGTGCTGTCGCTCAATGCTTCGGCGCTCTATTTCGGCGTCGCGCTCGGCGCGATCGTCGGCGCTGCCGTGCTGCGCCTCGGCGCGCCGGCGGATCTCGGCCTGATCGCGGCGCTGTTCCCTATCGCTGGATTGGGCGTCGTGCTTGCCGGTCGGGTGCTTGCCCGGCCAGTCGCCATGCCGGCGGAATAAGATCGGAACTGGTTGCCTTGCGCGACGCTACGTCGTGCGACGCCGCTCTCAAGCTGGCCGCCACATCTGCAGGATCGAGGCGGCCAGCAGCAGGCCAAGGACGATGTTGAGCGCGCGCCACTGCCGCTCGGTCTTGAGCAGCCGGGCGAGCAGCGTGCCCGCTACGCACCAGAGCGACAAAGAAAAGGCCGCGGCAAGGCCGAACACCGAACCGAGCAGTAGCGCAAGCTGGACGGGACTGTCGGCCAGTGCCGCGAAGGAGGCGGCAGCACCCAATCCCATCGCCCAGCCCTTCGGGTTCATCCACTGAATGCCGGCGCCGCCGAAAAAACTGTTCGGCCTGGCCATGCTGACATCGAGATTGGGCGGGCCACTGCGGCCGATCTTGAGCGCCAGCCAGATCAGGTAGATCGAGCCGGCGATCTTCATCGCGAGTTGCAGCGAAGGGACGGCGGTGAGCAGTCCGGCGAGGCCTGCCGCGCCGGCAGCCGCCACCGATGCCAATCCCGCCGCGCTGCCGGCCATCAGCGGCACCGACCGGCGAAAGCCGAACTGCGCGCCGGACGCCGTCGAAAGGGTTGTCGCGATCCCAGGCGTCGAGGTCGAGACCAGCGCGAACAGGACAAGAGGGATAACGGTCTCGGACATCTGGCTTCCCCGGTGGAAGGAGCGTCGGAATCTAGCCGTCCTGCATCATCAGTAAATGCAATGTTTGATATGGATTGAATTACAAAATATAATGCCATTTATGATCCGCGATCTCGACACGACCCTCATTCGCACCTTCGTGACCACAGCCGAGAAGGCGAGCATGACGGCCGCCGCCAACGCGCTTCATCTGACCCAAGGCGCGGTCAGCCAACACGTCAAGCGGCTGGAGGAGGTGCTTGGCCAGACATTGTTCGAGCGCGACCGGCGAGGCCTGAGGCTGACGCGCGCCGGCGAGCGGCTGCTCGACAACGGCAGGCGGCTGTTGCAGTTGAATGACGAGATCCTGGCAGAGATCCGGGGCAAGGTGGTTGCCGGACAGGTGCGGCTCGGCGTGCCATACGATCTTGTCGGCACGCTGCTCCAGCCGGTGCTGAAGGCCTATGCCGAAGCCTTTCCGCAGGTGGAGATCTCGCTGGTCTGCGCCTCCTCGCCCGAACTCGCGGCGGCACTTGCGGCAGGGACAATCGATCTTGCCATCATCGAGGAGCGGGCCGGGCGATCAAGCGGCGAATGCCTGCTCGTCGACCGGCTGGTCTGGGTCGGCGCGAGAGGCGGAACGGCACGGCTGAAACGACCGCTGCCGGTCTCGATCGTCGCCGACACCTGCGCGTTCCGACCGGCGGTGCTGGCCGCGCTCGGTGAGCATGGGCTCGACTGGCGCACCGTGTTCGAAAACGGCAATATCGACGCCACGACGGCGACGGTGCGTTCGGACCTTGCGGTGACCACGTGGCTTGCCTCGACGGTGCCTGTCGATCTCGACATCCTGTCCGATGCCGGCCTTCCGCCTCTGCCGGAGTTTTCCGTGAACCTGCATCTGCCGAAACACGCCGTCACACCGCCCGCGCAAGCCTTCGCGGATCATATCCGCAAAGGCTTGGCGCGCTACCGTCAGGCAGCGTGAGCGCGAGTTCCCCTCGCCCCTCCGCATTCGTGGAGGCGAGGAACGGATCGCCGGTTCTACTTCCAGGTGCGGCGCCGCTCGAGCTCAGCCTCGGAAGGCTCCTCCTGGGCGAACGAGCCGGTGCGGATCTCGCCGCTGCGTTCATAGTTCGCCATGATCACGCCGGTGCTCGAGGCCTGCGACCTGGTGAGCCTGAAGGCAGCCGGCATCGCGCCGTCGCCGAACAGTCGCTTGCCCTTGCCGAGCAACAACGGGAAGATCATCAGCCGGATCTCGTCGATCAGCCCGTTGGCGAGCAGAGTCTGGATCAAATTGCCTGATCCCTGAATGAGCAGGTCAGGTCCGTCTTCCTCTGTGAGCTGCCGGAGCCTTGCCACGACATCTGGCCCAAGCGAGTGGGTGTTCTCCCAAGTCAGGGAATCCGGGCGGTGCGTCGCCACATATTTGGTCGCGGGGTTGAAGGCATCTGCGATCTTATCTTTCTGATACGGCCAGTATGCGGCGAAGATGTCGTAGGTTCTGCGGCCGAGCAGCAGGGCAAAGGGTTTGGAGAATAATTCATCCAAAGCGGCGCCTGCCACCTCATCAAAGTAATGAAACGTCCAGCCGCCGAATTTGAAGCCGCCGACCGGATCCTCTTCCGGTCCGCCCGGCGCCTGCATGACGCCGTCGAGGCTGACGAATGTGGCGGCGATGATCTTTCGCATTTGTCTCTCCCTTATCGTTATCCGCGCCGTCATGGCAGGGCTGTCAGCCTAAGGACGAGCCGCAAGGCTCCGTTCCGACACGGGTCTGTCAATTTCTTTGGCGCTTGCTGTCGGCGCGAACGGCGCGTGACGAGAACCAGACATCCTCGAAGATGGCGGTGGCGGTGCGGTCCGGTGTCCTGTCGGCGGAAAGCCAGATCGAGCGGCTTCGCGCCGCCTTGTCCCGGTCGGGGATTTTCGCGGACGGACCAACGGCGGAAGCGCCGACGCAAGGGATGAACCAGGAGCCCATGAACGGCTCGCAGGAAAAGCCCGCCTGCGTTCTGGTGACGACAACCGCAAGGCCGATGCGTTCGGCCGGGCGCCATGGAAAGACCAGCCGGCCGCCAGGGTTCAGGGCCTTGAGCCAATTGAGGGGAGGGGCCGCGACCCCGGCATTGACATAGATGATGTCGGAGGGCGGCAGCGCGCTGGCGACCGCATCGCCATGGATGACCTGTACATTCGGATACGACGCGAGGTTCTGCCTGGCGCGCTCGGCAAGGTCAGCCTCCAGCTCGAAGGCGGCAACGGCCCCTCCGGGCTCGACGAGCTTTGCCAGCAGCGCGCTGTAGTAGCCGGTGCCGGCACCGATATGGACTACGGCTTCGCCGGGCTTTGGCGCGATCTTGCCCATCCACATGGCGTGCAGGATCGGCTCGCCATTGTTGATGCCCTTGTCGGCATCGAGCACAACCAGCACGTTCTGGTAGATGAAGCTTGGATCGTCACTCGGGGTTTCGATCCGGCCGTCGCCGGCGATGATCGTCCACGGCCCAGGGCCGAGAAATGCCTCGCGCGGCACCGAGGCGAATGCTTCTTCAAGGCGGGGGCCGGCGGATCGCGCCTGGGCGGCCATCAGTCTGGCATAGAATTTTCGAGCTTCGGCGGAACGCGTCATGTCCTACGAACATAGCGCAGCCAGCCGGTTTGTCGCCGGTCGTGATCTCAGCCGAAACCGGTGACCGTGTCGTAGAGCAGCTTGAAATTGAGCACCAGGATGATGGCGGCGACCACCCAGGCCAGCAACGCGACGGCACGCGGAATGGCGAACTTGCCCATCTTCTTCTTGTCCGACACGAACTGCACCAGAGGCACGACGGCAAAGGGCAGTTGCATCGACAGGATCACCTGACTGAAGACCAGCAACTGGGCGGTGCCTTTTTCGCCGTAAAGCGCAGTGACGATCACCACGGGGACGATGGCGATGCCGCGCGTCAGCAGGCGGCGCGCCCATTGCGGGATGCGCAGCCTAAGAAAGCCCTCCATCACGATCTGGCCGGCCAGCGTTGCCGTGACCGTCGAATTGAGGCCCGAAGCAAGCAGCGCCACCGCGAACAGCGTTGAGGCGATGCCCAGGCCGAGCAGCGGCGAGAGCAGTTCGAAGGCCTGGCCGATCTCGGCGACATCCTGATGGCCGGTGTTGTGGAAGGCCACGGCCGAGACGATGAGGATGGATGCGTTGACGAACAGCGCCAGGATCAGCGCAATGGTCGAATCCGTCGTGGCCCACTTGATCGCGTCGCGCCTGCCGGCGTCGTTGCGCTCATAGGCGCGGGTCTGCACGATCGAGGAATGCAGGTACAGATTATGCGGCATCACGGTCGCGCCGATGATGCCGATGGCGATGTAGAGCATTTCCGGGTTGGTGACGATCTGCGACGACGGCACGAACATGGAATGCAGTATCGAGCCGACCGGAGGGGCGGCGGCCACGATCTGCACGGCAAAGCAGCCGAAAATGATGATCAGAAGCGCGATGATGAAGGCTTCGAGGAAGCGGAAGCCCTTGTTCATCAGGAAGAGCAGCAGGAAAGCGTCGAGCGCTGTGATGATGGCGCCGCCGATCAGCGGAATGCCGAACAGCAGCTGCAGCGCGATCGCCGTGCCGATGACCTCGGCCAGGTCGCAGGCGATGATCGCCAGTTCGCAGGCGATCCAGAGCAGGAAGTTGACCGGGCGAGGATAGTAGGCGCGGCAGGCCTGGGCCAGGTCGCGGCCGGTGGCGATGCCGAGCCGCGCGGCCAGCGCCTGCAGCAGGATCGCCATCAGGTTGGACAGCATGATGATGAAGAGCAGCGTGTAGCCGAACTGGGCGCCACCGGCGAGGTCGGTCGCCCAGTTGCCGGGGTCCATGTAGCCGACCGAAACCATGTAGCCGGGTCCGATGAAGGCGAACAGGCGACGGAACCAGACCCCTGTCTGCGGCACCCTGATCGAGGCGTTGACCTCGCGCAGGCTCGGTGGCTCGTCGTCGACCCTGTCAAACCGCCAGGCGGATCGGGCTACGGCTGCTGCATCGGCGTCGGACATGAGGCATTCCGGTGAAGAGGGTAGGATTACCGCCTCTATTTACGCCATGGCTCAACATTATGCAATAGGCTATATTTCATTGATCGTGCTTTCGTGATATGCGCAAACAGCGCTTGGCCACCCGCCGCGAAGGCCGGTTGCGTCGGCGTGGGAATGCAAATAAACGGCCAGACTACGCCGGGTCCGTGCTATGAATGCGGAGCCGATTCAATCCCAAGGAGGGGCGCGTATTGGCGCTGAGGAACAGACCGGTTCGACGCGAAAACGCGCTCCCCGATGCCGAAATCCACTCGGAGGGCTTTCGGCAGACGCGGGAAGCGCGCCGCGGCGCGCTTGTCGAAGACTATGTCGAACTGATCGCCGATCTCATCGAAGACGGCAATGAGGCGCGTCAGGTCGATATCGCGGCAAGGCTCGGCGTCGCGCAGCCGACCGTGGCGAAGATGCTGACCAGGCTGTGCGCCGACGGGCTGGTCTCGAGAAAGCCCTATCGCGGCGTGTTCCTGACCGAGACAGGCCGCAAAGTCGCCGAAGAAAGCCGCATCCGACACCAGACGGTCGAGGCCTTCCTGCGCTCGCTGGGTGTCAGCGCCGAGACGGCGCGGATCGATGCCGAGGGCATCGAGCACCATGTCAGTGCCGAGACGCTGGAAGCTTTCCGCAGAGCGATGACCGCGCGCTGACCCCCTCGGTTTCCAGTCAAGCTGGAACCGCCAAGCATCCAGCGCGTTCGTCTCCAGTCCGCGATCATGGCGGCCAGGGAGGAATGCGATGGGCGTCGAACACGCACCGACCGAAAAAGGCAAGGAGGCGGCAAAGGGATTACGGCAGGCGGCAGCCTTGGACAAGCGCAAGACCGAGGCCGAAACCGGCCGCCCGCTGAAGAAAGGCGCAGCGCGGTCCGAGGAGCGCTCAAAAAGCTCCGACGGCAAAAGCGCCGGCACAAAGCAGTGAGGCTGAAAACGACGGGCTCCGGATCTCACCCTCCGCACAACCCAAAAAAGCTGTGCCTTGAAGTGACATTGGGCTAATTGTTACGAGGGGGCGGTCGCGGACCGGACCTGACATACGCATCGCGAGGAGTTGCCATGCTTTGGAGAGGCCGTCGTCAGAGCGACAATATTGAGGATCAGCGCGGTGACAGCGGTGGTTTCGGCGGCAGCCCTGGCCAGTTCCGCATCCCGATCGGTGGTGGTGCCGGCGGCGGACGGATGTCCATGTCGACCATTATCATCCTGGTGGTGCTCTATTTCGGCCTGAAGGCACTCGGAATCGATCCGCTGCAAGTGTTGAGCGACGGCGGCTCGCTGCCGGGTGGCGGCGGTCAGATCACCGAAGACAACAGTTCCCAGGGCGGCGCGCCGGCTTCCGACGAGATGAAGCAGTTCGTTGCCACGGTGCTGGCAGAAACCGAGGACACCTGGACGGGCATCTTCAAAGCGAACGGCTTAACCTATGAAGATCCGAAGCTGGTGCTGTTCAGCAGCCAGATCCGCTCGGCCTGCGGGTTCGCCTCGTCGGCGGCGGGGCCGTTCTACTGCCCGAACGACCACAAGGTCTATCTCGACATGACGTTCTTCCAGCAGTTGGATCAGCAGTTCGGAGCTTCCGGCGAGTTTGCCAGGGCCTATGTGATCGCGCATGAGGTCGGCCACCACGTGCAGAACCTCACCGGAATCCTGCCGAAGTTCAACCAGATGCGGCAAGGGATGAGCGAAGCCGAGGCCAACCAATGGTCGGTGAAGGTCGAACTGCAGGCCGACTGCTTCGCCGGGGTGTGGGCGCACTACACCGGACAAAAGGGGATTTTGGAGCAGGGCGACATCGAAAGCGCGCTAAACGCGGCCAAGCAGATCGGCGACGACACCTTGCAGAAGAAGATGCAGGGCTATGTCGTTCCGGAAAGCTTCAACCATGGCACCTCGGCACAGCGGCAGACCTGGCTGGCCCGCGGCTACAAGAGCGGGAAGCTTTCGGACTGCGATACTTTCAACAACCCGGTCTGAGCGACACATTATCGTCAGGCGTTTGGCAGCGCTGCCGGCAACTCACTGCCAGAATGAGTATTTGCTATTGCTCGCTTGTTGTTCCAGGCAACAAGCTCGCCTATAAGGTGCTCCCGTCTTGGTCCGAGGGCGGCCGAGGAGCTTGACCCCATCATGATCGATCCCAAGACGGCCAAGCGGGGACTTGCCCTCGTTTTCACCACGCTGCTGCTCGACATCATCGGCTTCGGAATCATCATGCCGGTGCTGCCCGCCTATCTGCGGGAACTGACCGGAGTCGGCATCAGCGAGGCGGCGATCGAAGGCGGCTGGCTGTTCTTCGTCTACGCAGCCATGCAGTTCGTGTTTGCCCCTATCATCGGCGGCTTGAGCGATCGCTTCGGCCGACGGCCCGTCCTGCTTGCCTCGGTGCTCACCTTTTCCATCGACAATCTGATCTGCGCCGTCGCCTGGTCCTATCCGATGCTGTTCATCGGACGAGTGCTGGCCGGCATCTCCGGCGCCAGCCATTCGACGACCTCCGCCTTCATTGCCGACATCTCCACCGACGACAACCGGGCTAAGAACTTCGGCCTGCTCGGCATCGCCTTCGGCGTCGGCTTCATCATCGGCCCGGTGCTGGGCGGGCTGCTCGGCACCTTCGGGCCGCGCGTGCCGTTCTACTTCGCCGCGGGGCTCGCCTTCGTGAATTTCCTCATCGGGTTGTTCTTTCTGCCGGAGACGCTCGACGACAAGCACCGCCGCCGCTTCGAATGGAAGCGGGCCAACCCGGTCGGCACGCTCGTCCAGATGCGCAACTATCCGGGCATCGGCTGGATCGGCCTTGCCTTCTTCCTGATGACGCTCGGGCACATGATGTATCCGGCTGTATGGTCCTTCGTCTCCAATTACCGCTACGGCTGGAACGAGCAGCAGATCGGCCTTTCGCTCGGAGTCTTCGGCCTGTGCGGGGCGATCGTCATGGCGACGGTGCTGCCCAGGATCGTCCCGAAGCTCGGCGAATGGAAGACAGCGGCGATCGGCCTCACCTTCACCGCGCTCAGCGCCTTCGGCTATGCGTTGTCGACGCAAGGCTGGATGATCTATGCGGTGATCGTCGCCGGTTGCCTGGAGTCGCTCGCCGACCCGCCGCTCAGAAGCCTTGCCGCGGCCAAGGTGCCACCTTCGGCGCAGGGCGAACTGCAGGGCGCGATGACATCGATCTTCTCGATCACCTCGATCATCACGCCGCTGCTCTATACGGGGATATTTTCCTGGTTCACCGGTCCAAGCGCGCTAGTGGTGTTCGGCGGTGCGCCTTACGTGCTCGGCGCGATCTTCATGACGTTGGCGGCAATCGTCTTCGTGACGAAGGTGGCCAAGCCGACGCCAAAGGAAGTCGAGCGCATGCACGCCCAGGAAGCGGTGACCGACGCGGTTTGAGGGGTGTTGATATTCAGGTGATGCCGGCCTGCAAATGGCGGCTTCCTGCGCTTCCGGTGCTCACGTGTCTCAAGTACGCTCCGCTCCGATCTCGGAACCCGCCATTTTGGTCGCTTCGCGTCTTCGATTCGGCCTGACCTGAATCTCAACACCCTTAGGCCGCTAGGCCCGTTCGGCCAGCGCTTCTTCGCCGCGGCGCTGGCGGATAAGATTGACGAAGCGGCGGAAGAGGTAGTGCGAATCCTGCGGTCCCGGTGAAGCCTCGGGGTGATGCTGCACCGAGAACACCGGCCGGCCGGTCAGCGCGATGCCGCAGTTCGAGCCGTCGAACAGCGAGACATGGGTCTCCTCGACGCCGTCGGGCAGCGAGTCGGCATCCACGGCGAACCCATGGTTCATCGAGACGATCTCGACCTTGCCGGTGGTGTGGTCCTTGACCGGGTGGTTGGCGCCATGGTGGCCCTGGTGCATCTTCTCGGTCTTGCCGCCGAGCGCCAACGCCAGCATCTGATGGCCGAGGCAGATGCCGAACACCGGGATGTCGGTCTTGAGCAGGTCCTTGATGATCGGAACGGCATAGCCGCCGGTGGCTTCCGGGTCGCCGGGGCCGTTGGACAGGAAGATGCCGTCCGGCTGCATGGCAAGGATCTCTTCCGCATCGGTCTTGGCCGGCACGACGGTGACCTTGGCGCCGAGGCCGGCAAGCAGGCGCAGAATGTTGCGCTTGACGCCATAGTCGATGGCAACGACATGCATCGAGGGCTCGTCCTGCTCGCCGAAGCCTTCGTTCCAGATCCAAGGTGTCTCGCGCCAGACGGAGGACTGGCCAGAGGTGACTTCCTTGGCAAGATCGAGCCCGACCAGGCCCGACCAGGCAGCGGCGCGGCGCTTGAGATCGTCGATGTCGAAGTTGCCGTCGGGCGCATGCGCGACGACGGCATTCGGCGAGCCCTTCTCGCGGATCAGCACGGTGAGCGCACGTGTGTCGATGCCCGCAAGGGCAATGATGCCGCGCCGCTTCAGCCACTGGTCGAGATGTCCGGCTGCCCGGTAATTGGAGGGGTCGGTGACATTGGCCTTGAAGATTGCGCCGTCAGCGCCGGCGCGCGCCGCCGGATTGAGGTCCTCGATGTCCTCGTCGTTGGTGCCGATATTGCCGATATGCGGGAATGTGAAGGTGACGATCTGGCCGGCATAGGACGGGTCGGTGAGGATTTCCTCGTAGCCGGTGAGCGCGGTGTTGAAGCACACTTCCGCAACCGCCGATCCGGTGGCGCCGAGGCCGCGACCTTCGATCACCGTGCCGTCGGCAAGGACCAGAAGGGCGGTCGGCTTCTCCGTGACCCAGGGGGCAGTCGTGGCGGCCATGGCGGCACTCCTAAAGACTGCTTCCGGACCATCCCGTCCACGGGACGATCCGCGCAGCAAATAGCGCGCAGCGGCGAATTCGCGGGCCTGCGCGCAACCAAAGTTTCAGTTCATGCGAGGCTCAGTACATAGGGGAAGGCACCGAGGCGGTCAATGAGGCTGCCTCCGAACGGCATCGATTTATTTCGGCAAGCAAAATCAGATACTTGCCGGGATTTGCCTTGTCCGTTCGGCAAAGCTATTGTCCGCCGCGTTCGAAGGAGAAGCACGATGCGCGAGAAAATCGCCGAATCCATGAAGAGCGCGATGAAGGCGCAGGACAAGCACCGGTTGCCGACGCTGCGGCTGATCCAGGCCGCCATCCATGACCGCGACATCGCCAATCGCGGCGCCGGCAAGCCGGCGGCGAGCGAAGAAGAAATCCTGCAGATCATGGCCAAGATGGTGAAGCAGCGCGAGGAGTCGGCCAAGGCGTTCGAGGACGGCAAGCGGCCGGAACTGGCTGCCCAGGAGCGCGGCGAGATGGAGATCATCCGCGAGTTCCTGCCGCAACAGCTCGACGACGCGGCGATCACGGCGGCGGCGCGCGAAGCGATCGCTGCAATGGGTGCTGCCAGCCAGAAGGACATGGGCAAGGTGATCGGCGCGCTGAAACAGAAATATGCCGGACAGATGGACTTCGCCAAGGCAAGCGCCATCGTCAAAGGGCTGCTGCAGTAACGAAAGGCTGTTGCGTTGCTACGTGGCCGCCGCCGCTGGCGAGCGGCGACAGTCTCAAGGTCCCTTGCAGATCGGCACCGGCTGCGGCGGTGGTGCCGGATGGTCCTTCTTGTACTGCGCGATAATCGGCTCGAGCGTCTTCTTCGGCCAGAATTTCGGCGAGCCGATCTCGTTCAGGCAGGACGCGTTCCAATAGAGGCCAGCGCCTGACAGCGACTGGCCGGCGGCCTTGGCGCGGGCGATCGCCGCGATGTCGCGCGATTCAGGATAGATGTAGAGCGTCGTCGGGTTGTTCTTGACCAGCGGGATGATCTGCTCGGCATCGGCGGGCGACCAGCTGGTGCAGCCATTGCTGCGCCCGCCGGCGTAGTTCACCAATTTCCCAAACGGGACAAAACCGTCGTGGTCGGCGTAAGAGCTTTGCGGATTTTTGCGCATGCACATTCCCCGCAGCAGTGCCGCCGGATGGCCACCGATGACGCGCTGCCTAGCGTTTGCGGTCTCGCCTTCACCATCGAATTGGATGAAGGTGCGCATGAACACCGCATCCTGCTTTGCGCCGACGCGGTAGTAGCCCTTGAACGAAGTTTTCGCTTCGGCGGTCATGTAGGCGCCGCCGGCCGTCAGCTCCGAGTCCATCGCATTGCCGAAGTTTTTCGCGCAACGCCTGCCGTTGGAGAAATTGGCAACGCCTTTGAGGTTGCGGCCGCTGCCATGGCCGGACGAGACCGCGCGAAAGAGCTGCTTGGTTTCACAGATGATGTAGTAACGCTGGCCAAGCACACTGTTGCCCAGATCGCCTGGACGCGTCGCGTCCATGGCAAAGTAGCAGGGATTCGCGACCGAACCTTCGCTGACCTTCTTCTGGTAAAGCGCGCGCGCCCGCTCCAACACTATTTGCGAGATCTGCCCTTCGCCATCGCCGACATGGCGCTGCAGCCAGTCGGGAATGTCCGAGGCCCGCGACGCTGCGAAGGAGCGAGGTGTCATCGCCAGCGCGAAGGCGATGAGGACGCTGCAGATAGTGGCGACACCCAGCGGAACAAATTTCAACCGCACCAGCTCAATTCCCCCGTTCACAATTAACTTGCGGTGAATCACCCGAGAACGATCATAAGAGGTATCGCGCCAATCGGCGAAACACTTCTAGTTTAGGTGCAGCTTGCTGGAAATCCGCGATCGGTCATGATCGAAATCGTCAAACCTGCGCTCCAACATCTGCCGTCCTACAAGGCGGCGCTGGAGCGCGGCTGGTCGCCGGACAATGTGCGGCTGCTGGAAGCCACGCGCGAGCAGCTGGCGGCCATCGCGCAAGATCCTGTCGCCTTTCTCGCCAGTCTCGACGATCCCGAGGCGAAGGGGCCGCCGATCGCCTTGCCCGACGGCACCAAGGTGCCGCGCCTGCCGGGTTTTCGCCGCTGGATCTGGGATGGCGAAGCGGCCGGCTCGATTGGCCTTCGCTGGCAGAATGGCACATCCGAGCTGCCGCCGCATGTGCTTGGCCATATCGGCTATGCCGTGGTGCCGTGGAAGCGAGGCCGGGGCTATGCCACTCAGGCGCTGCGGCTGATGCTGGCGGAGGCGAGGGCGGTCGGTCTTGAGTATGTCGAGATCACCGCCAAGCCGGGCAACCCCGCCTCGCAGAAGGTGATAAGCGCGAATGGCGGCAGGCTGGTGGGGCGCTTCCTCGAGGATGCCGCCTATGGCGGTGCCGAGAGCTTGAGGTTCCGGATCGATCTTTGATCGGGCCCGGCTCTACTCAGCCGCTGCCGGCAGCGGCGGCGTCGCGCGGCTGCGCCATTCCCACGCCTGCGAGGCGACGGCCACAGTCACGGCCACCAGCATGGCGAGCACGCCTGCCAGGGGCAGGCTGCGATAGCCGTAGCCGGCATTAAGGATCGCCGCGCCGAGCGAGGCGGCGAGCGCGATGCCGACGTTGAAGCCGGACGGGATGAGCGAGGAGGCAAGGTTGGAGGCGTCGGCGGTCCAGGCGAGAATGCGGGTCTGGATCGGTGCGCCGATGGCGAAGTTGAGGCCGCCCCAGATGACGATCGCCACAACCATCGGCACCGGATAGGGGCTGACGGCATAGATCACCGCCAGCATCACGGCCTGCAGGCAAAGCATGGTGATCAAGGACGGCATCAGCTTCCAATCGGAGAGCTTGCCGCCGATGAAGACCCCGATCGTGGCGCCGACCCCGTTGAGCAGCAGCACCCAGGGGATCAAGTTCTCGTCGAGGCCGGTGACCTCGACCAGGGTCGGGGTGATGTAGGTGAAGAGGCCGAACTGGCCGATCATCAGCATCAGCATCAGGATAAGCGACGTCCAGACCTGCTGGCGTCCCAGCACACGCACTTCCCGCGCCAGGCCAGCCGGCCGGTTCGCGGCCCCGGCCGTGCGCGGCAGCAGGGCGAGCATGGCCAGGATCGCGACGAGGCCCAGCGCTCCCATGACCCAGAAGGTCGAGCGCCAACCCCCGCGCGACCTCCGGCAGCACGCCGGCAATGACGAATTCGGTGGTGCCGAAGGCGAAGGCGGCGATGAACAGGGCAATCAGCGCAAGCATGATTCAAAAACGCGTCGGACGGAATGCACCGCCTCAGATCATGCCGGAGCGCAGCCGGCAATGCAGAAATTGTCGACGCCGCTTTAGCTTTTCTTCAGCGGATCCCAAAACGGGTCTGCTCGGTTCAGGAACTAGGCGACCTTTCGGCGGCCGTAAGGGATCTTCAGCCAGGCCCGTTCGTGCAGATAATAGAGCAGCGATTTGGTGATGACTTCGGTCACGCCAATCGTGGCCGCGAGCTTTACGCTTCCGGTGACGACCAGTGAGATGATCATCGTGTCGATCGTGCCGGTGGCGCGCCAGGAAAGCGCTTTGGCGAAGCTGCGCGAATGGGTGTCTATCAACGCGGTCATCCTCCCAGACTAACTCGACCAACTTCTTAGCCGAGAGAAGCGAGGATGGGCAAAGCCTAATTTCTGCACCGCTGCGGACGAGCCTTGCCGCACGACTGTCGCTAGCCGGCCTTCAGCCGCGAGCCGCCGAGCAGTCCGCGCTCCTCGAGCACGGGATAGGCCATCGATGCGAGCAGCGAGTTGATCTGCTTGAGATCGCGGATGGTGTCGAGATGGATGGAGCTGGTCTCGACGCTCTTGGCGGTGCCGTCGCGCAGCCGCAGGAAATGGCTGGCGCTGGTTTCCTTCTCGCGCTCGCGCAGCAGATCCTTCTCCAGCACCAGCTGGCGCGCCGTCTCGGGATCGCGCGAGACCAGCACGTTGAAGGCCAGCCGCGCATTGGCCAGCACCGAGGCGTGGAAGGCGCAGAGCTCGCGCCACCCCTCGGGCGTGAACTCCAGCCCGCGCTCGAGCTTCTTCCGGACATGCACCAGCATGTTGCGCACGATGATGTCGCCGACCTGCTCCAGCTTGACGCAGGCGCCGATCAGTTCCTGGCAGCGCAGCGCCTCGTCCTCGGTCAGTGGGTTCCTGGTGACCTTGGCGAGATAGAGCTTGATCGCCGCATGCTTCTGGTCGACGCGGTCGTCGAGTGCCGCCAAGGCCTTGATCTTGCCGGCATCGGCGCTCTCGTAGAGCTCGATGATGCGCTTCAGCATGATCTCGACGATCTCGCAGACCCGCACGACCTCGCGGGTGGCGTTGGCCAGCGCCTGGCTCGGCGTGTCGAGCGCGCTCTCGTTGAGCGCCGACAATTCGACGACGTCGAGGCCGGCTGCCGGCTCGGCCTTGCCGCCAATCGCCACGATCTTCTCCGACGCGCGATACACCAGACCGGCGAGCGGCAGGCCGGCAAGCAGGATGATGACGTTGAACAGGATGTGGGCGTTGACGATCTGGTCCGAAGCGGTCGCGCCGAGGAAGGCGAACTGCGGCCTGAAGATCATGAACAGGATCAGCATGACGAGCGAGCCGAGCCCGCGCATCAAGAGGTTGCCGATCGGCACGACGCGGACTTCCGGCGCTGCCGAGCGGGTCAGCACCGGCGCGATGACCGACGAGCCGAGATTGACGCCGAGGATGAGGACCACGCCGAGCTCCGGAGTGATCACGCCGCGGCCCGCCAGCGTCGCCATCAGCAGGACAGCTGCGATGCTCGACTGGAACAGCCAGGTGATCAGCGCCGCCAGCAGGTAAGTGGTTATGGCGTCTCCGGAGAAATAGGTGATGATGACCGGCATGAGCTGGCTGTCGCGCAGCGGCTCGGAGGCCTGGCCGATCATCTCCAGCGACAGGATCAGCAGCCCGATGCCGACCAGGATGCGGCCGGACTGGCGCCAGTCGCGCCGCTCGGTGGCCATGAACATGACGGTCCCAGCGACCAGGCACAACGGCACCAGGAGCGACAGGTCGAAGGTGAGCAGTTTGGCGACCAGCGCAGAGCCGATCTCGGCGCCACGCACAGCGAGCTGCCCGGCGGCGCCCGACACGATGCCGGCGCCGGCGAAGGAGCCGACCAGCAGTGTGACGGCGGTGGAACTCTGCAGCGCGATGGCCAGGCCACAGCCGGCCAGCACCGCCATGATCGGATTGCGCATGGTGGCGCGCAGCCTGTGGCGCAGCATGTCGCCATAGGCGCGCTCGACGCCCGTCTTGACCAGGCGGGTGGCAAACAGCATCAGCGCCACTGCGCCGGCAAGGTGCAGCAGGACGACGGACCCGCTCATGCGCGGCCTCGCGGCGAGGCGGCAGGCAGGCGGAAAAGAGGCCGAATCATAAGCATTTCAGGAGCCGAAGTTACTCCAAACCGATTTTAGCCGGGTAATAAATTATGCACGAATTGGCCTGTGGCTGACAGGCGACGGCGCGTGTCGGAAATGGATGAAAGCACATTGGTTGCATGGGCAAGCCGGACGGCAGGTCCGATGGAGACCGGTCGGCGCAAGGAGTGTTGATTCCATTCGTGTGCATTGATGAGGGTGTTTATATAACCGTCGGAAATCATTACAGAATTGTAATGCAATCGTTCAGTTTCGGTTCATCCGGGCGCCGCTACTCCTTGCCTATCGACAACCAAGGAGTACCGATCATGAAGCGCCTCATCCTTTCCGCCGTCATGGCCTCCATGCTGGCCGCCTCGGCCTTTTCCGGCCAGGCCGCGCCGCTCAATCAGCCGAGCGCGATGCAGTCGAACGTCATCCAGGTCGACTGGCACAAGCCGGTCGTGGTGAAGAAGAAGGTGGTGGTGAAGAGGACGGTCGTGGTGAAGCGCAGCCACTGGCGCAACGGCCAGAGATATGCCGCATGGAAGCGTCACCAGGCGGTGCGCGACTGGAACCGCTACGGGCTGCGCCGCCCGGGTCCCGGCCAGGAATGGATCCGCGTCGGCAACGACTACCTGCTGGTCGGCATCGTGTCCGGTGTCATCTTCGGCGCCATCGCCGCGCACTGATCGGGCAATGTCCGCACCAAAAAGGGCGGTCCCGCGGCCGCCCTTCTTTTTGTCTGTGAAAAGCGGGTACGATGATTTTTTGCGAGTCGTCGCGCCCGGGCGGCTTGATTATATGGAGGGCAAACGAGCCTTTTCCGATGCGCTTTCCACCCGCCTTCCTCGACGAGATACGCGACCGCGTGCCGATATCATCGGTGATCAGCCAGCGCGTCGCCTGGGACAGGAAGAAGACGAACGCGTCGCGCGGCGACTACTGGGCCTGCTGCCCATTTCACGGCGAGAAGAGTCCGTCTTTCCACTGCGAGGACAAGAAGGGGCGTTATCACTGCTTCGGCTGCTCGGTGTCGGGCGATCATTTCAGGTTCCTGACCGAGCTCGACGGCCTTAGCTTTCCCGAAGCGGTCGAGAAGATCGCCGACATGGCCGGCGTGCCGATGCCGGTGCGCGACGCAGAGGAGGAACGGCGCGAGAAGGAACGCGCCAGCCTGACCGACGTCATGGAAATGGCGACCGTCTTCTTCCAGGAGCGGCTGCAGAGCGCCGACGGGGCGAAGGCGCGGGCCTATCTGCGGGATCGTGGACTGACGCCGGCAACGCAGCAGTCCTTCCGCCTCGGCTATGCGCCGGACAGCCGTAACGCGCTGAAGGAACATCTGGCCGCCAAGGGCGTGCCGAAAGCCGACATAGAGGCCTGCGGGCTGGTGCGGCACGGCGATGATGTGCCGGTTTCCTATGACTGGTTCCGCGACCGCATCATGTTCCCGATCCCGGATTCGCGCGGCAGGATCATCGCTTTCGGCGGGCGCGCTCTGGCGCCTGATGCTTTGGCCAAATACATGAACTCGCCCGATACCGAGCTCTTCCACAAGGGCAACGTGCTCTACAATTTTGCCCGCGCCCGCAGGGCGCTGGCCAAGGGCGGCACGGTGATCGCGGTCGAAGGCTATATGGACGTGATCGTCCTGGCGCAGGCCGGCTTCGAGAATGTCGTTGCCCCGCTCGGCACCGCGCTCACCGAAAACCAGTTGGAGCTTTTGTGGCGCATGGCCGGCGAGCCGGTGCTCTGCTTCGACGGCGACCAGGCCGGGCTGAAGGCGGCGTGGCGCGCCGCCGACCTTGCGCTGCCGGGGGTCCAGCCTGGACGATCGGCGCGCTTCGCGCTGCTGCCCGAAGGCAAGGATCCGGACGACCTGGTCAAGGCAGATGGACCGGACGCTTTCCGCGCGGTGCTGGCCGAGGCCCGGCCGCTCGCCGACCTGCTGTGGATGCGTGAGACGGCGGGCGGCGTCTTCGACACGCCGGAACGGCGCGCGGAGCTCGAAAAGACGCTGCGCGGGCTCGCCGGCCGCATCCGCGACGAAAGTACGCGCTACCACTACAGCCAAGAAATGCGCGAGCGGGTGCTGAGCTTCTTCGGCACGCAGCGTGGTGCGCGCCAACAGCGGCCGGACGGCCGGCCCGGTGAGCGCGGCAAGGGCCAGGCTGCCGGTGGTGCCTTCGGGCGAGGTCCGGCGGCCGGCGGGCGCACGGCGATCACCGAAAGCCTCGGACGCTCGGCGCTGATCAAGCGGGCCGGCGAGGGCATGTCGGTGCGCGAGGCGACGATCATCGTGGCGCTGATCAATCATCCTGCGCTGATCGACGAGAATTTCGCCCATGTCGAATTCCTCGACCTCGCCAATTCGGACCTGCGGCGGCTGCACGCTGCCATCCTCGACGCCATGGCGCATGACGCGGCCGACGATCGCGACGCCGTCATTGCCACCATCGAGCGCGCCGGCTGTGGTGCTATCTGGGAACGCGCGGTGGCGCTGATCAAGCGTGCGCGGCAGTGGCCGGCGCTCGAAACCGCGGCGCTCGACGACGCCCGCGACGCCTTCAACCAGGCGCTGCACTTGCAGCGCAGCGCGCGCACCTTACATAGAGAGCTGAAACAGGCGCAGGCGGCGCTCGATGCAGACCCTTCGGATGAAAACTTCCGGCATCTCGTCGAGATTCAAGCGCAATTCAATGATGTACAGGCAACGGAAGCGCTGATCGAAGGGTTCGGCGTTTCGTCGGGCAGAGCCGGGCGCGTTTAGGTCCTGGGCTGCCGCGAAATCGAAGTGGAAATGCACAGCGCGTCGAATCGACGCCCCTAAGTCGGGTAATTGATTCGCTTTTTTCAGGCGAATCATGCGAGAGGCGCTTGACCTTCAGGCAGATTGGCGGAATCAGGACGATTCGAAACGTTAACCGTGCCCCCGCGTCGGTGGGAAATTTTGAGCGATGTGAGGAACTGGTGACTGGACAGGCAAAAGGCCTGCCACAGATACCAGGGTTAATCTGGACTTAACGAGAGATGCGGTTACTGGCCCGGTAAGAAGCGTTCTGGCGCGAGCGCATCCGGTATGACCGGTCCGGCAGCTTACGCGGCTTCGATATCAGCCGCTTGGAGACGACAAAGAATGGCGACAAAGGAAAAGGAAGAGGTCGAGACCGAACGCGAAGGCGCCACCGATGGCCCTCTGCTCGACCTTTCCGACGATGCTGTCAAGAAGATGATCAAGGCCGCCAAGAAGCGCGGCTATGTCACACTCGACGAACTGAACGCGGTGCTGCCATCGGAAGAGACCGATCCGGATCGCATCGAAGACATCAATGCCATGCTCAACGACATGGGCATCAATGTCGTCGAGGATGACGAGGCCGGCGAGGAGAATGAGGCCGAGGCGGCCGGTGACAGCGAAGACGACGCCAACGAGCTCGCCGAGCAGACCGGCACCGCCGTCGCCACCACGACAACCAAGAAAGAGCCGACCGACCGCACCGACGATCCGGTGCGCATGTATCTGCGCGAAATGGGCTCGGTCGAGCTTCTGTCGCGCGAAGGCGAAATCGCGATCGCCAAGCGCATCGAGGCCGGCCGCGAGACGATGATCGCGGGCCTCTGCGAAAGCCCCCTGACCTTCCAGGCCATCATCATCTGGCGCGACGAGCTCAACGAATCGAAGATCCTTTTGCGCGAGATCATCGACCTCGAAGCGACCTATGCCGGCCCCGAGGCCAAGCAGGCGCCGGTGGTCGAACGGATCGAGGAAACGCCCAAGCCCGAAGAAAAGCCGCGCGGCCGCGCGGCCGCACGCGAAGAAGAAGACGACATCACCAATGTCGGCGGCGACACGCGCGGGCTGGAGGAAGAGGAAGACGACGAGGACGAGGCAAGCCTGTCGCTGGCCGCGATGGAAGCGGAACTGCGGCCGCAGGTGATGGAGACGCTCGACGTCATCGCCGACACCTACAAGAAGCTGCGCAAGCTGCAGGACCAGCAGGTCGAGAACCGTCTCGCCGCGGCCGGCACGCTTTCGCCCAGCCAGGACCGTCGCCTCAAGGAACTGAAGGACCAGCTGATCAAGGCGGTGAAATCGCTGTCGCTCAATGCGGCGCGCATCGAGGCGCTGGTCGAGCAGCTCTACGACATCAACAAGCGTCTGGTGCAGAACGAGGGCAAGCTGCTCAGGCTCGCCGAGAGCTATGGCGTGCGCCGTGAAGAGTTCCTCAGGGAATATCAGGGTTCGGAGCTCGATCCGAACTGGACGCGCTCGATCGCCAACCTCACCTCGCGCGGCTGGAAGGAATTCACCAAGAACGAGAAGGACGCGATCAAGGAACTGCGCGCCGAGATCCAGAACCTCGCCACCGAGACGGCGATCTCGATCCAGGAATTCCGCAAGATCGTCAACCAGGTGCAGAAGGGCGAGCGCGAGGCAGCGATCGCCAAGAAGGAGATGGTGGAGGCGAACCTTCGGCTCGTCATCTCGATCGCCAAGAAGTACACCAACCGCGGCCTGCAGTTCCTCGACCTGATCCAGGAAGGCAATATCGGCCTGATGAAGGCGGTCGACAAATTCGAGTACCGCCGGGGCTACAAGTTCTCGACCTATGCGACGTGGTGGATCCGGCAGGCGATCACCCGTTCGATCGCCGACCAGGCGCGCACCATCCGCATCCCGGTGCACATGATCGAGACGATCAACAAGATCGTGCGCACCTCGCGCCAAATGCTGCACGAGATCGGCCGCGAGCCGACGCCGGAGGAGCTGGCCGAAAAGCTGGCCATGCCGCTGGAAAAAGTGCGCAAGGTGCTGAAGATCGCCAAGGAGCCGATCTCGCTCGAAACGCCGGTCGGCGACGAGGAGGATTCGCATCTCGGCGACTTCATCGAGGACAAGATGGCGATCCTGCCGATCGACGCGGCCATCCAGGCCAATCTGCGCGAGACCACGACCCGCGTGCTGGCTTCGCTGACGCCGCGCGAGGAACGTGTTCTGCGCATGCGCTTCGGCATCGGCATGAACACCGACCATACGCTGGAAGAGGTCGGCCAGCAGTTCTCGGTGACGCGCGAGCGCATCCGCCAGATCGAGGCCAAGGCGCTGCGCAAGCTCAAGCACCCGAGCCGCTCGCGCAAGCTCAGGAGCTTCCTCGACAGCTGATAGCGACAATCAGACCAGGAATTCGAAAGGGCGTCCTCGTGGCGCCCTTTCCTTTGCCTGCGCCGCTCTTGCCGGGAGTGCCCGCCGGGAGGATAATTTCGGTGTCGGATGCATTTGTGGGCGACAAGCCGGATGCCCGCCCCGGCGCCGGTCGCAACGGCCAGGCGCCAGCTCCGTGGCGCCGGAGGGAGGTGTGCCGTGACAACCTACATCGTGCTTATCAACTGGACCGAGATGGGAGCCAAGAATGTGCGGGAGTCGCCGAAGCGGCTCGATGCTGCCAAGAAGCTGCTGGGGGACATGGGCGGATCGTTCAAGGCGTTCTATCTGACCATGGGCGAATGCGACATGGTCGCCGTGGTCGAAGCGCCTGACGATGCCGTGCTTGCCCGTTTCGCGCTGATGCTGTCATCGGGCGGCAATGTCAGGACGCGGACGATGAAGGCCTTTCCGGAATTCGCCTATCGCGAGATCATCAGTTCGCTCGGGTGAAGTCTGGCTCGGGCATGCACCGGCGCGGTGCTTGCGGGGCCGCGCCGCATCCCCGATAGTCGCGCCATGCCCACGCCTCTGCTGACCGTCTGGTACAATACACGCTGCCCGGTCTGCGACGCGGGCATCGTCCGGCAGAAGCGCCGGCTGATCGAGGCGGTCAAGGCCGGCCGCATCGAATTCCGCGACATAAATCTCGAGCCGGCCGCGCTCTCGGCATTCGGAGCCTCGCTGGAGGACATCCGCCGCCGGCTGCATGCGACCGATGCCGAAGGCAGGCTGCTTGCGGGCGCCGATGTCGCGATCGCAGTGTGGCGGTTGACGCCAGTCGAAAGCTGGCTGGCGGTGCTGTTCGGCAATCCTGCCGTGCTGCCCCTGACGCGCTTCGTCTACGACCGTTTCGCCGACCTTCTCTATGCCTGGAATCGGCGCAAGGGCCGCTGGTAGAGCGCCTGCGCTTAACCGTGCTGTCAACTGCCGCTGGGTGCATCTACGATACATCGTATGATATATCTTGAATCGGCAGGCGTGGCGCGTTATTTAAGATATATCGTAAGATAGAACTTGAGGAGCAATCCATGCACAAAGACGATCATTTTCGGCACAATCATTTCGGCGAGCGCATGTTCATGCACATGGCCGGCAAATTCGGCGGCCGCGGCGGCGGCTTCGGGCCGTTCGGGCAAGGCATGCGCGGTGGCGGCCGCGGTGGCCCCGGCGAGATGTTCCGCGCCGGGCGCATGCTTGCTGATGGCGACCTGAAGCTGATCACGCTGTCGCTTCTGGCCGAGGCGCCGCGCCACGGCTACGACATCATCAAGGCCCTGGAGGAGCGCACCAGCGGCATCTACAGCCCGAGCCCGGGCGTGGTCTATCCGACGCTGACTTTCCTCGAAGAAGCGGGCTATGCCGTCTCCTCGAGCGAAGGCAACAAGAAGGTGTTCTCGATCACCGAAGCGGGCAGGGCGCATCTCGAGGAAAACCGCGAGATGATCGACCACGTGCTCGACCATCTCGAGCGTTTTGGCCGCAAGATGGCCAAGGCGCGCGACTGGTTCGGCTGGGGCGACGAGGATGGCGGCTGGCGCGGTCGCCGTGAAAAGCGGGATGAGAAGCGCGACCGGTTCCGCGCGCTGCGTCACCGGCTGCGCGCCGCGCTCGGCGATATCGTCGACGCGCCGGAAGACAAGCAGGCCGAGGCGATCAGCATACTGGAAGACGCCGCGGCGGCACTCGAGGCGCTGTCGCGCCGCTGAGCCGGCGAGCCTGAGGCGGCCGTTGGCCGGCGAAACCCGAGGACAGCAAAGCATGACCGCGAAAACCGCCGCACAGTTTTCGGGATGCTCCTGTAGTGAAAATCGTCCTGCAACACGCTATGTGATGCAGGACGATTGCCGTTGGAGGATGCGCTATGTCATTTCTGAAACGCCTTTTCGGCGGAGGCGGTGGTGAGGCGAACGAGCCCGCAAGCGCAAAGCCGGCAAAACAGGTCGAGCACAAGGGATTCCTGATCAGCGCCACGCCCTACAAGGCGGAGGGCCAGTACCAGACCTGCGGCGTCGTCTCGAAGGAAATCGACGGCGTGGTGAAGGAGCACAGATTCATCCGGGCCGACCGTTTCGCCGGACTGGACGATGCCGTCGACATCTCGATCAAGAAGGGCATCCAACTGGTCGACGAACAGGGTGAGCGGATGTTCGGTTAGACATCTCTACAGTCGGGGGTCGATCGGTTCGCTCTCCAGGGCCAGCACACCGAACACGCACTCGTGTGTCCGCCGCAGCGGTTCCTTCGCCACAAACCGCTTCAGCGCCTCGTGACCGAGCGCGAACTCCCTGAGTGCCAGACTGCGCTTGCCACCCAGGCCACGCTCCCGCAGGCGAACGAGGTTGTCCGGCGCATCGTATTCGGGGCCGTAGATGATGCGCAGGTATTCCCGGCCACGCACTTTCAACGCCGGCTGGATGAGTCCTTTCTGGCCGCGGCTGACGAAGTCGCGCGGCTTGACCACCATGCCTTCGCCGCCCGAGCCCGTCAGCGCCTCCCACCACGCGATTGCTTCCGCACACGCGTCGGAGTCGGCAAGATCGACCGTGCGCCAGCGTGTGCTAGTCACGCCATCTTCGGCGGCCAGGCGGGCCGCAAGCGTCATGTGCCATACGTGATCCTTGTCGAAGCCGACATGTCCTTCGCTGGCGAGCAGGTGAAATGGCGCGACTTTGAGGTCGTCGATGCTTGAGACCGGCCATACGTAGGGCGCCCAGGCGGCGGCGTATTTGGTCGCGCGCGCAGCCCGGTCATCGAACCGCGCCCGCAGTCCGGCCGCATCGACGCCGCGCGCCATAGCCCGAGCCAACGCCTCGTGGCTGGCCTGGAAGCCGGCGGCCGAGGACGTCGCCACCGGCGCGTACTGGCTTTCGATCAGGCTGCCCGCCTTGGCTGACCAAGGCATTATCTCGGCATCCAGCAGCAGCCAATCGCTGCTCAGTTCGTTCCACAGATACGCTGCATCGACGCTGGTGCGAAGACGGGCAAGCAGGCCTTCCGTCACGGCGGCGTCCTTGAAGAAGGAGCGTCCCGTCCGGGTCCAGATCGCGCCGGTCTCGTTGCCCGACACGCCGAAGCGTTCGCGCGCCGTCCGCGCGTCCCGGCACAGCGCAATGACCGCCCGCGAACCCATATGCTTTTCCTCGCATACGACCTGAGCGACGCCACGTTCGCGAAAGTGAGCGAAGGCTTCCTCGGGGCGCTCGAGCCAGCCGCTTTGGCTGCTGGTCTCGGACGGCGACATCGTCGGTGGCAGATACACCAGCCATTGTGGCGCCAGTGCGAAGCGGCTCATCACCTCCAGCGCCGCCGACGCGTTCTCCTCGGCAACGACGATACGGCCCCTCAGTTCGGTCTCGATCCAGCGGCGACCGGAAACGTCCTGGTAGTCGAGGACGCCGTCGGCGTCGGCCTGGGCCGATTTGCCGAGATCGGCTCCCCCCAATGGACGTATCGGTTCGGACCAGACCTGGAGTGCCGGCACCTCGACAAGCTCGCGCTCCGGCCAGCGCAAGGCCGTCAGCTTGCCGCCGAACACGCAGCCGGTGTCGATGCACAGGGTGTTGTTGACCCATTCGGCCGACAGCATCGGCGTATGGCCATAGACGACGGCCGTCTTGCCGCGATAGGCCGTGGCCCAGTCGGCGCGGACTGGCATGCCGAATTCATCGATCTCGCCCGTGGTCTCGCCATAGAGAGCGAATTCGCGCACGGCGCCCGAACCACGTCCGATCATTTCCTCCTTCAGGCCGGCATGGGCAACGGCCAGGCGTCCACCGTCCAGCCAGACATGGCTGCGCAGACCGTCGAGGAAGGCCGGCAGGGCCTCTCGCAGGCCGCGATCTTGAGTCTCCAACTGGTCAATGGTTTGCTGCAGGCCGTGAGCAACCGTGACCTTGCGGCCTTCCAGCCAGCGGCCGAGCTTGCGTTCGTGGTTGCCCTGGACACAGTAGGCAGTGCCGGCCGCCACCATGCCCATGACGATGCGCAGGGCGTCGGGCGAGTTGGGACCACGATCGACGATGTCACCGACAAAGACGATCTTGCGGCTCTCTGGCGGAGTGACGACGACCGTTCGGTCACCGCGATCCTCGGACCAGGCGACGCCGTAGCCGAGTTGGCCGAGCAGGGTCTGAAGTTCATCGGCGCAGCCGTGGATGTCGCCAATGATGTCGAACGGTCCGGGGTCGTCCCGCTTGTCGGTCCAAAGCGGTTGGCGCGAGACCCTGGCAGCCTCGATGCTGGCCTCGCTGCCAAGCTTCCAGACCTGGCGGAAGCCCTCGCGTTGCAGGCCGCCGAGACCCTTGCGGATCTCGGTCGTCATGCGTTGGGCTACTCCCGCGCCGAACTGCCGGTCGGGTCGCGACGCAGTGCGCGCGACGCAGACGTCGACACCCGGATCGATGACGACGGCGACAGGCAGGGCGTGCCACTTGCGTGCCAATTCAATCCAGGCCCTGCGGTCGGCTGCCCGCACGTTGGTGGCATCGATGACCGCCAGCTTGCGGTGCTTGAGCCGCTTGCCAACAATCTCGCGCATCAATTCGAAGGCGTCCGCCGAAACGTCCTGATCGGTCTCGTCATCGCAAACGAGTGCGCGGCAGCGATCCGAGGAGATGACCTCGGTCGGCAGGAAGTGCCTGGCGGCGAAAGTCGATTTGCCCGATCCGGTCGAGCCGATCAGCACGACGAGCGCAAAATCAGGGATGGCAAGGTCGGTCTTGTCGGGCTCTCTCATCGCGTGAACACCGCCATCTGCGTGGGCGCTCCCAGGACGGTGTCGGCAGCCCCGATGCCGCTGAAGGCGGCGGCATAGCCATAGGTCTCGCCGATCTTGGCCGCCCAGACTTCGAACTGGGCGCGGCTCCATTCGAAGCGATGGTCGGGATGGCGAAAATTGCCCGCGCCCAGGTTCGGAAACAGTGCGTTATAGTCCGCATTCGGAGTGGTCACGATCACCGACTTCGGCGCCGTCTCGCCAAAAACGATGCGTTCGACCAAAGGCAGCCTGTCTTCGTCGAGGTGCTCGATGACCTCGACCATCACGGCGACGTCGGCTTCGGCCCAGCGGCTGTCCCGGTATGTCAGCGATCCATGCAACAGCGTGACCCGACCTTCGGGCGGTCCACCGAACTCATTCAGCTTGAGACGCTTCGCAGCCCACTCCAGTTCGCGAATTGCGGGATCAAGTCCGAACAGCTTGTGGACCCATCGCTCGCGCACGAGCCGATAGAGCAGCTTGCCCTCGCCGCATCCCAGATCCGCGATAACGTTTGCACCGGTTGCCCGAATGGCGTCGACCACCGCGTCCATGCGCAGGTCGTTCAGCCGAATAGGCATCTCCAGCGCCTCCTCGGGTGCGCTCCTGACTTCGGGACGCAGCGATTCTCCCACCGTCTCGGGAGCCAGCCGCTCCAGGGCGATGCGGGCCAACGGACCGCGATTGCGCAGATAGCGCCGCACGATCACGTCCTTGGCGGGATGGTTTTCCAGCCAACCCTCGCCCTTGGACAGCAGCTTGTCGATCTCGGCCTCGCCGACCCAGTAGTGCTTTGCGTCGTCAAGGACCGGGATCAGGACATAGAGGTGGTTCAGCAAGCCGCTCAGCCGGCCTTTCCCCGTCAGCTTCAGTTGGCCGTATTGCCGGTTGCCGGCTCCATGTCCGGCATTTTCGATCGGCGTCAGGTCGACGGTCCACCCCAGGGGTTCGAACAGCTCTCGGACTAGAGCCTCCCCACCAAGCATCGGCAGCGGGGTCAGCACGGCTTCAAGCGGCAGGTCGCTGTTGGCCAGGTCCTGGCGCTCCTTTGAAATGCCGGTCATCGCGGTCCGCAGCGTCTTGTTGAGCGCCACTGACAGGAAGGACGATGCCGCGTACGGCCGGTCATTTACATACTGGTCCAGCAGGCCTTCTGCCTGACCCTTGCCCCGTACGAGTCCGATCGGGTCGATGTCGAGGAGAAGCGCAGCCTCGCAACGCTGTTCGGTTGCCTCCGGATAGAACAGCCAAGCCTTGCCGAAGGCCAGGTCGGTCTCGTGCAGACGATCGGGATGCTTGTACAGCAAGAAACCGAGATCTGTGGCCGGACGATGCGTTGTAGCAACGGACAGGAACATGCGCGACCGATAGCGCAGACCGGCAGAATAACCAATGGCGTTGCACGGCTATCTGCTGGATCTCGGCTGGGCGCAATGCAACTGACCGAGTGCGCGCAAGCAAAAAGGCAGGCGCCGGGCCGGCGCCTGCCTTTTATTTCGGCCAAGGATGGCGTGCGTTTACGCCGCCGCCGCAACACGTTTGCCGGCGGTTCCAGCCGCGATCACATCGACCCTGGCGGTCGCCTTGGCGAGCGCGGCGGTGACCGCGTCGGCGCCCATGCCGACACCCTCGACCCGGATGACCTCGACATCGGTCATACCCAGGAAGCCGAGCACGCCGCGCAGATAGGGAATGGCGTGGTCCATCTGCACGGCGGCACCTTCGGAATAGATGCCGCCGGAAGCGAGCACGATATAGACCTTTTTGCCGGCGACGAGACCTTTCGGGCCGTTCGCGCCATAGGCGAAGGTCTTGCCCGAACGGGCGATGTGGTCGATCCACGACTTCAGCGTCGACGAGATGTTGAAGTTGATGAAGCCGGTGGCGAGAATGACAGTATCGGCCGCAAACAGCTCCTCGAGCACGGCGTCGGAGACGCCGACCACTTCGGCCTGGCGCTGACTGCGTGCCTCGACGGGCGTGTAGATGCCGGTCGCATAATCAGGGTCGATGTGGGGCAGCGGATTGGCGACGAGATCGCGCACGACCAGCTTGGCCGACGGATCGGCGGCAAGCAGCTTTTGCGCGAGATCGGTGGCGACGTGAGTCGAATGCGAAGCGGCGCCGCGCGGGCTGGACGTAACAAGCAGAATAGACATGGCGGTGTCCCTTTGGGGTTGGATTGAACTTTCCCCACCAATATGGGATTGCTGACCAATCTGAAAAACAGGTATAATTTGCATGTAACCCATCTAGAACATGGATCGATCATGCAGCCAAATCCGACTCTCGATCAGCTTCAGATCCTGGTCGCGGTGGCCGATACCGGCAGTTTCTCGGCCGCCGGCCGCAAGCTCAACCGGGCGCAGTCGGTGATCAGCTACGGCATCGCCAACCTAGAGGCTCAACTCGGGCTGAAATTGTTCGAGCGTGAAGGCGTTCGCGAACCGCAACTGACCGATGTCGGCAAGGCGATGCTGGAGGACGCAAGGCGCATGGTGGGCGTGCTGCAACGCATCCGCTCGCGCGCCGACGGCTACCGGCAAGGCCTGGAAGCGGAAGTGACTATATCGGTCGACGTGGCGCTGCCTTCGCCGGTGCTGGTTCGGGTACTGAGAGCGTTCGAGGCGCAATTTCCGACGGTGACCCTGCGACTGCATGTCGGGACGCTCGGCCTGATCGTCGACCAGGTTGTCGGCGGGCATGCCGATCTGGGAATCGGAGGCCTGCTCGGCGAAGCCGACGTGCATCTCTTGCGCATCGGCCATGTCTCGATCGTGCCGGCTGCGGCTCCCGGCCATCCGCTGACGCTGCTGCCGAAACCGATCGCGATCGAGGACCTGCGCGAGCACACTCAACTCGTTGTCTTCGATCAGTCGGAGCGGACGCGGGGGCGCGACTACGGCGTCTTCGCCTACCGCACCTGGCGACTGACCGACGTTCGCACCAAGCATGCGCTGATGCGCGAGGGGCTGGGCTGGGGCGGCCTGCCGCGTTGGCTGATGGCCGAAGATCTGGCCAGCGGCAGGCTGGTCGAACTCGACCTCGAACCCTACAGCGAGGCGCGTTCGCCCCTATATGCCATGCACCGAACCGATCGCAGCCCGAAACCGGCGGCGGCCTGGCTCATCGACCAGTTCAAACGACAACTAGGCTGCTTCCATGAGATGGAGCCGGGCGTGTGGACGGAGGAGGGGCTGGAGACGACCCATCAACAGGCATGACTTTCTCAGCCAGCCCTTGCCACCGGTATCACCCTCACCTGGCTGACGCCGGTGCGGCGCACGACAGTGCAGAGCGTCTCACGGCCGATCCGCTCGGCATCGAGCATGCGTACGAGATCGTCGACGCCGGTGACCGGCCGGCCGTCGATGGCGGCGATGATGTCGCCTTCCTTCAAACCGGCTTTCGCCGCTGGCCCGTTCTTCTCGACGCTGCGCAGCCGCACGGCCGTGTTGGTGGAAACCTGCGACAGCAGCGCCGCGCGGCGGGGCAGGTTGGTCGTATCGGCTGAAACGCCGATGAAGGCGCGCCGCACGCGGCCGAAGCGGATGATCTCGGAGATGACGAAATTGGCGGTGTTGGAGGCGACCGCGAAGGCGATGCCCTGCGCGCCATGGATCATCGCGGTGTTGACGCCGATCACCTCGCCCGCCGACGACACCAGCGGGCCGCCGGAATTGCCGGGGTTAAGCGCGGCATCGGTCTGGATGACGTCGTCGATCAACCGGCCGGTCGAGGCGCGCATCGAGCGCCCGAGCGCGGAGACGACGCCGGCGGTGACCGTCCATTCGAAGCCGAGCGGATTGCCGATGGCGATCGCGATCTGGCCGCGGCGGAGACGCTTGGAATCGCCGAGCGGCGCGACATCGGCGAAACTGCCGTCGGCGCGGACCAGCGCGATGTCGGTGTCGGGATCGCGGCCGAGCACGCGGCCGTCGCGCACGGCGCCATCCGGCATCGTGACCCGCACGGCGCGCGCGTCGCCGACGACATGGAAGTTGGTGACCACCAGTCCGTCCTGCGCGATGACGAAGCCTGAACCGTGGCCGCCGGCGTCACCGGTGCGCTCGATGCGGCAGACGGCCGGACCGATCCGGTCGACCGCATCCGCGACGGTCGCCGAATAGGCATCGAGCAAGACGTCATCGGCTTGGAATTTCTCGGCGGCGAAGGCCATGGCGGTGCTCCGTGTCTTGCGGCAATGCGATGGATGCCGTTTCCAAAACCGCGCGGTACTTTTGAGCGGCACGCACTATATGTGCGGAGCGGCCGCAGCTGCCGCGACCTGACCATATGGGCAGTGGGCGGCCAGACTAGCCGTCAGGCGAGTACCGCAGGACGTGCCGCTGAGCGATATCTGGGTCATCGAACCCAGGAGATGATTGCCATGAGCGCTTTCGACCTTGCAGCCTTTTCCGACGCCATTGCCGATGCTGCGGCGGCCGCCGCGCCGGCGCTGGCGAGCTTTGCCACGCATCACCACCGCAGCGCGAGCGCCTTCCACTGGCGCGACGGCTTCTTTGTCACCGCCGAGGAAGCGGTTGAGGCCGGCGAAGAGATCGAGCTGACGCTGGCGTCGGGCGAAACCGCCAAGGCGGAGATGGTCGGCCGCGATCCTTCGACGGGCGTTGCGCTTCTCAAGCCGGCTGCGGCAACAGCAGACCTGCCGCAGCTGGCTCAGGCTGGTCCTGTGCGCGCCGGCAATATCGCGATCGCCGTCGGCAACAGTGAAGGCACCGGGCTTGCGGTCTTCGGCACTGTCGGCGAGGTCGGTCCTGCCTGGCGTTCGATGCGCGGCGGCACCATCGACCGGCGCATCAACCTCGCCATCAACACCGGGAGCCGGTTCGAGGGCGGCCCGGTGCTCGATGCCAAAGGCGGGCTGATCGGCATGCTGCTCTTCGGACCGCGCCGCCGGGTGCTGGTGATGCCTTACGAGACGATCGAACGCGCGGCTACGACGCTGCGCGAGAAGGGCCACGTCGCGCGCGGCTATCTAGGCGCCGGGCTGCACCCGATCCGAAACGGCGACACGCATGGCGCCATGGTCATGAGCCTCGACGACAGTGGCCCGGCAAAGGCCGCCGGCCTGCATGTCGGCGACATCATCGTGGCCTGGAACGGCGAAGCCGTGCATGGGCCGCGCGAACTGATCCGCAGGCTCGGCCCAGACAGCGCCGGCGCGACGGTGACGCTCGGCGTGTCGAGTGGTGGCGCTCGGCGCGACGTCTCAATCACCATCGGCGAAAAACCGTTGAGCTGAGAGGAAAATGGCCGTCAGCGCAGCCCAAACGATCGCAAGACCGGATCGCGCTACCCACCGGCTGACCGTGCTGATCGCGCTCGGCGACGCGGCGCGCGCCGAGCAACTGGCCGACGCGCTTGCGGCCAGCGACGATCTGCTGCCGGCGCTCGCAGCAAGCAATATGAGCCAGGTCGCCGATGTCGCGCTAATGGACGAGGCCGCATTGGAAAGCCGGGCCGCCGGTTCGACCATGCCGATGGTTCTGCTTTCGCGACGCGCCGTCCGCGATGGGCTCAATGGCAACGTCCTGGCAGTGCTGCCGCCCTCAGCCGACGGCCTGCTGATTGCCGCCGCCTTGCGACTGGCAGCGTCCGGTTATCGGATCAGCAGGGCCGGACCGTCGGCGGTGGCCGCTCATGGCGACTTCCACACAGAACCGTCCGAGGACGAGGGACTCGACGACGACCAGGTTCGCCCGGCATTGTCGCCGCGCGAGGCGGAAGTGCTGGCGCTGCTGGCGGAAGGCGCGCCGAACAAGGTGATCGCGCGGCGACTCAACATTTCGGTCCACACGGCGAAGTTCCACGTCGCTGCGATCCTGGTCAAGCTCGGCGCTTCCAACCGCACCGATGCCATCGCCATTGCGATGCGGCAGGGGCTGGTGCTGGTCTGAAGCGGGCGACGCTTCCCCGTTGCCGCACGACGCAGCGTAATCTTCTTGGGCCTTGCACCGAGCCTGTCGGCCGCGCAAGTTGCCTCGCGAAATCGCAGAGGGAGACAAGCATGTCGCTCAAGGGAAAGACGCTGTTCATCTCGGGTGGATCGCGCGGCATCGGGCTGGCGATCGCCCTGCGCGCAGCGCGCGACGGCGCCAATGTGACGATCGCCGCCAAGACCGCCGAACCGCATCCGAAGCTGCCGGGCACGATCTACAGTGCGGCCGAGGAGATCGAGCAGGCCGGCGGCAAGGCGCTGCCGGTGCTCTGCGACATCCGCGAGGAAGCCCAGGTCGCCGAGGCAGTGAGCAAGACCGTGGAACGGTTCGGCGGCATCGACATCTGCGTCAACAATGCCAGCGCCATCCAGCTCACCGGCACGCTGGAAACCAACATGAAGCGCTATGACCTGATGCATCAGATCAACACGCGCGGCACCTTCCTGGTCTCGAAAATGTGCATTCCGCACCTGAAGTTGGCCGAAAATCCTCACATCCTGAATCTGGCGCCGCCGCTCGACATGAAGGCCAAGTGGTTCAAGAACCATGTCGCCTACACCATGGCCAAGTTCGGCATGTCGATGTGCACGCTGGGCATGAGCGCCGAGTTTGCCAGAGACGATATCGCGGTCAATTCGCTATGGCCGATCTCGACCATCGACACGGCCGCGGTGCGCAACCTTCTGGGTGGCGCGACCGTAGCGGCGATGAGCCGCTCGCCCGACATCATGGCCGATGCCGCGCATGCGATCTTCCTGCGGCCGTCGCGCGATGCGACGGGCAATTTCTACATCGACGAAGAGGTGCTGCGCGCCGAAGGCGTCACCGATTTTTCGATCTATGCGCCCGGCGCCAAGGGGGCGCTGGCCGGCGATTTCTTCGTGCCGGACGAGGTGTTCGCCAAATCGGAAACGAGGATAACGCGAACCTTCTAAAGGTGCCTGGGGTAGTCCATCTGTTGATGCAAAATGCGCACAATATCGATGGATTGGTGATTCATTCGCAGATACACCACGTGAGAACCGACAGCATATTTGAGCAGGCCAGGCCTGACGTCCGAGGCATTCCGCGCTATTGCTGGAAACTGGTCCATCAACGTGACCACGGAGTGGATTGAGCGGATGTAGGCTTCTGCCCGCTCAGCGCCCCACTGATTCAGCGAATAATCCCAGATACCATCGAGGTCCCGCTTCGCTCGCGGCGAAATCCGGACCGTTCTTTTCATCGGCGCTTCTTCGCATTGAGAAACGCCTCAATGTCGAATGGCTCGAGGCTGCCCGACATGTCTCCTTCGTCGATAGCGGCACGAAGCTGCTCGAGCTTCAATTCCTGTTCTTCGAGGAGGCGAAGACCTGCGCGGACTGTTTCACTCGCCGAGCCGAAGCGGCCCTTTGCTATCTGCCGCTGGATAAATGCGTCGTACTGATCGCCAAGGGTCACGGAGGTGTTTTTGGACATCCTGCATCTCCAATACCAATAGATGGTATCAAGGTATGCTCAAGTTGGCAAGGTTGCCGCTTGTTCTCTAAGAGCGCGTCGCGTTCAAACAAATCCAGGCGACGCGCTTTAGGTCTTTGCTTTTACGTCGTTTTAGCAAAACCGCTGCACACTTTTGCGCGACATGCAGTAGCCCTCTTTACCCTTGCTAAGTTGACGAGGCTGAAGGCCGAGAAGACGAAGGCGTTGCGGCAGCTGAGATTTGTTTCAAAGACAAAAGCCCCGCCGGAGAGGGGACCGACGGGGCCTATGTGTCCCGCTGGAGTCGGGACAGGGCAGGGAACGCCCTGATTTGAATTTGGGTGTCGCAATGCGGCGATTCAATGAACGCGGCGACTAAAGGGACAATTCTTCTTTCGCTTCAACGAAAAGGCCCGTCCGGGTGGACGGGCCTTCATCCTTTCGTGCTGATTCCGGAAATCGGATCAGGAGCTTGAAATCAAACGCGCTTTACTGCTCGTTGCTCGCCACCGGCGCCACCAGCGAGGTGATGCGGCGGATCGCGACGCGGCGGTTCTCGCGGTTCGGGCCGGACGTATCCACCTTGAGGTACTCCTCGCCATAGCCCTGCGTCGTGAGGTTCTCGGCCGGAATGCCGAACGCGTTGGTCAGTGCTTCGGCAACCGCCTCGGCGCGCCGGTCCGACAGCGCCAGGTTCGCATCGGGCGTGCCGACCGCGTCCGTATGGCCCTCGATGAGGAAGGTTTCGGCCGGGTTCTTCTTCAGAAGTTTGTCCATGGCGGTGGCCACGCCTTCAAGCTTCTGCACCTCTTCATCGGAGATCGTCGCCGAGCCGAAGTCGAAGTTCAGCGTGTCCAGGTCGATACGGCGGGCGATGTCGCGAATGCGGGCCGAGCGCTTGACCTCGTCGACCGAGTAGAGGCGCTGCACTCTCTCCACGGGCGGCTGCTCGAGGAAGGTGTAGTACTCGTCCGGATCCTCGACATCCTCCGAATCCAGGATGTAGTCCCGGCGCGAAATGTCGAGCCGCAACGGCGGCAGGTCCTCGCCCGGATCGCGCCAATCGTCGACATCCTGGTAATACCGCTCGTCGACATAGGTCAGGATATATTCCTGGCCATCCGGCATGATGCGCGAACGCTGGATGACGTCACCATTGCGGTTGCGAATGGTGACGATCCTGATGCCATTGTCGCGCAGCACGGTTTCGCGGGTGCGGCCACGCGGCAGATCCTCGTAGTAGACATCCTTGGCGCCGCGCGTGATGCGAGGAGCCTCGTTGCTTTCCACGATCGTCTGGTTGTTGAACTGAAGGATCACACGGTCGCCGAACTGCTTCACCACGTCCGCGCCCTCAGGCCGCCGGCGCTCGCGGACAACCTGCTCGGGCGTAAGCTCGATCCGCTTGCCCTGTTCCTCGGTAACAGGAACGATCTTCTCAGGCTTGATCTCCTGCTGCGCCGCCTTGTCGTCGGTGGGCGGCGGGCCCTGATCGACCGGCGCCAGTTTCTGGACCTGCTTTGCGCCCTGCTGCTCAGCCTGGCCTTGAGCATTCTGGTCTTCGCCGGTGCCTGCGCCTTGGGCGTTGCGCCCCTTATGCCGGCGCAGCACGTCCTTTTGGCTGTCCAGAAGCGGAGCTTCACCTTGCTTGGCGGTGGTGGCTTCGCCCTGGGCCGGGGCTTCGCCCTGCGCCGGCGCGGCCTGCTCGCCGGTCGCCGGCTGTTCGCCGGACGGGGGCTGTTCTCCGGTCACCGGCTGCTCGGCAGCCGGTTGCTGCTGGCCGAGCGCCTTGCGCCTCTTCAGCTTGTTTGTCGGCTCTTCGCCTTGGGCGGGAGCTGCCTGCTGCTCTTCCGGCGCCGGTTCAGCATTCTGGGTTGGAGCCTGCTCGGCGGGAGCCGTCTCGGTCTGCTGCTGCTGATCCCGCTTCTTCTTGCGTTTCAATTGCTGATCGGTGGTGGCCGGCGCAGCCTGTTCGCTCGGAGCGGCCTCTTCGGCAGGAGCCGCCTCGATCTGCTGCTGCTTCTTCTTTCGCGGCTTGAGCTGCTGGTTGTCGTTCGCAGGCGCAGGCTGAGCCTGCTCGGCCGGTGCCGATTCGAGCTGCTGCTGGAGATCGCGCTTCTTCTTGCGCGGCTGGATCTGCTGCTCGTCCGTCGTGGCCTGGCCGCCCTGATCGGCGGGAGCCGTCTCGGTCTGCTGCTGCTGGTCACGCTTCTTGCGCGGTTTGAGCTGCTGTTCTTCGGTTGCGGGCTGGCCGCCCTGATCGGCCGGCGCAGCCTCGATCTGCTGCTGCTGGTCGCGCTTCTTGCGCGGCTTGAACTGCTGCTCTGCAGGCGCTGCTTCCCCGGCCTGGCCGGTGTCCATCTGCTGCTGCTGGTCCTGCCGCTTCTTGCGCGGCTTCTGCTCCGGCTCGGCGGGCTGCTCGGCCGGGGCCGATTCGGTCTGTTGTTGCTGCTCGCGCTTCTTCTTCTTCGGCTGCTGGGCTTCCCCTTGCTGACCACCTTGCGCGCATTCCTCGGCCGATTGGCCTTCGGCGCAGCTCGATTGCGCCAGAATCAGTGGCGCTCCGCGCGGGGTGTCGAAAGCGGCACTTCCCTGCAGCGGGAACGCGCCCAACGGCGCGGATGCCATCAGCAGGCCGATTGCCGTGCCTGCCAGAATCCGTGGTTGGCGTTTCATCTCAATTCTCCTTTTGGGGTCCCATCCCTGCCCAAACTTTCATCAACCGCAATTGGTTCCAGTTCAAGGCATTGGCCCCAACCAAGGTTGCTCGGCGGGCGTTTTGAAGGCAATTCCATGTTTTTCTAATGTTGATATTGGGCCGCGCTCACTGCGATGCTTGACCAAAAGGCCCGGCAGCGCCAAATCCCCGGCATGGATGCGCCTTTCTGGAAGACCAAGCCGCTCGAGGCGATGACCCCAGCCGAGTGGGAATCGCTCTGTGACGGCTGCGGCAAATGCTGCCTGTCGAAGCTCGAGGATGAAGATACGGGCGACATCTATTGGACGAGCGTCGGTTGCCGGCTGTTCGATGCAGAAACCTGTCGTTGTGCGGACTACGCCAACCGGTTGGCGCGCGTGCCTGATTGCGTCGGGCTGACCCCGCAAAATGTGCGTACCATCAGCTGGCTGCCCAAGACATGCGCCTACCGGCTGATCGCCGAAGGCCATGATCTCTACTGGTGGCACCGGCTGGTTTCCGGAAGCGGGGAGACCGTGCATCAGGCGGGAATTTCGATCCGCGGCCGGGTGAGGGCCAAGGAAACCGATCTGGCCGAGCCGGACGACTATTTCGATTACATGCTGGAGGACGAACCCTGACGAGTTCGCCTGTTGAGGACGAACCCTGACGAGTTCGCCTATTGAGGACGAACCCTGACGGGTTCGCCTGTTGAGGACGAACCCTGACGGGTTCGCCTGTTGAGGACGAACCCTGACGGGTTCGCCTGTTGAGGACGAACCCTGACGAGTTCGCCTATTGAGGACGAACCCTGACGGTTCGCCCGTTGAGGACGAACCTGACCGGTCTGCCTTTGACAAGCCGTAAGACGGTTTTGACGGGAACCGGCGGCGCGACGACGCGTTTGGGCGGCAGGTTTCAGAGTGAAGGGGCGATGGCAGCGGGAGAATTCCCTTTTCCTGCCACATGAACCGGACATGAACGCCCGGTTCGCAAATGGTTCAGACAGGAAGGGGCATTCTGCAGTCATCGGTTTGCCAAACACCAGTTCGCCAACCACCGACTGGGCGAGAGCCCTCAACAAGGAGAGAAGACGATGTTCAACACCATCAAGACGGCAGCCCTTTCGGCCCTTGTCGGCCTTGGCACGCTAGGCGCCATTCCGGCGCATGCGGACAGCCTCTATCTCGGCTTCGGCAACAACCATGATCCGCGCTTCGGCGTCTACACAGGCGATGACGATGACGGATATTACCGTCGCGAATGGCGTCGCGACCGCTGCTCGCCGGACCGCGCCCTCGACAAGGCTGAGCGCATGGGCCTGCATCGCGTCCGGATCGTCGACGTCAGCCGCCGCACGGTGAAGGTGGCCGGTCGTCAGTATGGCGATCGCGTGGTCGTTGTGTTCGCCAACGTGCGCGGTTGCCCGGTGATCTACCGCTGAGGCTTCATCGGCGGGGAGCGGCATGAAGCACGCTCCTCGCCGATCCCCTCTATGCATGATCTTCTTCGAAGATCCGGAGGGATGGCCTTCGGAGGGTCGGTCAAGGTCAACATGAGGGTCAGTCTTTGGTAGCGGAGCCCCTTCGGCATGTCCGAAGCGCGCGGCTCGAAAAAACCCCGGAGGATCGGTTCCCTCCGGGGTTTTTTGTTCATTGATCAGGTCGGACTTGGCTATTTCAGCTCGAATGTGACGGTCACCTGGACGGTGTAGGCGTTTTCACCGGCCTGCACAGGCACGGCGGCGCGCGCGGCATCAAAGGCTTTTGCGTTCATCGGCATCGGCACCGGCACGACGTTCTGGTCGGTGATCTCCAGCACCCGCCCGAGACTGGCGCCGGCCGCCGAGGCGAGCGTCTTGGCCTTGGCGATCGCGTCGGCGACGGCCTCCTTACGCGCCTCGGTGATGGTGGCCTTGGGATCGTCGTTGGTGAAGGCGATGCCGCCCCCCTGGTTGACGCCGAGCGACACCGCCTTGTCGAGAATGTCACCGGTCTTGTCGATGTCGCGCACACGCACAGAGAGTGTGTTGGTCACCTGATAGGCGACAAGCTCGGCCTCCTGGCTGCCGTCGGGCTTGTTGGTGTAGTTGTAGCGCGGGTTGATCTGGATGCCGCCGGTCTGCAAGTCGCGATCGGCGATGCCGGCGGATTTCATCGCGGCGATCACCGCCGCCATGGCATCGTTGTTGGCATCGAGCGCGGCGCGCGCGGTCTTGGCCTCGCGCATGACGCTGAGCGTCAGGATCGCCATGTCGGGCGCGACCGTCGCTTCGCCTTCGCCCGACACGACAATGCGTGGAGGGGTCGGCGAATCGGCGGCACTCGCCAGCGCCGGAAAAGCGACCGCAGCAGCGAGCGCAAAGGTCAGAAGACGTCTGGTCATGAAACCTCCTCGATATGGTTGGGCCATTCCTTGCCGGCACGGACTCGGCTCGAAAAAGCCTGGATTCGTCGCACTGCCTGCAATACCCGGAACCTGTTCACGCCCGAATGGGCGCAAGCCGATCTATCGCCGGAATATGGGCCGATTTTAGCATTCCCCGCCAGCGCTTTCGAAAGCCTTGTGCCGCGAGCCGAAAAACACTAAGCCAGCCCGCGTGGGGCCTGTAGCTCAATGGTTAGAGCCGGCGGCTCATAACCGCTTGGTTGGGGGTTCGAGTCCCTCCGGGCCCACCAAAAACCATTTAATATCAAGTTCTTAGCATATATTTTTGCTTCGCGCATCACCAAACGATCGCTGGGATGCACCTCGATGCGGCGTGAATCGCCACTGTCAAAATGGCCACCATTTTCGCCCGAAACTGCGATGTCCGACACTTCCCTGGAAATAAGCCTGAATAGCGTCGACACTTCCGTGACTTAGTTTTCGCTTCCGGTTGGCTGCATCGGATCATTCGGGGCACCATCGCGTGCCCCCTATTTCGAAAGTTTTTCAGCTGTTTCGAGATAGTTCCGACATTTCCATTTTGTCAGCGCCGCGCGGTCGGAACGCTTGGCTGAGACGCGCCAGTGAGCGCCCAAAATGCCCAGATTTTTGGCCGTCGTCTCTGACGAGGGAATTCCGTAGCCAAGCGTTTTGGAAAGTGATGGTCGGCCGATCAGGGAGATGCTTGGTCGTTGGTTCAGAAACCGAGCAGTGCCGCTTGGTCGGTCCAGACAATCGGGAGTTCAGGCAGGCGAGGAAGCCGATGCGCGGTCAGTTCGGCAGGCTGGTCGCCAGCGACAATGCCGGACGCGATTTTGGGGGCAAGGAAGGCGAGGGGCAGGAGGCGGCTCACCTCGGATGTATCGGTGCCATTCAGTAAGGCAACGTCGGTGAGGCTGCGGTTGGCGCCATCCGTCAGCTGGTTGAGATACAAATGAGCGCGGCGAAGAAGGCTAACAAGAGCCGCATCCGGTTCTCGGACGACGCTAGATCCATCGGTAAGCACAAGCCGCGTTTCGACACCGCGACGCCTCATCCCAAACGGACATTCGAGTAACGTCGTTTCGGCGCCACCATCAGTGGGGAGGACCCTGGCTAGCAACAGTTCCGAGACTGGCCGGATGACGAGTTCGATGGTCAATGATCCCGGCTTGATCGTGATCCGACGAACGATTTTCTGGAGCAGCGATCGCTTCGCGTAGACGTTTCCGGACGCCCAAGATGATCGCACTTCATCAGCGCGAGTGAGCGCGGATTGGATTTCGCCGGAATCCGCCCATCGCCGAAGCCAATCAGACAATTGGGCATGATCGCTGAGAATCCGATTCAGACGATGCTCAACAACGGATTCAACGGCCTGGGCGGGAAGACGCCAACCGTCTGATCCATTTCGCCGCTGATCAACGAACTGCTTTGAGACGTAGTACCGATAGCGAACGTCTCGTCTCTTGGCATGAACGGATCGCAGCTTCTTGCCGTCTTCATCGAAGAGCAGGCCGGTTAGCAAATGAGCTTGCGTGACGTTCAACTGACTTCGTCGCCTGGGTGCCTGTGAGTTGAGAAGCTGCTGGGCCTCGTCGAATTGGGCAGCCGAGAGAATGGCCTCGTGCTCGCCGTCGTAGATGTGCTTCTTGTGCCTAATTTTGCCGATGTAGATCGGGTTCGAAAGAAGGTGGTAAAGGTTGCCGCGGCCGAACGGTGACGTGACGACAACAGAACCGTCCTTTTGTTGGCGTGACCGTGCTGAAAGGCCGTCCCGCCTGGCCTCACTGACAAGTTCACGAACTGACTTCAGGACGAGATAGCGAGCGAACAGGTGCTGAACGATCTTCGCTTCGGCTTCATCAACCACGAGCTTGCGGTTCTCGGCGCGATAGCCCAGTGGCACAACGCCGCCCATCCACATGCCCTTCTTTTTCGAGGCCGCGATCTTGTCGCGGATGCGTTCAGCGGTGACCTCTCGTTCGAACTGGGCGAAGGACAGAAGCACATTGAGTGTCAGCCTTCCCATCGATGTGGTGGTGTTGAACTGTTGGGTGACCGAGACGAACGAGACGGAATTGGCATCAAAGATCTCCACGATCTTTGAGAAATCCATCAGCGATCGGGTGAGGCGATCGATCTTATAGACGATAACGACGTCAATCTTCTTGCGCTGGATTTCCTGTAGGAGACGCTGGAGGGCAGGGCGCTCCATCGTGCCACCGGAGATGCCCCCATCGTCGTAATGGTCCGGCATGAGCCTCCAGCCTAACCCTGCCTGAGAGGCAATGAACGCAGCGCACGCCTCGCGTTGGGCATCAAGCGAATTGAATTCCTGCTCCAACCCCTCCTCGGTGGATTTGCGAGTGTAGATTGCACAGTTGAGACGAGGGGATGTTGTCATAGTCCAAAAAACCTTGGGCCGGACCAATGCGTGCCCGTGATGCGGCGAGCAACGGCCGTCAGCGATCGGAAGGTCTTGCCATCGAGCACGAAGCCACCGTGGACAACTTCAACAATATGCATCCGACCGTTCCACTCCCGCATCAGACGAGACCCGACCTTGGGCGGGACCGATCCCGGCTTCCTCGCCACGACTGGGGCAGATGATGCAAGCTCGGTTGGTGCCGTTCCATTGTTGCTCGATGGCGCCGCATTGGCCGCGGGGAGCAAGCATAAGCCAGTCGGACGCACATCAATCGACCCGAGGGCTTTTCTAGTGCTCGACGGCAGGCCGCCCAACCTTTTCGCCTGCAGATGCCAGGCAGCAGAGCGTTCGAGTAACTCGCGCTTGACACCTTTGGGCGGCGGGCAGCCATAGGTCTTCATCCATGCTGCCACGAGTTGGTCTCGCGCCAAATCGCGGACTGCAGCAATCTCAGTGTTGATATCCAGTCGCTTGCGCATCGAGACTGCTCAGCCATCTCTACTTCGGCGACGCAGCGGCGCCGTTTGCTGCTCTTTCCAGCTTCGCTGAGCAGCTCGTGGCCGCGGTTTTCTTGACGATGCCGGAGAGGAAGGTCCGCCCCGGTGGCTGCCATCCAGTAGCATCGATCAACGACTGGACCGTGACGCTGTTGGTCGAGCTCTGGGTCCTTCGGACGTTGTTAGTCTTGGCCTGCGCTAGGGGCGAAGTGCCCTTGCCTTTCTCAACGGTCACCGAGACGGCTGCATCGGACTGCTCGCATAGGGAAGGCGGGGGGAGGGCCTGGTAGAAGTCGGATGCCGTGGCCCGCATTTCGACATTGTCGGCTTTGGCTTCGATGTAATTGAGGATTGCCATCTTGAATCTTCGTCAGTTCGGCGCCCGGGTCATCCCGGCGCTTGCACTGACTGAAGCCCGCCGCTCGCGGGCTGGAGCCTAAGCTCTTCTAGTGCCGAGTTCCTCGGCGGCGCTTACCCAACCAATGCTTCCTTTGGCGGTGAAGTCCAGCGGAAAGTCGCTATTTGCGGACGATCTGGCGTGCCTTCCGGGAGTTGGGCTAGAGGATCCAGACGCTGGAGAGAGCTGCCCACGATGAAGGGATTGATCTGCTCAACGGCTTGAGTGCGAGGGCTACAAGATCGCTTGAGAGTTATTTGGCCACGATTTTCAACGCCGTGAGCGTTTCGGGGGTAATCGTCCCAGTGATCTTGAGGTTGTAATCGGCCTGGAGGCGCGTGAGACCGTCCCGCATCTCGGGGCTCATTTGGCCGTTTAGCTCGCCGTTGTAGTAGCCGTAGGCCAGCATGGCGAACTGCACCTGAAGGACGATGTCTTTGAACTTATTGGAATTGCCGGGCAGCGTCGCCAAAGGGGCCGGTGCGGCGGGCGCGGGCTGCTGGTAAGTTGTCGATGGCGCATCGTACAGCGGGGCTGGTGACGCCGGAGGAACATAGTATGTACCGCCGGATGACGACCGATGGCTGCTGTGCGAGCTGTGACTGCTATGTGAGCTGTGGCCGGCCAGGGTGTATTTGTGGTCAAGCCTGAAGATGTCGAAAAGGGACTTCGCCTTGCCGCCGTCGGCCGGTGGTATGGAGGGCAAAGCCACGGGGACTGTCAGGAATTCTGTGCGCGAGGCCGGTTTCGTCACTGGCCGACGAACCTTTCGCCGAAGACGACGGCGAACTGGGTCTTGGCCTCGAACCACTCGCGCGGCGGTCGTTTCCATTCCTCGGC
>NZ_SRTP01000137.1:0-368 GCF_004791945.1 Mesorhizobium sp. M3A.F.Ca.ET.175.01.1.1 | reverse complement strand
TCAGGCTGCGCATCCGCGAGGCCGACTTCGCGCCCGGCGGCCAGCCATGTCCGCTTTCGGTCAGCATCGGCGGCATCGCTTTCAGCGGCCCCACCACCTATCACGCCATGTTCCAGGTCGCCGACAGGCATCTCTACAAGGCGAAATCGAACGGACGCGACCAGGTGAGCTTCGAAAGCCCGCGCAACCGGTTATCGGGCGAGGCCGCCAGCACGTTCCACTGATCGGTTCTGTGCGACGCACCTTACCGGCTCTCACTGGCGGCTGCGATTGAGCAGCGGCCTGTGCTGGCGGATGAGCTGGCGCTCGATGTCGAGACAGGGCCTGATCAGGCCCGCGGCCGTCAATGCCGGCTCGGGCTGATGGAC
>NZ_SRTP01000136.1:0-369 GCF_004791945.1 Mesorhizobium sp. M3A.F.Ca.ET.175.01.1.1 | reverse complement strand
CAGCGATCTTCGCCAAGGTCGCCAGGGTGCTCTTGCCCAAGGACTATCTGCGGCTCTGGCTGACCGGCGAGCATATTTCGGAGATGTCGGATTCGGCCGGCACATCCTGGCTCGATGTCGGCAAGCGGCAATGGTCCTCCGAACTGCTTGCCGGGACATCGCTCGACGAAAAGCAGATGCCGTCGCTCACCGAAGGCACGGCGAAGGCCGGCGCCTTGCGCGGCGAACTCGCCTCGAAATGGGGCATTGCTGCCGGCATCCCGAATTTCTTCGATCTGAAGGTCAACCCGGACGGCACCTATACGTTTACCCTGATCGAGTCACGCCCTGTTGCCGACCAGACGTTCAATTTCGCCGGCGTAGCCGGTT
>NZ_SRTP01000135.1:0-369 GCF_004791945.1 Mesorhizobium sp. M3A.F.Ca.ET.175.01.1.1 | reverse complement strand
GTGCTTGCGGGCGAAGCCATTCCCGACGGTCTGGATGAGTGGTTCAGCCCCTCTCAGTTGAGATACCGGCAGAAGGCGCTGCAATTGGTGGAGCGCCTGAGCCTCGCGCTGGCTGAAGCCGGAACCGCGGACGAAACGGCCTGCGAACGGCTCGCGGAAAGGCTGCTCGCATCAGACCCGACTGCGGAGGCGGCGCATCGGGCGCTGATGCGGGTCTACGCCGCCAGGGGCCACGAAAACGCGGCCCTGCGCCAGTTCGAATCCTGCCGCGCGCTGCTGAAGAAGCATTTGGGCGTGGAACCCGAGGCGCAGACGCAGTCACTAATGGCGTCGCTGCAGACTAAGGGTGGCGGTCGCCAGACTGCGTCG
>NZ_SRTP01000134.1:0-369 GCF_004791945.1 Mesorhizobium sp. M3A.F.Ca.ET.175.01.1.1 | reverse complement strand
CTGCCGGTCGGCATCAGCGTGACAAGCGGCCTCAACGCCATCGCGCATGCCGCCGAAGGCCTCTATGCCGAGGACCGCAACCCGATCACCTCGATGATGGCGACCGAGGGCATGCGCGCGCTGAAGGAAGCGTTGCCGGTGATCGTCGTCAGCCCTCGCGAAGCGGATGCACGCGCCAAGGCGCTCTACGGCGCATGGCTTTGCGGCACCGTGCTCGGGCAGGTCGCCATGGCGCTGCACCACAAGATCTGCCACACGCTGGGCGGCAGTTTCGACACGCCGCATGCCGAGACGCATGCGATCATGCTTCCGTACACGATCGGCTTCAACGCGGCTGCCGTGCCCGACCTGCTTCGGCCGGTGGCGGAC
>NZ_SRTP01000133.1:0-371 GCF_004791945.1 Mesorhizobium sp. M3A.F.Ca.ET.175.01.1.1 | reverse complement strand
GGCTGGACCGCCGCGAACGTCGAATCCTTCGAATATCTTCGACGGCTGGCCACGGTCAGGCTGAACGGCAATTTCAGGAAGGGCCACCACGGCAATGTCGATCTGCATGTCAGCCCGTTCCACTACAGCCGCAATGACGCCTCGCTCGACGAGGCATTGTGGATGCGGGCCGGGACGGCAAGCCTCGGTCCCTGCCGGGTGCGTGTTCCCGACCCGACCGATTCGGTGCTGATTGTGCTGGCGCATGCCACGGAAAGCTCGAACGGCGACTGGACGATGGATGTCGCGACACGGATGGCCGGGCAGCACATCGACTGGGACCGTCTGGTCGAGACGGCCGGCAGGCGCGGCATCGTGCCGGCATGCCTTGC
>NZ_SRTP01000132.1:0-371 GCF_004791945.1 Mesorhizobium sp. M3A.F.Ca.ET.175.01.1.1 | reverse complement strand
GCCAAGGTGGCCGGCATATTGAAGACGGGACATTAAAGCGCGCCGCGCAGAAACGGGTTCGGGCGACGCGCTTCAACCCTTTGTTTTGATGCATCTCGTTCTCCCAAAACCGCCGCGCAATTTGGGCGACTTGCATTAAGCGCGGCGCCGAAGCCCTTTGCACGCCGCCGTTTATCCCTGCCTGGCTCAACGCATCGGCTCGACGGGCGCCAGAATACGGTCTGGCATCGGGCCGACAAGGCGCGCTATTGGTCAGCCATGACGCCAGGGCCCATTTCTGCCTGGCTTTCGGATTGTTGTGCACCGCCGCCGGCGCGAAACCGTCGAACTGCGCGTCATAGGCCGGATGCACTGCGACCAGCTGACCCTGC
>NZ_SRTP01000131.1:0-372 GCF_004791945.1 Mesorhizobium sp. M3A.F.Ca.ET.175.01.1.1 | reverse complement strand
CGTCCCGGCAGGCCATCTTCGCCGTCAACGATACCGCTGCCGAGATTTGGCGCTCCCTGGAAGAAGGCACGCCACCGCAGGCCATCTCGCTCGAGATGGCGCGCAGCGGCGTCGACAGTCGCGAGGCGAACCGGCATGTCGAGACCGCGCTCGAGGATTGGCAGCGGCTGAGCCTCATACGGCCCTGCGCGCCGTCACCTCCATCATCGGCTCAAGAGCTTGTGAGCCAGGTGGTCGCCATTGCAGGCCGTTGCATCCGCATCGTCTATCCGGCCGCCTGCGCCTTTCCCGCTATCACCGTATTTCGGCATCTCGAGGTCCAAAGAGAGACTGCCGACATTCTGCTGCAGATGGTCGAGCAGGGGGGACGGG
>NZ_SRTP01000130.1:0-372 GCF_004791945.1 Mesorhizobium sp. M3A.F.Ca.ET.175.01.1.1 | reverse complement strand
CGCCTTTGGCGGCACCATACTATCGTCGGGCGCGGTCGCAACCATTGCATCGGACTCTTTAGTCCAAGGCTCCGATACATAGATCGTGTTCTCTTCATCAAAATCCTACAACCTCCCGACGACATCCAGCAACTTCATTATTTTCCCCATAAGGAAAATCCTCCTCGGCGATTCGGGTGAAGGGTCTTCTGGAAGATAGTGCCAAGACCGTGTTGGTATCTAGGGACGAGTTGCATCACACCGGGAATTAACGATCACAGTGCAGTATTTCCGTTCGGGCGACCTGAAAACGGCTGACTTCAACAAATGGAATCGCGCTCAGAAAATGAATGAATTGTAACAGCAATTCGCCTGCTATTGGACGACGAAATG
>NZ_SRTP01000129.1:0-372 GCF_004791945.1 Mesorhizobium sp. M3A.F.Ca.ET.175.01.1.1 | reverse complement strand
GCCATTGTTCTTCTTCTCATGCGCACCAGCCTTGGCAACCGCCGTCGCATCGAGGATGCGGATTAGCCGGCCTTTGGCCAAGCCTGCATCCTCGCGCTTCAAAAGATGCCCGATCAACTGTTGCAGCCAGGGGCCTGCATTGCGCAACCGGCCGAGCAAGGCCACGTCCGAAATGTCGGCAATCCCGCTCGCCGCCGCCCAGGCCACGACGCCCCGCATGCCTACCTTGCCAAGGCAGTAAGCCAGTGTCAGGCGCAACAGGTCGCTCGCCGATCTGATGCCGCGCGGGCGCAGGAACGCCTTCGTCTCGCGAGCACTTCCTGCGATCAACTCTTCCCCGCCGAGAAGCTCAATCGTCTCGGCCCAGCCGTC
>NZ_SRTP01000128.1:0-373 GCF_004791945.1 Mesorhizobium sp. M3A.F.Ca.ET.175.01.1.1 | reverse complement strand
CCGGCGACACCGGACGACAGAACATGCGTGGTCGAAACCGGCAGGCCGAGGCGATCGGCCATGCCGATGGTGATCATGGCGACCAGCTCGGCGGCAGCGCCCTGGCCATAGGTCAGGTGGCTCTTGCCGATCTTCTCGCCGACCGTGACGACGATGCGCTTCCAGCCGACCATGGTGCCGAGACCCAACGCCAGCGCCACGGCGATCTTCACCCACAGCGGGATGAACTTCGTCGCGTTGTCGACTGCCTTGTGATAGTCGGTCACCGCCTTCAGGTCCGCGTCCTGCATCGGCAGCAGCTTCTTCTTGTCGATCAGCTTCAGCGCTTCGCCGATCAGGTAGATATCGTTGCGGGCGTTGCTGACCAGGTCGG